>CAYZLT010000459.1:0-2798 GCA_964479175.1 uncultured Solibacteraceae bacterium | reverse complement strand
GACCCAGGTGTGCGCGACCCCGAGTCCGCTCGACCTGCTCCCGCGCCCGGGCGCGTCGCCGCGCCTAGGCTCCACCGGCCCGCTGAGCGCGCCCGCCGATGGATCGCCCCACGCCAACCGTGGCGGATGTCTTCCGCCGCTATGGCGACGCCTATCGTGACCACGCGGGTGCGTCGTTGCCCGGTGCGAACCAGCGCGTCATGACGGCGATCACCGCGTGCCGCACCGCCGCGCTCGGCGGCCATGTCGAGCAGTGCGACGACTGCCAGTACCGGCGCGTCTGGTACAACAGCTGCCGCAATCGCCATTGCCCCACGTGCCAGTCGCTCGCGCGCGCGTCTGCCCCCACGTGTGCAGGACGGCGAAGAAGCCGATGGCGGCCCCGAGGTGCTTCGGGTCAGCGGCAATGCTCCAGGCGCTCGCCGATCGCCAGCGCTTTGCCGATCATCTGCATCCGGCGCGGCAGACCGAGTGGGTCGTCTACGCCAAACGGCCGTTCGCCGGCCCCGCACAGGTGCTCGACTACGTGGGCCGCTACACCCACCGCGTCGCCCTCGCCAACCAGCGGCTCCTCGCCCTCGACGACGGGCACGTCCGTTTTCGCTACACCGACTATCGCGCGCCGGCCACACCCAAGACCATGACGCTCGACGCGACGGAGTTCATCCGACGGTTTCTGCTCCACGACTTGCCGACGGGATTTCACCGCATGCGGTACTACGGCCTGCTCGGCCATCGGCATCGCGTCGCGCACCTCGCCCGCTGTCGCGCCTTACTCGGCACGACCGCGCCACCGCCGATCCCCGACCAGGCCCAGCGACCACGCGACTATCGCGACCGCTTCGAGACCGTAACCGGTCGCTCGTTGCGCGACTGCCCCCGCTGTCAGGGTGGGCACATGCACCTCGTGGAGTCTCTGGCTGGCCCCGCGCGTCGGCACCGCGTCAACTCGCCGTCGGAGGGCGCCTCGGAGCCGCGATCCCGCAGCACCCCTTCACGACGGCCGCCGCACGCCGCCCCCCGCCAGCGGGCCCACGCCGGTCGTCGGCCCCTTTCGACGATCCAATCCCCATAGGCGAGCACCGAGCTGCGGTTTCGTCCAAAACGTTTTTCACGCAGCGCCGCGGCGACCACCCGCGCCTCACCCGCGGTCATCTCGCCGCCGCCGCGCCGCGCAAAAAACGCTCTGCCTTATCCGACGCTGGCGGGCGATGACTCAAGCGGCGTAGTTAAACCGTCCACGGGATCGGATCAAGCTCAACTCGGCATCCGCGGGCTTTCCCGAAGGATTGCCGTTGTCGTTCCTTGTGAACTTAGTCCTGCTTTTCGCTCCTTGTGCCTTGCCATTGGTGGCAGGCGTTGCGTTCGACTCACGCTTGCTTGAGCTGCTCGATAAAGTTTGCACGGCGAGCTACTACGAGCCCCCGAGCAATCCCTACGAGGATTGCGACTGAAGCGACAAATAGCGCGAAAGTAAGGGCTGACGCGACCGATAAATCGAACAACGCTTGATCAGCCGGCAGTTCGTCCCTCACGAGCCAGAACCCGGCCGCCATGCCAATGACGGCACTGGCCGTGGAGATGACGCCAATCCAACCCATCATACGGGTGACAAATCGGCGAACTGGTTCTCCGAGACTTCTACGGATCGCGTCGTGGCGTCTTGTCAGCGCTTCGAACGTCACAACCGCAGCACCGAGCCCAAGTCCAGCGGTCAGAAGCGCACAGATGGACATGACTAGAGCTCCACCTGCAAGCAGCTTGCGCTCGGCTCTCGCCCACGCAAACTCGCGCTCGATGGACTGAATCAAAGGAAAATAGTCGAGGTGACGCCGCTCGACGAGCTCAGCAATTTCAACTTCCAAGTTACCCCTACCAGTCGGCCGACTCACGAGCAGTATACTTCCGGCTCGTCCGCCGGGATCCAGACTGTAGACTCTGGGTTTTGGGTCTACGACGCCAGCGAGACCAATGACGTCACGCACGATGCCAACGACAGCCAACGGCTGGGGCGTCCCACCTCCCGCAAGACGCACGCTCAGGCCGATTGGCTCCTTACCCGCGAAGAGCCGGGCCGAAGCCGACTCAGAAAGAACTGCTACAGCCGTATCGCCTGCCCTCGGCAGGCGCCCGAGAATCAATTCAAGACCGGCGATGTCAAAGAACTCGCTACTCACAACATCAGCGAGAACTTCCACCGGGAGCTCATTCTCTGTAGGGGGTCCCTCAACGAAGGCGGTGCGCCTTACGGCCGACGGAAAGGCCATAGCGGTCGCGACGCTTCGAGGCGGAAGCTGCAGCTCGGACTCGAGCATGGCTGGGTAGTCGAACCGCTCAGGATTGGCGGATACGCCAGGTTCCGGTAACAATCGTCCAAACACGAACCCAGACCGACGCACGCCCGCAGGCTCGCTGACGCTGTCCCACAGCATGGCGCCGAGCATGGTTGCAGCCGACCCAACCGCAACGCCAACACAGAGTTGGCACGCCACCAGGGCCTGAATCGGCCGTCGTCTGATCCTGGCGACGTCACGCCCACTGCAGCCAGCTACGATGCGACTGCCGGCGAATAGAATCGCCGCCGCCAGGCCAAGCGCGACAGACTCTGAGACTGTTCGGCCGTTGAAGGCAATCGCAGCTCCTCTCTCCGCTGAACTTGTCCAGAGAGCATCTAATCCTAGCTCCGCAACCCATCGCCCCCCGATTAGACCAACAAACACGCCAACGGCAATCGGGGGGGTGACGCCCTTTAGCGCATCGCGGAGAAGCCACATGCCGCCAGCACCAAGGGCCCGCCT
>CAYZLT010000458.1:0-2822 GCA_964479175.1 uncultured Solibacteraceae bacterium | reverse complement strand
CATCAGCACCACGCGGAGTTCGGGGCGTTGCACCTGCAGGATTCGGGCGAGTTCCGGGCCGCGCATGCCGGCCATGACCACGTCGGTCAGCAGAAGGTCGATCTGCTCCCGCGCAAAAATGACCTGCGCTTCGGCAGGCGATGCGGCCTCAAACACCGTGTACCCGGCGTTGGTCAGCGTTCTCACGGCCACCCGGCGCACGGGTTCTTCGTCTTCCACCACGAGGACGGTGGCCTGGGCGGTTGACGCGGGGAGTGTCATGGGCGGTGGCACCGCCGGTAGCGGCACCGGGGGCACGGCCGGCGCCTCGATCCGCGGCAAATGGATGGCGACCGTCGTGCCCTCGTCCGGCTGGCTCGTGATGGTGATGAAGCCATGGGCACTCTGCACCACACCGTAGGTGAAGGCGAGGCCGAGCCCGGTGCCCTTGTCCACATCCTTCGTCGTGAAAAACGGTTCAAACAGATGACTCAGCACGTCCGGTGTCATGCCCACCCCATCGTCACGCACGACCAGGCGGACGTAGTCACCGGGTGTGGCGGAGAAGGCCGGCGGGACGTCCGCGTGTGTGACGGCGACGGAGGCAATCTCCACACGAATGCTGCCGCCGTCAGGCATCGCATCGCGCGCGTTCACCACAAGGTTCAGGACCACCTGCGCGAGATCCTGCGGATCGATCAGGCTGACGACTGGCGCCGCCGACGGCTGAATCGCCAGTTCGATGTCTTCGCGAATGAGCGGAATCAACAGTGACTCCAGTTCGTGCACGGCGGTGTTTACATCGACGTGGGTCAGCCCGATATCGCGCTTTCTGGCAATCCCCAGCAACTGCCGCGTCAGCGTGGCGCCGCGTTCAGTGGCATGCCGGATCTGCGCAAGGTGCCCGCGCCCATCCGCAGACACATGGTCGGTGAGCAGGTCGGCGTACCCCATGGTGATGGTGAGCAGGTTGTTGAAGTTGTGGGCGACACCGGCGACAAGCTGACCAACGGCTTCCATTTTTTGTGCCTGTCGCAGTTTGGCCTCGGTCGCCGTCGTTTCCTCAAGTGCGCGGATGGCGCGCGCTTCACTGGCCTGCCTGGCCTCAAACGCTTCGGAGCGGCCGGCGACAAGGTGTGTGCCCAGAAAGCCGATGGTCGCAAAAATGCTCGCGGGAATCAGGCCGAATTGCACCACATCAGGCGGCGACAGCCACAGGGCCCAGGCGAATCCGCCGACGGTGGCGAGAGTGCCGGAGCCGCGCGTGCCCCACCTGGCGGACACGTAGATCGCGAAAAACATCAGGGCAAAGGGTGCCGGGGTAAACAGTGGCCACGTCGTGCGGGTGATGACACCGGCCACGCCGGTCGCCACAATGGCGAGCGCATAGACGCGCCCGCCGCTCAAGCGGACCGGTGTGTGAAGCGGCACTGGTGACACTGTTTCCAGTATGCGGTGTTCGCGTCAGCGCCGCGCACGAATCGTCACTGTGTAGTGGTTCTCCGCGTTGAGATTGACCAGTGCGACAAACATCCGGCCATCACGTGTCCGGCCGACCGTGCCCGACTGCGACACGCCCGAGACCGCCCATCCTGCGGGCAGGATCACGGTGTTGCGGAGGCCGTGGAGCTCGCGTGCGAACACCAACTCGCCGTTGACCAGGCGGTAGCCATCGCTGCCCACGCCGGACACTCTCAGATGTGCGCTCTGTTTGTCGTTCGTCATGGGTATCGCGAGCGCCACGGTGGTGACCTTGCCGTTCCGTACCGGGACCAGGGGTTTGGCGGTATCGAGGTCCACGACCTTCAAATCCGACAGCGCGAGGTAGTTCAGCACGTCCAGGGTGGCCGTCGCTCCCTTGCGCGGGTCACTGTAGGTCTGCTCGACGGTGAACCTGCCGGTCTCTGGTGCGCCGAGGTCGTACAGCGTCTTTATGTCGTCGAAAAAGACATCCTTGAACGGGCTCGGCGTGAACGAGGTCGTGGTCTTGGTGGCATGCACCGTGAGGTTGTTGGCCTGGCCGCTCGGATTGGCAAAGGCAAGCTTGAGGCGGCCATCGGGCAGCGTGGCCATCTGCGCGGCCACGTTCGACGACTGCAGGGCATACCCTTTCGGCAGCACGACGCCGAGACGGTAGCCACTCAGGCTGCGCACCCACACGATGTTGTCGCCGTTGACCTGATACGTGCGCGCGTCGGTGTAGGTCTTGTAAATGAGCACACGACCGATGCCGCCTTCCGGTACCGGGAAGGGGAGCGTCGCGCGAATGGCGTACTGGCCGTTCGCCCCGAGGTCGTAGGTGAACTTCACGGGGAGGCCGGAGCGCGGATCAAACACCGAGATGTTGGTGCCCATGCTGCCTGCACGCGTGGCATTGGTGATCTCCGTCGCGCCGGCCCGCGCGCTCTCCAGCAGATAGGTGATCGCAAACGCCTCGGACCCGGGCTCGAGAATTTCGTACTGCGTGTAGGCATCCTGAGAGAACAGACTTGAGGATGGCCCGGCCGGCATCAGCGATCCGTCGTCGTTGATCCGTCCGCCAGGAAACGCGGTGCCGCTTGCAGCGCCGCGGCCCTGGCCTTGTCCGTCAGCCACCAGCCAGGTTGCACAGGCACACACACAAAGCACGGTTGCGAGGAGGCAGAGACGGTTCAGCATGACGCGGATTCTACACCTCCGGTCACTTCAGCCACGCGAGGACTTCGCGTTCGAGCAAGTCAAGCGGCAGGGGGCCTTGGCGGAGGATGGCCTCATGGAAATCCCTGATGTCGAAGCGGGACCCCAACTGGGCTTCGGCCCTGGCGCGCAGGTCGAGGATCTTGAGCATGCCGAACGTGTACGCG
>CAYZLT010000457.1:0-2833 GCA_964479175.1 uncultured Solibacteraceae bacterium | reverse complement strand
TCAACGTGTTTGCAAGAATGAATCACGAACTGCGCGCAGACTTCGACCTCCGCACACTACGGCACGTCGCCCTCTGGAATGCCGATGCGTCGCGCATCGAGATGCATGTCGAATGCACACAGGCTCAGCGGGTGACCATTCCAGCGGCCGATCTGGTGCTCGACCTGACGGCCGGAGAGCGTATCTGGACCGAGAGTTCCTACAAATATCGCGAGCAGGACATCGACCACATGCTCACCCGCGCGGGATTTGAGACGCGACGACGATGGGTGGATGGAGAGGCTGGATTTGCGCTTACCGTGGCGGAAGTGATCTGAGAAAGGCGGCGGCCACCGCACGCGGACTCTCATGGTCGATGTCCACTGCGCGATTCATGGCCCGCATGTCGTTCACAGAGATATGCCGCCCCAGCCGATCGAGCGCCCGGACCATCTCGGGGTGCCGCTGCAGCGTTTCTGTTCGCGCCAGGGGCACGGCGTCGTACGGCGGAAAAAACTGCCGACTGTCTTCCAGCATCGTCAACGCCAACGCGTCGATCAAGGCACTGGTCGCGTCACCCGCGATCAGGTCCACCTGGCCATCCGCCAGCGCCTTGTAAATCAATGAGAGCTCCATGGCCGCTGGCGGTGTGGTGAACGACAAGCCATACCGGGACAACAACCCGGGGAATCCATCCTGACGCTGGAGAAATTCGTGACCGAAGCCGGGCCTGAACCGATCGGCGACGCGTGCGAGATCCTCGATCGACCGCAAGCCGAACGTCTCTGCATCCTTGGCCCGGACCAACATCGCGAATGTATTGTTGAAGCCCAGAGCCTCGGTCATCGTGATGCCAAGTGGTGCATACAGCGATCGCGTCTGCGCTAAGGCCGCCTCTGAGGATTGAGGCGCCGACGCCTTGAACACCGCCGTCACTGCCGTGCCGGTGTATTCCACATAGACGTCGATCCCTCCGGCACGCAACGCCTGATCGCAGATGAACGTCCCGCCGAGATTGAGTTTGCGAGAGACCGTGAGGCCTTCAGCCTCAATGGCCTGCGCCACAATTTCGCCCAGGATCAGCTGTTCGGTGAAGTTCTTGGAGCCGACAGTGACCGTGGCCGCGGGCGAGTGGCGCATCGAGACAATGGCGGTGATCAGAAGGAGGGCGACAACGGAGCCCACTCCCGCGAGGAGCACTCGCCGACGTCTGTGTATGAACCCCCCTCGCTTGAGCGCGCCTTCAAGCCAGGCCAGCACGCCATCGAGGAGAAGGGCCATGCCGGCGGCCGGAACCGCGCCGGCAAGAATGGTCGTGCTGTCCACCATGGCCAGACCACGAAAGATGTACTCGCCCAACCCGCCAGCACCGATCGCCGCCGCAATCGTCGTCGTGCCAACGCCGATCACCGTCGCCACTCGCACGCCGGAGACAATGGACGGCAGCGCGAGCGGCAACTCCACCATGGTCAACAACTGCCGGGACGTCATGCCAAGTGCGGTGCCTGCTTCGATGACGGCCGGGTCCAGACTCCGCAATCCGCTGAGTGTGGCGCGAATCACCGGCAGTACGGCGTAGAGCGTCAGCGCCACAAGAGCCGTGCGGGGACCGATACCGCCGATGTACGGCAACGGCAGCAAAAATCCGAGCAAGGCCAGGCTCGGGATCGTCTGTGCCACATTGGCGCCAAACACCAGCCATCGCCCCAGCCTCGGTTTGCGCGCCGCCAGGATCCCGACGGGCACGCCGACCGCCGTGGCGACGGCTGTCGAGATGACCACAAGCATCAGGTGCTGCTGGATCAATAACCTGAGTTCGTCAAAGTGATCACGCCAGAAGGCGAACAGCTCAGTCACAGAAACACCTGCACCCATTCATCGGCGGACGCCCGCGCTTCCACAATGACGAGCATTATTCTCGGCGGCGGATGCAAGCACAAGTGTCGAGTGTGACATCGGTCGTCCGGTGCACGACCTGCGACGTCGTGTAGACGACGTCCGGGGTGTGCCAGGAGATCTTGAAAGGCCAACTATTCGGGTTCCAGGTTAGGAGTCGCCTGCAACCCGTCCACCCTGGCGTGGTCGCCGGTGACTGTGACGGCCAGACCGTCGAATCACGCGCGCCTTACAGCGTGGCCAGTCGTTCCGCGCAGTAGGCGTTCAAGCTCTTGCCGGCCGCCCTTGCCTTGAGGGCCAGCGCCTGGTGTACCGCCGACGGCACTCGAAGCAGGAACCGTCCGCTGAAAGTTCCGGAGCCCTCAGGAACTGGCAGGGCGATGCCCGCTTCGTCCCTCAGCCGGATCCACTCGTCCACGATTCGCTTCAGCTGTTTGAGAACACTCACCTCGGTCGGACCATGGCAGCAGCGGCCGATCAGAGGCGGTGCGCTGCCGACAAAGCACCGGTCCTCCGGGCTCCATTCGACGATCCGCAGGTAGTCGCGCGCGACCGACTTTTTTTCCCGTTTCATTTCCGTCCTCTTTCCGCGGCGCGCGCCGTGGCTATGCGCTGCGCCACTTCTTGTTCCTGGTATCGCTTGGCGTCGTCACCCAGCCGCCCGGACAGGGTGACCCGAACGCCCGCCCGATGCAGGAAATTCCGGTGAGACCCCTTGCCGCCACGACCCACGAAGCCCGCTCGAATCAACTCGGCAACAAGTTCCCGGAGCTTGCGCGGCACCCGTGGATGATATCAGATGATACTACTCGTGGCTGCGACGACCACCGGCGGCGACATAACGTCTCGCTATCAGACAGCCACGCGAACGTCCCCTGTTCGAGCCGTTTGTAGAGCACCCAGAAGCCCGACCGGTCCCAAGCGAGGATCTTGATCCGATCACCGCGCCGATTCAGAA
>CAYZLT010000456.1:0-2850 GCA_964479175.1 uncultured Solibacteraceae bacterium | reverse complement strand
CTCCCTCCCCGAATGAATCATTGCCGCCATCCGCATCATCCATTTCCTGCTTGCGGCGGCTCAATTCCTGCTCGGTCGGCTCCGCAGGCAAGCCGCGGCGCAGACGACGCGCAACCGTGTTGGCTTTGCGACGAGTCTTCGACCGTTCGTCTTTGGCCAGGACTTCGTCCACACGAATCACCATATGGCGCATGACGCCATCGATGACGCGGAGGCGTCGGTCGAGTTCTGCGGTCATGGCCGCGGGGCCATTGAGCAGCTCGAGCACGTAGACACCTTCACGCTGGCGGTTGATTTCGTACGCCAGACGGCGACGGCCCCAGTTTTCGGTGCGTTCAATGGTCCCCTCGAACCGGGCGACAACGGTGGCGACCTGCTGATGCAGCTCGGCCAACGCTTCTTCGGTGGCGTCGGGACTCGCGATATAGACGAGTTCGTACTGTCGGTGAATGCTCATGTGCCTCCTTATGGACAACTCCCGGCCACCCCCCATGGGCGCCGTGCGGGCCGCTTCTCTTCCGAAGCGGCAAGGAGCGTTCAATTAAACGCGTTCATCACGCGTGCTGTGCCGTCATCGATCCACATCTCGATCGCGTCGGCGGCCCGGGTAACAGCCTCCTCGATCCCGGACATCTCGTCGGGCGCGAAGCGGGACAACACATGGTCCGCCACATCGCGCGCCGTATCTCCACGACCCACCCCGATCCGGAGGCGGGCAAACTGATCCGTGCCGAGCGAGGCCGTGACGGATTTGAGTCCGTTGTTCCCCCCACTCGACCCCGATGGGCGCACTCGCAATTGCCCCACCGGCAGGTTGACGTCATCACACACGATGAGGACGTCGGCGAGGTCCACCTTGTAAAACGCGGTCAACGCGCTCACGGCTTCCCCGCTCAAATTCATGAAGGTCGTCGGCTTCATCAGCCAGACCCGCCCTTCGGGGCGTCGCCACTCGGCGACGTCGGCCACGTCCTTCCACGGACTCACGTGCAACCCGTGGCGGCGCGCAACCAGATCCGCCACCTCAAACCCGACGTTGTGCCTCGTGCCCCGGTAACGACCACCGGGGTTGCCCAGGCCAGCGACCAACTTCACCCTTCGACTCGCTTCGCTCGCTCAGGGTAGGCCCAACTGCGCGGGCCTACTTGTCTTCCTTCTTGTCGATCTTGCCCTTCTTGGCCACTTCGGGCTCGGCGGCTGCGGCAGGCGCGGCACCGTCGGCCGGCGTCGCCGCGGCTTCCGCACGCGGCGCCACGATGTGCACGATCAGATTGTCGGGTTCGCTCACCACGGTCCACGTGTCGCTGACCGGCAGGTCCTTCACGCGGACGCCCTGGCTGAGCATCAGTTCGGTGACGTCCACCGTGATGTGCTCAGGAATGTTCGCGGGAAGGCATTCCACTTCGACGTCACGATGGACAAAATCGAGTGTGCCGCCCTGAATCTTGACGCCCTTGGATTCACCGGTGATGTGCACGGGCACGGTCACACGAATGACCTTGTCCATCGCCACGCGGAAGAAGTCGGCGTGCAGCAGTTTGTGGGTGACGGGGTCAATCTGGTACGCCTTGACCAGGACCTGCGTCTCCGCGCCGTCGACCTTGAGCGCGATCAGCGAGTTCTTGCCGGACTCGGAGTGCAGAATCCGGCTCAGCTCCTTCGGATCCACCGACACCGACTCGGACACGCTCTTGTCTCCGCCGCCATACACGACAGCGGGAATTTTGCCCGTCTGCCTGGTGCGAAACGCTTCGTTTTTGCCAAATGTCTCGCGGCGAACCGCGTCCAGTAGTGCGCTCATGATCAGTCTGTCCTCAATTAAACGAACAACTTGGAGACCGAGGTCTCCTCGTGAATGCTGCGAATGGCCTGCGCCAGCAGGCGCGCCACCGACAGCACCACAATTTTCGAGCACGCGGCCTTCTCGGCACTGAGCGGCACCGTATTGGTGACGATCAGCCTGTCGATCGGCGACGCTTCAATCCGCGAAATCGCCGGGCCGGACAACACGCCGTGGACCGCACACGCCAGCACACGGGTCGCCCCGTTGTCCTTGAGCGCCTGCGCCGCCTTCTGCATCGTGCCGGCCGTATCGATGATGTCGTCCGAGATGATGCACACCCGGCCGTCCACTTCACCGATGACGTTCATCACTTCGGCCGCCCCCGACTCGCCGCGGCGTTTGTCGATGATGGCCAGTTCCGCATCGAGCCGCTTCGCGTACGCGCGAGCGCGTTCGGCGCCCCCGGCATCGGGCGACACAATTGTGACCGGTCCGTAGTTCTGCCGCAGCAGATACTCGATGACCGCCGGTGCCGCAAACAGGTGGTCCACCGGGATGTCGAAAAACGCCTGAATCTGCGCCTTGTGCAGATCCATGGTGAGCACCCGGTTGGCCCCGGCCGCACTCAACAGATTCGCCACGAGTTTCGCCGAAATCGGCACCCGGGGCTTGTCCTTCCGATCCTGCCGCGCGTACCCATAGTACGGAATCACGGCCGTAATCCGAGAGGCCGACGACCGGCGGAACGCATCGATCATCACGCACAACTCGACGAGGTGTTCATCCACCGGTGTCGAGGTCGGCTGCAGGATGAACACATCCGTGCCGCGAATGTTCTCGTCGATCTGAAACGAGACTTCCGAGTCTGGAAACCGGTGCAGCCGCGCGGCCCCGAGCGGAATATCAAGCTGTTCGGCGATCTCTTTCGCCAGCGCCGGATGGGCGCTTCCCGAGAACAACTTCAGCTGTCCGTGACTCATGCCGATACCAACTCAACACCGATCGCCAACAAAAATTGGTTGGGGCGGAAGGATTCGAACCTTCGAATACGGGTTCCAAAGACCCGC
>CAYZLT010000455.1:0-2868 GCA_964479175.1 uncultured Solibacteraceae bacterium | reverse complement strand
GCCAACGCCATGCTCGGCGTGTCCATGGCGGTCGCACATGCGGCGGCGGCCGGCCACAAGGTGCCGCTGTATCAACACCTGGTGACCCTGCTGGACGAACCGGTCGACGGCGCCGGCGTGTTGTTGCCGGTCCCGATGATGAACATCCTCAACGGGGGGGCCCACGCCGACACCAACGTCGACTTCCAGGAATTCATGGTGATGCCGGTCGGCATGCCGACGTTTGCCGAAGCGCTGCGCGCCGGCACGGAGACGTTCCACGCGCTGCGCGCCATTCTGAAATCGCGCGGTCTCTCCACCGGCGTCGGCGATGAAGGCGGCTTTGCGCCGAGCCTCGCCTCCAACCTCGAGGCGGTGGAATTGTGTCTGGAGGCCATCCATCGCGCCGGCTACACCCCGGGTCGCGATCTGGTGCTCGCGCTCGACGTGGCGGCGTCGGAGTTCTGGGACGATGCCACGCAGTCGTACGCTTTGCGCAAGTCCGGCGAGGGCACGCGCTCCTCCGACGACATGATCGCGCTCTACGAGGATTGGTGTCGCCAGTATCCGATCGCCTCCATTGAAGACGGCCTGGCCGAGGGGGACTGGCCCGGATGGGCTCGACTCACCTCCAGACTCGGTTCGCAGATCCAACTCGTCGGCGACGACATCTTCGTGACCAACCCCGCCATTCTCCGCCGCGGCATCGCGGAAAAGATTGGCAACTCGCTGCTGGTGAAACTCAACCAGATTGGCACGGTCTCCGAAACTCTCGACGCGGTGTCCATCGCGCGGCGCGCGGGCTACACGAGCGTGATATCCCACCGGTCCGGCGAAACCGAGGACGCCACGATTGCCGACTTGGCCGTGGCCACTGCCGTCGGCCAGATCAAGACTGGCTCGGCGAGTCGCGCGGACCGCACGGCCAAATACAACCAGTTGCTCCGGATCGAGGAAGCCCTCGGCGCGTCGGCACGTTTTGGCGGGCGCCAGGCGCTGGCGCCTCTGAGGCTCGCCTGATGTATCGCGTTGTGCTGCTGCGCCACGGCCAGAGCACATGGAATCTTGAAAACCGGTTCACCGGCTGGACCGATGTGGACCTCACCCCGCAAGGCCACGCCGAGGCACACGAGGCCGCGCGACTGTTGAAAGACGCGGGCGACACCTTCGACGTGGCCTTTACGTCGATGTTGACGCGTGCGATCCGCACGTCGTGGATCGTGCAGGACGATCTCGATCTGCTCTGGTTGCCCGTCCATCGCAGCTGGCGGCTGAACGAACGCCACTATGGCGCGCTGCAGGGCCTGAACAAGGCGGAGACCACGGCCACACACGGCGAGGCACAGACCCATCTCTGGCGACGGAGCTACGATGTGCCTCCGCCCGCGCTCTCGCCCAACGACGAACGTCATCCGTCACACGATCGCCGGTACGCCGATCTCGCCCCAGGGGAATGTCCGGCGACCGAATCGCTCAAGGACACCGTCGCGCGATTCCTGCCGTACTGGACCGGCACCATCGCGCCGGTCATCGCCAGCGGCCAACGTGTGCTCATCACGGCGCATGGCAACAGCCTGCGCGCGCTCGTGAAATATCTCGATGGATTGTCGGAAGTCGAGGTGGCCGACCTCAACATCCCGACGGGCATTCCGCTGGTGTATGAGCTCGACGCGTCGCTGAAGGCGCTGCGGCGGTACTACCTGGGTGACGCCGACGCGGCCGCGCGTGCGGCGCAAGCGGTTGCCGATCAATCGCGGGCGAAATAAACGCCGGTCGCGTTATTCGACTTCTTTTTCAGTGGTTTCGTCGGCGGAGATCCTGAGCGACTTCAGGAAGCGTCGATCGTTGGCGGTCATGTCCAGCGACGCCTTTGGTGCCGGCGACACCTTGATGCCGGACACCGGCACACGTGCCGTGCCCTCCGCCTGCCCGGCTCCCGCCAGCGGCACAAACGTGACGGCGGCATCGAGCGCCACCCGCATGTCATACCCTGCCGCGCGCGCCTTCTCACGGCACGCGTCGACCCTGGTGTCCCCGGCCACAACTGCGGAAATGACGTCGGCCAGTTCCCGCGCCATCTGATTCATCACAGGGTCCATGACACCTCCATTCACTGTGGGGGGGATTCTACCAGAGAGGGGATATAGAATGGCCTCCAATGACATCGGCCTATCCAGGCGTGTTTCCCTACACACGCGGCATCCAGCCCACCATGTATCGCGGTCGGCTCTGGACGATGCGGCAATACGCGGGGTTTGGCACCGCTGCGGAATCCAACGCCCGCTACCGCTACCTGCTCGCGCAAGGTGTCAGCGGGCTGAGCGTCGCCTTTGATTTGCCCACACAGATGGGCTACGACTCCGACCACACCATGTCGGCAGGGGAAGTCGGGCGTGTCGGCGTCGCGATTGATTCGATCGATGACATGGCCGTGTTGTTTGACGGCATCCCGCTCGGCGACGTCTCAACGTCAATGACCATCAACGCCACGGCCATCATCCTGCTCGCACTGTACGTCGCGGTGGCGCGGCGACAGGGCGTGCCCCTGGCGCACCTCTCGGGCACCATTCAGAACGATATCCTGAAGGAATACGTCGCTCGCGGCACCTACATCTACCCGCCCCGAGACTCGATGCGGATCATCACCGACATCTTCGCGTGGTGTGAACGCGAACTGCCCAACTGGAACACGATCTCCATCAGCGGCTACCACATCCGCGAGGCCGGATCGACGGCGGTGCAGGAAGTGGGATTCACGATCGCCAATGCGATTGCCTACGTGGATGCGGCGCAGCGCGCCGGCCTGGATCCCAATCAGCTGGGTCAGCGGTTGTCGTTCTTTTTTGCCGCCCACAACGACTTCCTGGAAGAGATCGCCAAGTTCCGCGC
>CAYZLT010000454.1:2372-2875 GCA_964479175.1 uncultured Solibacteraceae bacterium | reverse complement strand
TTCAGGCACTCCGGGATGTGATCACCCACATGGGGCCGCTGCCGGCCACCAGCGATCTCAAGGTGTCGGACGCGCTCGACGCCATCCTGCTGGATAAAAAAATTGCGGCGGGCACGCTCCACTTCGTGCTGCCGACCGCCATCGGGTCCACCCGCATCGCCACCGATGTCACCCGCAAGGAACTCTCCGCCGCGCTCCGGACGATAGGCCTCCGCTAACTGACGAATCCACCCCGGCGGCACTCCGGCTTTGCGGGCCTCATCTTCGATGGTGGCGATGGCGCGCTCACCATCGGAGACCTGGGTTGTGAGGCGATCGAGTTCAGCGAGTGCCTGCTGGCGAGCCGCGACGAGTTGCGCGCGTTGCTCCGGGTCGTCCCTGGCGGCGATGTCGGTGGCGAGCGCAGCGACGCGGCTCTCAAGCGCGGCGACGAGCACGCGGTCACGAGCCAGCGCGTCGCGGGCGGCGTTCATCCGTGCGCGCCACCACGCGGCGTCCCTCAC
>CAYZLT010000454.1:0-2362 GCA_964479175.1 uncultured Solibacteraceae bacterium | reverse complement strand
CCCTCACAGGAGTCGCGGGATTGGCGAGATTGACGGGCCTGGCGGGCTCCACCTCACCGCCTTTGGCTGGCGGGTCCTGAAGTGGGGATGCGGCGAGTTCGCCCACTGGAGGCGAGGCCGACACGAGTTGTTCCGGCCGCGGCCCGAGCGAGTCGTCGTTGACGACCCGTGTTGAGGCGGGCGCGTGGTGACGACGGACAGCCTCCCGGAACGCGACCTCGCCCAACGTCGCCGGTGGACTGTTCCACACGGTCACAAACCACCACAACAACACCGCGGCCATCACCACACCTCCCGCCAGGACAGTCGTCGCGTCACGCCACTCGTTCGCTCAAGATGGACTTCCACGGTCCGGAGGGCATCACCGGTGGTGCGTGTCTCGGCGCGCACCATCACGCGGCCGTTGCTGTCCTGCGCGGACACCCCGTCGCGATCGGCCGGATCGTCGGCGATCCACACGGCCGATCTGAACGCGCCCTCCTCAGTGGTCGATGCCAGCCGCCACCGTGGTGTGTCCGCCCCGAAGGGAAACCGACCGGTCAGACTGCGGTTGAGCGCCGTAGTCCGCACCGCGATCTCGGCGGAACCGATCACAGTGCCGACCACAAACGTCCCGGGCACATCCTCCCAGTCCGGGTGGGCCTCAAGCGCGACGACGAACGATTCCGTCGCCGACTCCGCGGCGTAGCCCAGTTGTACCGCGCGTCTGTGCGCGGCGGCGATCTGCCGCTCGGCCTGACTCGACAACGCGAGGCCACCCGCCATCGACCCGGTAATAACAGTGAGCGTCAGCACCAGCAACATCATGACGGCCTCCCATTCCTGGGCGCGACGTCCACGACCGCGCTGTACGTCGCCGCGCCGGCGACGAGCGTGATGCTGACACGCACACGGCGCACCCGCAACACATCCTCATCAAACATCGTGGTCCCGCTACTGCGCCACGGCCCATCGCCAAACACGCCCGCCGACAGTTCAACGTGATCATCAAAATACGCAAACGCCAGGGCTGTGACGCCGTCGATGACCGGCTGATCGGTGACGTCGCCATCAAAATAGCGCAACTGGTTGGTACTGGCGTCACGTCGGTAGCCGCGCACCAGCACCTCCGTGACCACGGCACCGGCTTCGTGAACATCGTCGGACGTCGACAGGGCCTCAAGCGACAACGTCTGCCCCGTCACCCGGTCGACCGACCACAGTCCCAGCCGGCCGGATGGCTCAAAGACACCGATCGTGGTTCCCACGCCAAATCCACACGCGGGTCGGCTCGGTGTGCAGTGCGCGGCCGGATCCACGATGAGCGTGAGCGACGTCGGGCTCACATTGCTGAGGGAACGTGTCTGCGCCAGGGTGTCAGGCACAGTGACGATCGTGAGGGCGTCGGTTCGCACCTCCATCGGTGCGTCCCCGCCGCGCCCGATGCGTCGAGGCCAGATGGCCGGAATTGAGTGCCCAAGCGGGCCCGTCGCAGGCCCGAGATACACGCCCGCACCCGCCATTCGCAGGTCGCGACTGATCAAATCGAGCGCCACCCTGGCGCGCTGGTGCAACTCGAACCGGTCGGGGTGACTGCGCGCAAGCCGACTCGTGTGAAACACCATCGAGATGACGCCGGCCATCACGAGCAACATCAGGCCCAATGCCACGATGGCCTCAACCAGCGTGTGGCCGCCGATCTTGTCCTGCGTGCACGGCTTCGTCACGGCCTCACGCTGAGTCATGGCGTCACCCTGGAGACCACGGCTGCTGCGGTCACGTCCTGCCTGAGACGACCGCTGGAGACGACGACGACGACGCGCCACAGTCCGGTGCCGCCGGGTTCAGGTCTGACCGTCCAGGCGACGTCTAAGAGCCCGGCGCCCGTCGTGCGATCCCCAGACCGGTCCACACTGTGCCGGCCGTCCAATGGCGCCTCCGCGGAGGCGCGCCATTCCTCGATGGCACGGCTGGCCACCCAGATGGCGGTGGTCTCCAGCTCGCTCTCAGCCACGGCCCTGGCGCTGGTCGCGAGCAACCCCGCCGCGCCGGCCAGCGCCACGGATGCCACCGCCGTCGACACGAGCACCTCAACGAGGGTGCTGCCGGAGTTTGATGCCCTGTTCACGGCGTCGTCTATTGCAACTCCGGGACCAAGCGCCAGCGGGGTTTCCGGGCCGATTCACACGCAGTGTTGCAGATTCTTCCAAGGTGGCCAGGCGAGTTATGGCAAAAATTGTCAGACCGCCAACAGGCCGAGATACCAAGCCAACAGCGGCTCCCCGATGAGCGAGGCAACAAACGCCGCCATCGAGAGAAAGACGCCGAACGGCAGCTTGGTGCGCATCGACCCGCGCCCGGTCAGCGTGACGGCAATTCCCAC
>CAYZLT010000453.1:941-2904 GCA_964479175.1 uncultured Solibacteraceae bacterium | reverse complement strand
GTCCCGTTTGGCACGTTTCCTCGGGCGGTCTGGGAAAAGCTGGGCGGCTTCGACGAGTCGCTCGCGGCCAACGAAGACTTCGACTTCAACTACCGTGCGCGACAGGCGGGCTTCGACGTTGTCCTTGACCGCCGCATTTCGTCGACCTACTTCGCCAGGCCCACACTGAGCGCGCTTGCACGACAATACTTCCGCTACGGCTACTGGAAAATGCAGATGCTGCGCAAGGACCCGCGCGCCGTGCATGCGCGCCAATTGCCGCCGGTGTTGGTTGCGCCATGGTTGATCCTGTCAGCCATCGCCGTGGTCTTCGCGGATGGTCTACTCGTCGACGTCCTCGCGTCGATCTATCCGATGGTGCTGCTGCTGGGCGGCCTGCACGGCGGACTGACGCGGAACGTCAATCCACTTGCGGCTGCTGCCGCGATTGGAACCGTGCACATGGCTTGGAGTGCGGGATTCTGGCGGGGAATACTACGTAGTGCGTAGTGCGGAGTGCGGGAGGTTCGGTACCGGGCACTCCGCACCCCGCACTACACGCCCCGCACCCCGCACTCCGCACCCCGCACTACACGCCCCGCACCCCGCACTACACGCCCCGCACTCCGCACTTAGAGTTCGTCGTCTTCCTTTGACGCGGGGTCGAGTTCCCATCGATGCGCGTCGCGTTGGTTGATTTCTTCGCCGCCCATCAATTCTTCGTCATCGTCGTAGACCACGCCCATCGCCTTGCCGATGTCGTCCACGCGATCTTGATCGGGCGTCATGTTGTCGCCACCGGGGGCTTCGTCGCCGATGGCGTAAGCGTCCTGCCACTTGGCATCCACGTCACCGGCCGTGAGTTCAGGGCTGGCTTCGGTGTGGAGCCGCAGTTCGGCGCGCAGTTCGTCGTGTCCCGCGCGCGCTGAACTGAGCAGGCGCTGGTCGGCGCCCTCGCCGTCGAATCCTTCGAGCTCCGCTTCCGGCAGGCGTTTGCGCTCGCGCTGGAGTCGTGTCGGGACGGGGAGGGAGGCCGCCTTCACGGTCGGTTTTGCCTTCGGTTTCGCCTTCGGTTTCGCCTTTGGTTTTGCCTTCGGTTTTGCCTTCGGTTTCGCCTTCGGTTTCGGAGACGGCTTTGGCGCCGGCTTCTTGATGGCCTTCGGCTTCGGCGCGACCTTCGTGACGACCTTCCTGGTGACCGTCTTCACGGCTTTCTTGACCGCCTTGGCCTTCGCCGTGGGGGCGGTCTTTGTGACCACCTTGCGGGCGGCCTTTTTGACGACCTTTTTGACGACCTTCTTCGGGGCCACCCGTTTGGCGGCGGCCTTCCGCTTCTGTGCAGCCTTCTTCTTTGTTTTCACAGGTTTACGGACGACCTTCGCCGCCTTCTTTACCGCCTTCTTGCGCGGAGCCGGTTTGGTGGATCGTTTGGTCGCCTTCGCCTTTTTCTTGGCCATGACTGTCTCCTCGGGTGAACTCGGACGCTGCCTGCTGTTTGACCTACGATGACCGCTCGGCGGATAATTGTCTGCTTATCGCAATCCCGCGAGACGCCACCGACAGCCAGTCGAAGCTGTGATTCGACCATGACGGGCCATCTGGAGGCCCCTGAACGCAATGGGTAATGTAGACGATACGACGACGAAGTCCCCGCAGAAGCCGAAACCGGGAAGTTCTGGCTTTACTTCCATGCACCACGACTCCGACATGGACCCGCAAGAGTTTGCGCGTCTGATGGACTTGTACGATACCAGCTTCCGCAACCTTGCGGAAGGTGAGGTCGTCAAGGGCACGGTGGTGAAAGTCACCCCGACCGAGATTGTGGTTGACGTGGGATTCAAGTCCGAAGGGGTGATCCCCATCGAAGAGTTCATCGACGAAAACGGCCAGGTGTCGGTCAATCCGGGCGACCTCGTCGACGTGTTGCTCGAACGCACCGAAGATCGTGAAGGCCACGTCGTTCTCTCGCGCGAAAAAGCCGAGA
>CAYZLT010000453.1:0-931 GCA_964479175.1 uncultured Solibacteraceae bacterium | reverse complement strand
TTCCTGGATCGGAAGGTCGTCATCGGCCGCGTCATCGAACGGATCAAGGGCGGACTTGCCGTGGACATCGGCGTCCGCGCGTTCCTGCCGGGTTCGCAGATCGATGTGCGCCCCGTGCGCAACCTGGATGCCCTCAAAGGCCAGGAGCTGCGCATGCGCGTCATCAAGGTCAATAAAAAGCGCGGCAACATCGTGCTGTCGCGCAAGGCCCTGCTCGAAGAGGAAAACGCCGAGAAGAAGAAGGTCACGCTCGACACCCTCTCCGAGGGCAAGGTGCTGCGTGGTTCGGTTAAGAACCTCACCGACTACGGTGCGTTCATTGACCTGGGCGGCATCGACGGTCTGCTGCACATCACCGACATGTCGTGGGGCCGCGTGACGCACCCCTCGGAAGTGGTGAAGGTGGGCGACGACATCGACGTCATCGTGCTCAAGTACGACCCGGCGACCGAGCGTGTCTCGCTGGGCCACAAGCAGCTGGTTCCCGATCCGTGGAGCAACGTGATGGACCGCTACCCGGTCAGCATCCGTGTCACGGGCAAGGTGGTCAGCCTCACCGATTACGGCGCGTTCATCGAGCTGGAGCCGGGCGTCGAAGGCCTGATCCACGTCTCGGAAATGTCCTGGTCCAAGCGCGTGAAGCATCCGTCGAAAATGCTCAACCAGGGTGACCAGGTTGAGGCGATGGTGCTCGGCGTGGATCCCGGCGCCCGCCGGATTTCGCTCGGCCTGAAGCAGGTCGAGTCCAATCCGTGGAACGAACTTACTGACAAGTACCCGATTGGTTCCAACATTGTGGGCAAGGTGCGCAACCTCACCGAGTTCGGTGCATTCGTGGAGGTGGAAGACGGCATCGACGGCCTGATCCACATCTCGGACATGTCGTGGAGCAAGATCAAGCACCCGTCGGAAGTGCTCAAGAAGGGCGACG
>CAYZLT010000452.1:0-2904 GCA_964479175.1 uncultured Solibacteraceae bacterium | reverse complement strand
CGCCGCGTTGGCGATGATGCGGGTATCGCGCGTGAGGACCGTCAGCAGTGGTGGATCGTCTGTCAGCATCCCCGCCGTGCTGAGGTGGATGGCATCCAGCGTGCGGATCGGCTCAACGGGGAAGGGTTTCCCGACTCGGAGCAGCACGTCTTCGGTCACCGGAACCACGGCACAACGCCGACGAATCCGCGTCAGGGCGCCGAGTGTCGAGCGCTCCTGCTCGGGCGTCAGCCGTTGGGAGCGGCGGGCACGCACAACAGCGCGCCGCGCTTCAGCAAAGGTCAAGGCCGACGTCACCAGCGTGCCCGAGTGGCGCAAGGCACGCCGGGCAGCAAGGTCTCCTTCCAGCAGCGCAGCCAGGAGCAGGCTGGTTTCGACGTAGCGGAGCGCCCCGCCGTCGGGCGTCTTACGCGTCGCCACGGTCCGCGTCGATGAGTGCGCGGGCGGAGCCCGGCGGCATCTTGATCACCGGCCACCCTTCGGTCGGATCGCCCTCCTCAGACGCCGGTACCACGACACCCCCGGCGACCAGCGCCGCGAATTTCGACAGAGGTCCAGTGCCTGCTACCGGCATCGGCGGCACCAACTCGGCCACCACGCGCCCATGGGCGGTCACTTGCACACGTTCACCGGCCTCCGCCCTGCGGACGAAGTGGCTGAGGTTGTCTTTGAGTTCCCGAATGCCAACCGTCATGCCTAAATTATAGCCACAAGTAGCCACTTTTGACCGGGCACCCTCACCCGCCGGATACAATCTCAAGGTGCCCGGCGCGTCCACCAGTTTCGACATCATCATCATCGGCAGCGGCGCAGGCGGCGGCACGGTCGCGCACGAGCTCGCGGGGCACGACGCGAGGGTGCTGGTCCTGGAACGCGGCGACTACATCCCGCAGGAAGACGGCAACCGCGACCCCGCCGTCGTCTGGCAGGAGCTCCGGTATCGGACTCGCGAACGATGGGTGGACGGCGACGGCAAGTCGTTTGTCCCGTATTCGCATTACAACGTGGGCGGCAACAGCAAGTTCTGGGGCAGCGCACTCTTCAGGTTGCGCCGCGAAGACTTTGGTGCCCTCGAACACGTCGACGGCACGTCGCCGGCGTGGCCGATCGACTACGACACCCTCGCGCCCTACTACGACCGCGCCGAGCGGCTGTATCACGTGCATGGTCAGGCCGGAGAAGACCCGACCGAAGGCGATCGCCCTCCCTACCCGTTTGCGCCGATCCCGCACGCGAGGCTGATGACGGAACTGACGGAGGGCATGCGGGCGCAGGGGCTGCATCCGTTTCATCTTCCTCTCGGTCTCATCAATCCCGGCGAACCTGACGGCTGCATCCTGTGCGCCTACTGCAACTCGTTCCCGTGCCAGTACCACCGCAAAAGTGACGCCGAGGTCTGCGCACTCACGCCGGCGCTTGCACACTCGAACATCACGCTCTGGACAAACACGTTTGCGGAGCGGCTCATCACGGACCCATCCGGAAAGCAGGTCGTCGCGGTTGATGTGATGCGCAACGGTGTGCGTGCGCGCCTGACGGCCTCACGATTCATCGTCTCGTGCGGCGCGGTGAATTCGGCGGCACTGCTCCTGCGCTCCGCCAACGATACCCACCCGAATGGCCTCGCCAACTCGTCGGGTCTTGTCGGCCGCCGCTACATGGCGCATTTGGCGACGATGATGGAGGCGTTCCATCCGTTTCGGCCCAACGACACGGTGTTTCAGAAGACCGTGGCGCTCAACGATTTTTATTTCAAGGGTGCACACGGACCGTATCCACTCGGCCAGATTCAGTCGCAGGGCCGCGCGTACGGTGTGCAGGCGAAAACCGTCGTCCCGTGGATTCCGCTC
The DNA here is from genome assembly GCA_964479175.1 of uncultured Solibacteraceae bacterium. Lineage (GTDB taxonomy): Bacteria > Acidobacteriota > Vicinamibacteria > Vicinamibacterales > SCN-69-37 > SYFT01. The sequence continues at coordinate 1,054 of CAYZLT010000452.1, read as the reverse complement.
TGGATGTACGACGCGTGGATGTCGCGCGCGGTGGACTGGCTGGCGATGACCGAAGATCTTCCCAAGTTCGACAACCGAGTCACTGTGAGCGCTGATGGCTGCATCCAGTTGCACTACCGCCCGAATAACGTAAGCGCCCATCGCGAGCTCGTCGCCCGGGCAAAAACGATGCTCCGCGACCTCGGCTACTGGGCGGTCGTGGGCTACTCCCACAATCGGTCGAACACGACCCACCAATGTGGCACACTCTGTTTCGGCACGGACCCTGAGCACTCGGTGCTTGACACGTTCTGCCGCACACACGACGTCGAGAATCTGTTTGTCATAGACGCGTCGTTTTTTCCGTCATCGGCCGCAGTCAACCCGGCGCTGACGATTGTGGCGCAGGCGCTGCGCGCGTCGGAACATCTCGTGGAGACCTTATGAGAGCCCGTTCATTCAGTCACGTCGGCATCACGGTGTCGGACTTCAACAAGGCCGTGAAGTTTTATTGGGAGGTGTTCGGGTGTCCGCTGGTCGCAGCCGGTGACACGCCGCCCTCGCGCATCAAGGCCTTCTTCGGCGTGGACGCGTCGGATCCCACACTGAAGATCGGCTGGATTCGCGCGCCCGGCGGTGGCGTGATGGAGATCTTCGAGTTCAAGCCACAGTTGCCGCTTGAGCCGATCACCTGGCATCGCGTCGGCATCACGCACATCTCGTTCAACGTGAAAAACTGCCACAAATGGCACAACTACCTCGTCAGCAAGGGCGTGGAGATCGTCAGCCAGCCCGAGCAGTCACCCCGCGGGCACTGGTTCTTTTTTGTGAAGGACATGGATGGCAACCTGATCGAACTCATCGATCTGCGCATCCGCCACTACGTGCTTAATTGGCTGGGCCCGCTCGGTGGGTTCCTGTTCCGGCGCGGGATGTACAAGCGGTACTACGAATAGTGCGGCGTGCGCAGTGCGGAGTGCGAGGTGTGTCGCACTGCGAGCAATCAGGAACGTCGGCGAAGCGTCTGCGCGATCGAAGCGGTGCGATAGACGGCCGTTCCCAACGCCCCCACCGC
>CAYZLT010000451.1:0-2922 GCA_964479175.1 uncultured Solibacteraceae bacterium | reverse complement strand
CCGTATGAAGTGGCTGTGTCGGTGACATAACGTCTCCTTATCAGACACGGGGCCGACCACTTTGGGCGGATTTCACCGCCCCAAGCCCAGGGCAACTGGATCAATCCGTTCGCCGCCAGCACATGCCGACGATTGTTGAAGCTCGGACCGAGGTCAGCGTCCGCATTGCGGCTGTCGACCGGCCGGAAGTTGATGTCGTCGGTGGTGTTCTCCACGCGCGACAGGCCGGCCGGCTACGACACTTGGTGACGGGACCCAGATGGCGTCGAAATGGGGCATCCGCGCCGACCCTCTGGCTACCTGCTCGTGCCGAGGCCCTGGGACGACAAGAGTGGCTATCTTGCGCAGGTGGGATTCGAGCCGAAGAATTGGGCCGACTTGCTGGCCGCCGTCAGGCGATTGGCGGATAGGGTCGACGTTGTCGAGGATCGGACCAACGACTACGGAACCTTCTTCCGGGTCCACGGGATGCTCGAGGGGCCAACCGGGAAGCTGTCTGTTGTGTGCATCTGGATGAAGCAGGCGATCGACGCTGGTTGAAGCCGAGAACTTCTTAAAGCGTCTGGCAAAAAAACGGACCTGGCAGCTGCCCCCGCGGGGGTTTCGCGAAGCGGTTGTGGTATCAGTCCTCATATTAATTGAGGTTTTATATCGTGAATCGCCACACCAAAGCCTCTGAGCGCCTGTACCGACTCGCCGAGTCCCAAGTGGGGTTCTTCACCACACGCCAGGCCGGCGAGGCCGGTTACACCGACAACACCCCTCCGCACCATGTCCGGTCTGGCAACTGGATCCGTGAACGTCGCGGCATCTACCGGCTCGCCCGATTCCCCGCGCCGCCGCGCCCCGATCTCATGCTCTGGCAACTCTGGTCCTGCAATCGCCAGGGTGAACCACAAGGCACGTTCAGCCACGCAACGGCACTGACGCTTCACGAGCTGTCGGATGTGATGCCATCGCGACTCGACCTGACCGTCCCGCCGGGTTTCCAACGGATGGCGGCGATTCCGCAGGTGCTCCAACTCCACCGCGGCCGCCTCGCAAAGAAAGACATCGAGACGATGGACGGGGTCCGCGTCACTACGCCGCTGCGTACGATCATCGATGTGATCGACGATGACTCGCTCGCAAGCGAACTCCAGATCCAGGCCGTCGATCAAGCCATCCACCGCGGTCTCGTCATGCGTCGACAAATCGAGAAGGCTTCCGTGAGCACGCGCATCAGGAAGCGAATCGACAGAGTCCTGAAGCAGGTGTGAGCACAGATGGCGCCTCCGCATCAGTACGCGACCGCGGGCGCATTTCGCATCGCGCTTGAGACGCGCCTGATCGAGCGCTCGCGGCGCGATGGTATCGACCTGCAGCGATTGCGTCGTCACGTCGCTTTCGACCGATTGCTCGCTCGAAGGTTCTGGGGTGCGGCCCGTGCGCGCAACGCCTGGGTTCTGAAAGGCGGCTACGCGCTCGAGATGCGATTTCATCGGGCGCGGACAACGAAGGACCTGGACTTGACCAGGCGCCCGCCGCCCCTGCCGTGGCCGGCCGATGCCGAACCGATTGACGATCTGGGCTGAGCCTGGGTGAGCCGATTCCAGTGAGCCTGCGGCCGCGGTCCGCTGGAGGTGTGTCTTCGGGGGCCAAGATCAGCCGTCGTCGCCGCAGTGTGCCTGCCAGCGCCCTCCACCGCCCTCGGCTATACTGCGCCCCGGGGGTGGGGAGCGTGACAATCCGCCCAACGTGATCGGCCCCGTGTCTGATAACTCGAGGTTATGTCCCCGCAACACCCACGTCATACGGCCTAGCTCGATACGAGGTCCCTGTGTTCCGACTGTTCCGACTGTTCCGACTGTTCCCTGCCTTCGTCCTGCTCGCCTGGCTCGCCCTGTCGGGCCCCCGCGTGGCTCCACCGGCGCCGCTGGCCGCGCTCGCCTCTGATGCGGGACCGCTCGCGGTATTGCAGGGTGATGCGGCGCGGGCCGAACTCGACCGGCGTGGCTTGAGCGCGTCGCTCGGCGCGGCCATCGAATCCGCGCGGTATGCCGCGCGTTCGGCCAGCGACGCTCCTGAGACTTATGTGGTGCAGAACCCCGCGCAGGGGCTGCGTGGCGTGTTTGCACCGGACCGCGCCGTGGTCTCGGGTGGGGGCCGGCAGGTGACGGTGCGGCCGCTGGCGATTGGGTTCGGCGCGGCCGGGGCGGCGCTCACCGACGGCGTGGTGACGGCCGCGGGCAACCGGACCGAGATCGCCAGGACCGTGCCGGGCGAGGCGGGCGACGCGGTCCGTGTGGACGAGTGGTGGATCAATCGGCCAACCGGGATCGAGCAGGGGTTCACCGTGCAGGCGCCGCCCGGGTCGCGGGCGGCGGGTGGGTGGCTCACTGTGGCGCTGGCGCTGGAGAGCGACTTGTCGCCGCGGCTGACCGCGGACGCGACAGCGGTGGAGTTCGTGGACGACGACGCCGGCGTTGCTCGGTTGCGATACGACCACCTCGTGGTGGTGGACGCGACTGGGCGCGAACTCCCCTCGCGCATGCGCCTAGAAGGCACCGTGCTGCGGCTCGAGACCGACGATGCGGGCGCCGTGTATCCGGTCACGATCGACCCGACCTGGACGCAGCAGGCGTATCTGAAGGCGTCCAATACGGGCGCGGGTGACCAGTTCGGCCAGTCGGTGGCGATCGCCGGGGACACGGTGGTCGTGGGGGCCTACCTGGAGGCCAGCGCCGCGACGGGCGTGAACGGCGATCAGGCGAGCAATGCCGCGTTTGGTACCGGAGCGGCGTATGTGTTCGTGCGCGCCGGGGGGACCTGGATGCAGCAGGCGTATCTGAAGGCCTCCAACACGGGCGCGGATGACCGGTTCGGCTGGTCGGTGGCGATCGCCGGGGACACGGTGGTCGTGGGGGCCTACCTGGAGGCCAG
>CAYZLT010000450.1:0-2922 GCA_964479175.1 uncultured Solibacteraceae bacterium | reverse complement strand
GGGGTCGCTCGTGTTTCTATCCGCGCATCTTTTCTGGTGAATTATTCGGGCTAGGACCGAACCCGGCCGCTCAGAAATGGATTTGGCTGCCAGGCTGTCCGGAGGATATCTGTGAAGCTCATCAGCGGGGCCGTAGTCTCATTTTTTCACTCACTGGTCATCAGGCACAGGCTTGACGTTCTGGGAGCGACTTCATGATTCCAGGATTGCGCGTGTCGCGAAGTCGCTCAAGGCTGGCCTTCCATCACATCGCGACTATTTCCATTGGGATGGCGGCTGTCACCGCCGTCGTCAGCCTCATGCTGGCGGTGGCCTTTCGTCCCCTTCCGTTCCGTAACGCGTCACAGCTGGTCGGAGTGTGGAATCAGGTGCAGTCGGGTGCCGCCCAGGAATCGCTATCTGGCAAAGAACTCACGGAGATCCACGGGCAGACGAACGACCTGTTCGTCGCCGTCGGTGGGGTCACGCCTCTCCGCATGTGGTTGCTCGACGTCGAGCGCGGCTCCGAGCCGGTTCGCATTCTCCGGCTTGAGGAGTCCGCGTTTCGAGCGTTGGATATTCGACCGGTGATTGGCCAATCCGTGTCTGGAACGGCCGGATCGGCATCGGCAGGAATAGGGCGCTTATGGATCAGTCACGACGTCTGGCAGCGGCGTTTTGGGGGCTCGCCCGCCGTGGTCGGGCAGTCGATTCGGCTTGCCCTGAATGAAGCTGGGCAGTATGAGGCGCCGTCAGAGATCGTCGGCGTGCTACCTAGGAGCGTCAAGATTCCGATGCCTGGCAGCGATAGTCCTGTGGACTTCTGGGCGGTGTTGCCAGATGACTTCAAAGTGCGGGCGGCGGATGTCAGAGCCTTTCTCGCTGTCGGGCGACTGCGACCCGACCGCAACATGACGGAGGCTCAGTCCGCTTTGACAGTCGTGGCAGACAGGCGGCCTCGGCCGACGGATCGACGCTATCGCCCCGTTGTGGAGAGCTTTGAGGACATTGCGTTCGCGCCGGCCCGCCGGACAGTCGGAGTTATGGCCGTCGGTGTGGGACTCGTCGTCGTCCTCGCGTTCGCGAATCTTGCCGGCCTGACCGTGGCTGAAGGTGGGCGGCGGCGGTTGGAATTGTCGGTGCGGGCGTCGCTCGGTGCCAGCTATTCGCAGTTGTGGCGTGGAATTGCGATGGAACATCTGTGGCTCGCAGTCTGCGGAGTGGCCCTGGGTCTGCCGTGCGCCTGGCTGACGTTACGGTGGCTGGCGGAGCTGGTCACTGCAGCGGCAATCGTTCCACCTCTTGCGGACCCGCCGGCCCTGCATCTAGGTGTCACGCTTGGCTTCGTTGCCCTCACGGGGGTGGCGTGTGTGGTGTGGACCGCGCTGACCCTTCGCGGCGCTCAGGCCAGCCACGCCGAGCATGGCTTAGGCCATGGGCTGTCGACCGACACGGCTCGCCTCACGGGTGATCGGCACGCCGGGGTTTTGAGGCTGACCGCGTTGTCGATTCAAGCCGGCTTGGGGCTTGCGCTGATGGTGCTGGCAGTGTCGATGGCCAACGGGTACCGACAGATGACAAACGTCGATCTCGGTCCGGCGCCCGACAGCACGACTTTCTTTCGGGTGGCCCCCCGCACCAGAGCCACCTTGTCGCCGGCGCAAGCGGGCGACTTTACCTCTCAAGTGAGAGCCCTGGTCCGCACTCTGCCCGACGTGGAAGCGGTCGCCACAGTCGACAGTTTCCCTCCAGCAGGCACCGCGGTGTCGTTCCGGAAACCGGGCGATGAAGTCGGGGCTCCTCATCAGACCACAGTTCCTCTCAGCGTGTCACACGATTACTTCAACACGCTGGGGATCGAAGTGTTATACGGCCGAAGCTTTGACGACGCTGACAGGTACGCTGGAAAGCCGGTAGCCGTAATTGATCGCGAGATGGCGCGGCGGCATTGGAGAACACTGGGAGAAGCGGTGTCTGCGCCAATTGATTTCGGAGCGCGCGGAATATTCGAAGTCATCGGGGTGGTCGAGTCATTCAGCGGCTACTGGACGCAGACACCGGTGCCGACGGTGTACGTGTCCCAGGAACAACAGCCGAGTCGGACGAGTGTGGTCATTCTGCGAACCGCGTCGGTCTCGAATACCTCTGAGCTCCTGCGACAGGTGTTTGAAGGTGTGCCGGGTGGCCTCGAGATGTCGGCGACCGCGACGCTACAGGCGGAGTGGCAAGCAACGGCGACCAGCCCCCATGCGCGGATGGTCGGCATGTTGCTTCTCGCGTTAATCGGTGTCGGCCTTGCCGCGCAGGGTATGTACGCGCTGGCCTCTTCCAATGCGGCAGCGCGAAGACAAGAAATGGCGATTCGCTCGGCGCTCGGCGCGTCTCGGTCCGGGCTCATCTGGCTGGTGTTGCGACCCATGGTCACCGCAGTGCTTCTAGGGCTGACAGCAGGCGCCTTCGGAGTTCTCGCGGTGCCTCAACTCGCGCCGCAGTGGATCAGCGCGGCTTTGGTTGAGCCCGCTCTTCCGATTGCGGTGGGATGCGCAGTGCTCCTGGTTACCGCCGTGTTGGGTGGACTCGCTCCTGCTCGGTCCGCCACGCGCCCGGCGGTTATGGCGGGACTCTCCCGTTAAAGTCCAGGCTCACACTTGAGGCAAATATCGGCGGGTGATGAACCGCGCTCAGGGGTACGAGATGTCGAACAAGACATACGAGCTAGACGGATTTCCGGCGTGGATGACCGAGGACTGGCAGAAGTGGTACGACATCGCCCGGTGCTACAAAAGGGCATGCCAGACCCTACTAGACGCTGAGTCGCCCGATAGGGACTACTACAGTGAACGAGACGTGTTGCCCATTCTCAGCCTGCTGAGACATTATGCAGAATCAGTAGTGTCCGGTTAAAAGTCGAACAGAATCAATTGGTTAGCCCGCTCTATTCAT
>CAYZLT010000449.1:0-2933 GCA_964479175.1 uncultured Solibacteraceae bacterium | reverse complement strand
GGTCCGTACGGGGCGCTCCTGGCACGACTGCTCGTGGAGCACGCCCGGAGCGGCTACTCCGCAAGCTTGGCCTTGAGTCCGACGACCGGTGCCAGGACTTCCTCGTATCACGGCGGCGGCCTGCGTCGATCGAGTGGCGAGGTGCCGCTGCTGCCGGTGCTGCTCGCCCGTAATCTCGGCGACACCTCGGCGATCGTCACCGGCCGGCTTGTGTTCAATCGCGCTGACGGCACGGTCGACCGCATTGAACTGCCCCAGAAGACTCTTGAGGCTGGCGAGACGGCGCTCATGGATGCGCGCACGGCGTGGGGCATCGTGCAGGAGCAGGCCGCTGACGAAGGCATCGGCGTGGAGTTCGAGTACACATCGGCGCCTGGGTCCGTCCTCATGTCGGCCGGCCTGGTGAGTGGCGATCGCAACCTCGTGTTCCGTGTGCCCCTGATCGATCCGGAGACGCCCAAGAGCAGCACGGGCGGCTACCCGTGGTTTGCCGACGATGCGCGGACAACGACGGTGTTTCTGAAGAACACGACGACGACCACGATGATTTACCTACTGCAGGTGTCATTTGACGGTGGTGTCTACGCCCCCGGGATCAAGAAGATCGAGCCTGGCCAGACGCTTGCCATTGACGTGCGACAGCTACGGGACGCGCAGGTGCCTGATGCGTTCGGGCACACGATCCCGATGCATGCGCAAAGTGGTCAGGTAAGCTGGACCGTCAAGATGACGACGCCTCACGCGATGATCGGCCGTGCGGAACACACCGATCACGAGCATGGGGTGAGCGCGTCGTATGCCTGCCTCAACTGCTGTCCGCCGAAGACGCACTCGGTGTGGACTGAGGACTACCCGAGCCAATTACCCATTGGCAGTACGGTCGGCCTCCTTGTCATGGCTGAAGACGAGGACTGCTACCAGAATATTTCGGCGGCGTACAGCATGCCGTGGCCGTACCTGAACGACTGGTACTTCGCCAACACCGGCATCGCGACCAGCTACAGCGACTCGACGGTCTACGGGGTCAGCGGCGGCGAGACGACGTTTTATGTCGACTTTCCAGGGGTGGAGTATCACGTGGAGGGCACCGAGTATGGATGGTATTGCGCGCTCACTCAGCCCCCGATCAACATAAGCGGCCCGGTCCAAGTCCCGCCCGCTTACCCGGTGAACTTCCGGAAAACGGGAACCACGTATTTCAATGGGTTCTCGAACATGCACCCGCTGCCGGCGATATTTGACTACTATACGTGGGACTCATCATCGGGAAACCGATCGCACTTGGCTGCATGTGAGATCTGGGAGGATCTCGACTACGGGACTTGGAGCGCCCCGCCGTTCTACGGACAACCATCTAATAATCAATTGAAGATGGCAGACGCAACCGCCCAATCATTTGAGGACATACACGGCACACAAGGTCCATTGCTGATGGACAATGGCCAGCCGATTGCGGGGAGCGGACCACTAACTCAGCGGTACAAATACCGTTGCACAACGATTCAGAACAACGCGCTTCTGGACATAACCGGTCCAGATGTCGGTCCACATTCGGTCACACGACAGACGACGGTAAACGGGTCCAACTGGTTCTTCTCGATATCCAAGCACGGGAGCTCGGCCAGTTGTCAGTTGCGAACCAGCTCGACAGCCGGTTGGTGTCAGTAACGAGAGACTGGGGGTGTCATGCACATCTTGCTGACGGTGTTAATAATAATCGCTGGATCCGCCAGTTTCGCTGCTCGACAAGACCGGCTACCTCTGGGAATCGAGGTCCCGGGTGATGTCGGACTCTACCAGCCGGTGATGCTGTGGTACACGATTCGCAATAATTCAACGGCGCCTCGCGTTCTCGAGCTCGGGTACGACCGAATCGGGAACTTCACATTCGTGTTGGAGCGGCCGGACGGATCGGTTCAGAAGGGCACCCCCCTGCTCCGGCCGACCGACCACGGCGCCAGACCTCGAACGCTAACGCTGGCGGCTGGTGAGAGCTATCGCCAGCATGTCGTGCTGAACGAATGGCTCAGATTCGATCAGGCCGGTCGCTATACTTTGCGGATCGAACTGACGGGACACACTGCCCAAGCCGTGTCCATCAGTCCTAGCGCGTGGCAGGTGTGGATTCGGCCAATCGATCCTGCCAAAATCGAGGCTAGGTCCAAGGCCCTGTTGAGTGCCTTGATTCCAATTACGCGCTACGATGCCAATGTCAATGCTGCGGTGGCGGAACTGACCTGGATGCGACATCCGGTCGCCGTGCCGTATCTAGAGGAAGCGATCGCTGCTGAAGTCAGTCCTTCACTGTTTGATGCGTTGGTGGAGATCGGGACTGCCGAGGCCAGAAACGCTGTCACCAGGCTAACCCGTCATCAGACGGCGTGGGTGGCGAACGGCGCCAAGAGTGCCCTCGGCCGAATGAAGTAAGAGGGCGCGTTTAGCGGGACGCGCTGGTGGTGCCTTACGCGTTTGCGAACACGATCCCCGTCACCGCTCGGAGTGGGCAGGTGAGCTGTCCGATTTCAGATGCCCCGATCACCTGGGCTTCAGCACCAATCGCGTCACCGACTGACCTGGCATGAACGGTGTCGGTTCACCGGCCACCCACGCGTTGTGGCCATCCGAGTAGTTGCGCGAACGCGGGTGGCCAGCGCCCGATAAGGCAGAGTGTTTTTGCGCGGCGACGCGGCGGCGAGCGGATCGCGGGTCGCACGGCAGCCGCGGGCCGTGGGTCCACACGCACCGGTGCCCTCCGCCTCCCACGGCGCGTGGACGCGGCACCGAGGCGTGCGGACGCGGTCGGACGCACACGACGACCGAGACGCGGCCGGCGCGCGGAGGACGACGACGATGACGCGTGCACGCGAGGTCATGACGTGTCGCGCCTGAGCGGCCGACGGGCGGGGCCCACCAGTGATTCGACGAGGTGCATG
>CAYZLT010000448.1:0-2934 GCA_964479175.1 uncultured Solibacteraceae bacterium | reverse complement strand
CTGTGTCTGATAACTCGAGGTTATGTCACCGAAACAGCCCCTTCATACGGCTTATCGTCCGACAGCGACTCGAACTGGCCACAAGCGAACAGAAAGCCGCTGAGACCCGATTCAGCGTCGGCATGTCCGACGTCAAGACGGTGCTCGACAAAGGTGTCGCCGTGCTCACAGCGCAGGCCGATCTCACCATCGTTGAGTTGCAGCTTGAGGAGATCCGGCTCTCGGGTCGAGAGCCACGGGCGGAGCTGTGGGCCCCAAGGGTCTCCGGACGGGACTTCGTAGCCGAGCGGCTGCGAATTGACATGTCGGTTCCGGAGAAGACGCTCGAGGTGGGAAGGAAAGTGGCCCAGGATGTGGCGATCCGCGTCGAGATCGGCACCCTCACGCCGATGGACCTTGAGCAGGCGCGCACCCTCATCCTCTGCGTCGAATCCTCCATCACAGCCCTTCAGCGAAAGCTCGCCATCCGGCAGCAGTTTCTGTCCGGTCGAATCGATGCGGTGGAAACCGAATTGCGCGCGCTTGAGGTGGAAGCCCAACAGCGGGCCAACTCGCTCGCGCCACAGATCGCCTTGGCCATCGCTCACGAGGCGCGCCTCGTGAAACGAGCCGAGGTCGGCGTCTCGCAGAGTGTCGAGGTGATCGAAGCGAAGTTGCGTCGCCTGGCACTGGAAGAAGCACTGGGCATGGCGGAACTGGATCTCGCGCAGATCCGGCGCCGGCTCGCCGAGTACCGCAAGCGCGACTAAGGAAGATCCGCTGGGTTGACGCGCCAGTCGCGCAGGATCGTGATCTCGTCGGCCGCACTCACGGATTTCTTGAACTTCGCGCCCGACGTGCCCTTGACGCGCCGTTCGCAGTCCGCCCACGTGGTGTGCCGCATGGGTTTGCCATCAACGACGCTCAGGTACGAGTGCGCCACGATCTTGTCCTTGCGCGGCGCCTTGGAGCGGGCCGGCACGGAGGTGTCGTCCGGCACGTCCAGAATGTCGATGCTGTAACCGGTCACCGGCCCCGCATACAGCGGCACGGGCACCTTGCGCGCGTGGGTATCCGCGATCACGTCCACGCGCTCATTGCCGGGGGTCCCCACGTGCCCACGCACGTAGTGCCACTTGACGCGTGCTGAGACCAGCACCGACAACGCCTCCCACAACTCCCGGTTCAACACGTCGGCCCCTTCGGCCGTTTTCCACCCGCGCCGACGCCACCCCCAAATCCACTCGGAGATGCCCTTGATGACGTATGTGGAACCGTATACACGTCCACCGGTCCGGTCGCACCCCGCGCACACTCCAGCGCTCTGATCGCGCCCGTCAATTCCATGCGGTTGTTGGTCGTGTGTGCCTCCGCTCCACCCAACTCGGTCACCTGCCCCTCAGGGGAGACGACGATGGCGCCCCAGCCGCCGGGGCCGGGATTGCCTTTGGTGGCCCCGTCACTGAACACAATGGTTCGTGGCAAGGGGAGCGTCGCATTCATGCCGAGATTGTACGGCGAAATCTCCACAGCACCGTCGAGTGCCAGATCCAGATCCAGATGACGGCCCCATAAAACATCAGCATGACTGCCGGGGACGGAGGCCCCGACGCAATGGCGGCAAACGATCCAAAAAACAACACACCGCTCAGCATCGAATACACGGCCACGCTCCGTTCGCCTGTCGCCATGAAACGGCGTGCAAAGACAAAGCAGACACCGACGAGCGCATAAAAACCCAGACCGCCACAGACAAAGTGCAGCAGTCCTGCCGTGGACATTGTCATCGCCTGCGTCTCCGACCCCGGTGGAAATCCGTTGCCCGGATCGGCAGGGAAGACGCCTGCGCCGAACAGGCCGAGACCGTACACGAGGAGCAACAATGGGCCCCACGCGCCTCCGCGCTGGCCCCGAAGCGCCCGTCTCACGCCGACCGCGCCGGCCATCACCAGCACGGCTGTGATCAGAAAATTGACCACCTGAATCCACCCGTAGTCACCCTGGCTGAGCTGACTGAGGGCATGTCGGCGGACATCAAATCCGTCACGCAGGAACGCCTGCCCAAATCCGACGATCAGATATGACGGTCCGGCGATGACGCCTGCCAGGAGAAGGTGCCGAGTCATGACCGAAGGTGCCCAATCGACGGCGCCAGTGCCACCAGTTGGTCGAGCGCGCTGCCCCAGCCGTCATGAAACCCCATCGTGCGGTGTCGAGTGCACGCCTCTTCGTCGGCGTGTATCGCCAGCGCGGTGTATCGCGTGCCGGTCCCAACCGATTCGAGGGAGATGATCGCCGTGAATGGAAAGTCCACACCGCCACTGGCGCGGAGAATGGGGCGGTAGCCTGGCGCCATCGTGTTGGTGAACACGAACTTCTCCTGGTCGACGATTTCAAGGCAGCAGCCGACGTTGGGGAACTCCTGCCCTTCGGGAGACCGCATCACGGTGCGGAAGATGCCGCCCGGACGGAGGTCCAGTTCACACGCCACGGTGGACCACGGGGCCGGGGTAAACCAGCGCATCAGGATCTCCGGTGTGGTCCAGGCCTTCCAGACCAGCTCGCGGGGTACGTCGACCAGACGCTCAAGGACGAGGTCCAGCCGTGGATCGGGGTCATGTGTCAAGACGCGGGTCATCGGGCGGTGTCCTTCTTGGCGTGTCGATGGAGAGCGACAAGTTCGGTGTCGAGTTGATCCAGCCGGGCGTTCCAGTGGGCGCGTTGTCTGTTCAGCCACGCATCGGCCCGCGAGAGGGAGGCCGGCACCAGCTGATACGTGCGGACGCGGCCTACCTTCTGCGAGGTGACGAGTCCGCAGTCCTCCAGCACGCACAAATGCTGGGTGAACGACGGCAACGCCATCTCAAAGGGCTTCGCGAGTTCCGTGACCGGTGCCGGGCCACGACTCAGCCGCTCGATCACCGCGCGACGCGTGGGGTCGGCGAGTCCCCGGAA
>CAYZLT010000447.1:0-2948 GCA_964479175.1 uncultured Solibacteraceae bacterium | reverse complement strand
TCTTCGAGGAGAACTACTTTCCCTCGATCCCGTTCCATGGCGGGTTCGGTCTGCTGAATCTCCATGGCATCCCAAAGCCGATCTACCGCGCCTTCGAGCTCTTGCATCACCTCGGCAACGAGCTGCTCCCAGTCGTTGGCACGCACGCGACGGTCGATGCCTGGGTCATTCGCAAGCGCGGTTCGATCACGGTGTTTCTCACCAACCACGCCCAGCCGCGTCACGACATCGTCATGCAGCGCGTGGAAATCCGTTTGACCGATGCCCCCGCGCCCCTTGCGGCCACCATCGAGCGCATCGACGAGGACCATGCGAACCCGCGCAGGCAGTGGCGCGAGATGGGCGAGCCGGAGTATCTGAGCCGCGCGCAAGTACAGGAACTCGAAGCGGCCTCCCGGCTCGTGAAGGAGCCGTTCGATGTGACCTGCGTGGACCGCACAGTCTGCTTCGAGGTCGACGTCCCTCCGCACGCGATCGCGGCCATCACGCTGGAACTTACACCCGAGCCATCCGTCGGAAGTGCCGCCAGGTGACCGTGACCGGCCAGCCGCCAATGACCGAGCAGACGCTCGACCAGCTCCAGCGCGCCGCGTTCAGCTACTTCCTGCAAGCGGTGAATCCGGCCAACGGACTGATCGCCGACACCACGCGCGATAACTCGCCGGCCAGCATCGGGGTGGTGGGATTTGCGTTGTCGGCCTATCCGATCGCGGTGGAGCGGGGCTGGATGACGCGGGCCGATGCGGTCGAACGCAGTCTCGCGACGCTACGTTTCTTCCGCGACAGCGATCAGAGCGGCAGTCCGGAGGCCACCGGTTACAAGGGTTTCTACTACCACTTCCTCGACATGCACACCGGTGCTCGCGTCTGGCGCTCGGAACTGTCGACGATCGACACGGCGCTCCTCATCGCCGGGGCGCTGACCGCCGGCCGGTACTTCGCCGAGAAGACACCCGAGGAAACCGAGCTCCGCGCGCTCGTCGAGACGCTGTACCTTCGAGTCGACTGGCGGTGGTCACAGGGTGGGCTGGCCACGATCAGGCAAGGCTGGAAACCAGAAAGTGGATTCCTGAACTATGGGTGGGATGGATACAACGAGTCGATCGTCCTCTACGTCCTCGCGCTGGGCTCGCCGACGCACTCGATTGCGGGCGACAGCTTCGAGGCCTGGACCGCGACCTACCAGTGGGAGAATTTGTATGGCTACGAGTTTCTGTATGCGGGGCCGCTGTTCATTCACCAGTTCTCACACGCCTGGATCGATTTTCGCGGCATCCAGGATCGTTTCATGCGCGAGAAGGGCTGCGACTATTTCGAGAACAGCCGGCGCGCGACCTACGTGCAGCGCGAATACGCGCGGCGCAACCCGCACGGGTTCGCCGGTTACGACGAAAGCAGCTGGGGCGTGACAGCCTGTGACGGCCCGAGCCATCAGGAACCCGAGCTGACTGATGAACCACGCCGCCTCTTTGGTTATGCCGCGCGGGGCGTTCCCTACGGGCCAGATGACGGCACCTTGTGCGGGTGGGCGGCGTTGGCATCGCTACCATTCGCGCCTGAGCTCGTCTTAGGCACCGCCCGCACCATGCTTGACCGCTATCCCGAGAACCTGTCAAACCTGCAATACGCCAGCAGTTTCAATCCAACCATCTCCCGCGACGACAAGCGCGCCTGGGTCTCGGCCGGGCTCTTCGGGCTCGACCAGGGCATCGTGGTCATGATGATCGAAAACCACCGCACCCAACTGATCTGGCGGCTCATGAGGGACTGTCCCTATGTCGGCGCCGGGTTGCGGCGCGCCGGATTTCGCGGGGGCTGGCTGTAGCCGCTTTCTTCACCCACAGAACATCACGATGCAGCAACACGACGACACATCCGCGACAACCCCGCAGGACGCTTACGAGCGCGAGCGGCTGGACAACGTGCATCCCGCCGACTGGCGGAATCCGCAGCCGGCGGGCCGGTACAGCCTGGTGGTGGTCGGCGCGGGCACGGCAGGACTGGTGGCGGCGCACGCTGCGGCGGCACTGGGCGCGAAGGTCGCGCTCATCGAGCGCAACCTGCTCGGCGGCGACTGCCTGAATGTGGGCTGCGTGCCGTCGAAAGCCCTCATCCGCACGTCTCGTGTGTACGCCGAGATGCGCCGTGCCGAGCAGTATGGCGCCCAGACTCCCGACGATGTCCGCGTCGACTTTCCCGCGGCGATGAAGCACATGCGCGGTATTCGCGCCCGCATCAGTCGCGCAGATTCGGTGCGTCGCCTGGTCGCCGCCGGTGTCGATGTGTTCTTCGGACAGGCGCGCTTCACCGGAACCGATACGCTCACAGTTGATGGCACGCGACTGCGCTTCAAGAAGGCGCTCATCGCGACTGGCGCGCGGCCGGACACGCCGTCGATTCCTGGCCTCGTTGAGGCCGGCTATTTGACCAACGAGAACGTCTTCGACTTGACCGCGCTGCCGCGCCGCCTGCTCGTCGTCGGCGGCGGCCCGCTCGGTTGCGAGCTGGCGCAGGCGTTCTGCCGCTTCGGGGCGCAGACCATCATCGCGCAACGATGGCCGCTCTTCCTGCCTCAGGAAGAGCGCGACGCCGCGCAGCTGCTGTCCGATGCCTTCGCGCGCGATGGCATCGAGGTGCGGCTCAACACCGACGTCGTCCGCGTCCGTGTGGAAGCCGGGCAGACGCTCGTCGATCTGGTCAGCGACGACTACCAGAGCACGGTCGCGGTCGATGCCATCCTCGTCGGCACGGGCCGGCTGCCGAATGTCGAGGGACTCGACTTGGGGGCCGCGGGTGTTGACTGCGACGCGGCCACCGGCGTCCGGGTCAACGACTTCCTGCAGACCAGCAATCCGCTCATCTACGCCGCCGGTGACGCCTGCCTTGAGCACAAGTTCACGCATACCGCCGACGCGTCGGCGCGCATCGTGGTCAGGAACGCGTTGTTC
>CAYZLT010000446.1:0-2958 GCA_964479175.1 uncultured Solibacteraceae bacterium | reverse complement strand
GCGCCAACCTCGACGCGATCAAGGCCATGCCTGGTGTGAAACACGCGTTCATCGTGCCCGAAAGCCACGGTGGCGGCTCGATGAGCGGTGTCGCGGTGGTCGCAGACAGCTGGTGGTTCGCCGAGAACGCGCGCAATAAGTTGGAGGTCACCTGGGACAACGGCATCACCGCCAGCGACAGCAGCGCGGCGTTCTCCACACGCGCGGCGCAGTTGGCGAAAGAAGCGCCGCACAGCACGTCACGGACCGACGGCGACGTGGACGCCGCACTCGCGTCGGCCGCCAAGGTGGTCGAGGCGAGCTACGAATACCCGTTCCTCGCCCATGCCCCGATGGAACCGCCAAACGCGACCGCGATTTTCAACGCGGCCGACGGCACATTGGAAATGTGGGCCGGCACCCAGCAGCCGGGCGGCGTCGTCAACACGATGGCCACCGCGCTTGGCATCAAGCCGGAAAACATTACCGTCCATCTCCCCCGCATGGGTGGCAGCTTTGGCCGTCGCCTCTACAACGACTACGTGGTGGAAACCGCCGTCATCGCCAAGACCGTCGGCGCGCCGGTACAGTTGCGATGGTCACGTGAGGACGAGATGCGGCAGGAAGTCTTCCGTCCCGCCGGGTATCACACCCTGAAGGGCGGTGTGGACGCCGCCGGTCAGTTGGTGGCGTGGCGCAATCACTTCGTGACCTTCAGCGTGGCCGGCGCACCGACCACGAATGCGCAGGGCCAGCCGCAGGCGCCGCGCCTTGCCGGATCCGCCACACTGAATCCGACCGAGTTCCCCGCGCGGTTTGTGCCGAACTTCGCGATCCACCAGTCGCTGATGCCGCTGGGTGTCACCACGGGTGCCCATCGCGCGCCGGGCGCGTGCGCCATTTCGTTTGTCATGCAGTCGTTCATCGATGAACTTGCGCATGCCGCCGGCAAGGATCCCGTGCAGTTCCGCCTCGACCTGATGGCCCGCACGCCGATCGCCATCCAGGGTGGCGGCGGATTCAACGCCGAACGGATGACCGGTGTGTTGAAGATGGTGGCCGAGAAGTCCGGTTGGGGCAAACGCACGCTGCCCGCAGGCACCGGCATGGGCGTGGCCTTCCACTTCAGCCACAGCGGCTATGTGGCCGAGGTGGCGGAAGTGAACGTGGACGCGCAAAAACGCATCAAGGTGAACAAGGTCTGGGTCGCCAGCGATATCGGTCGACACATCATCAACCCGCTCAACGCCGAGAGTCAGGTGCACAGCGCGGTCATCGACGGCATGAGTCAGCTGATGCTGGAATTGACCGTCGACGGCGGCAAGGTGGCACAGGCCAACTTCGACTCGTACCCGATCCTGCGTCTGCGTCAGGCGCCGACAGCGATTGAAGCGCACTTCCTGACGTCGGACAACAACCCGACCGGCTTGGGCGAACCACCGCTGCCGCCAGTGCTGCCCGCAATCACCAACGCGATCTTTGCGGCGACCGGCACCCGTGTGCGCTCATTGCCGCTCAGCAAACACGGATTCAGCTGGAGATAGGCCGACTCATGCGCAGGAACATCCTCGCCATGGTGGCGGGCGTACTCGTGGTGTCGACCGCCGTCGCTTTGCGCGCCACGGGTCCGCAGAAGACGACCAACGACGGCATCTACACCAAGCCCCAGGCGGATGGTGCGAAGGCGCAGTTCGACAAGATCTGCGCCGAGTGCCACGCGTTTACGGTGGCGGCAAAGAAGCAGGCCGCCGATCTGCCGCTGGGCGATGAACCCTTTCTCAAGAAGTGGGAAGGCAAGGCCATCGACGAACTCGTGTCGGTCATTGTGTTGACCATGCCCAACGACGGATCGGCGGTGGTGTCTGACGCCGAGGCCTTGAACCTCACGGCCTACATGCTGCAGCAGAACGGCTTCCCTGCAGGCTCGGCACCACTGAGCAGGGAGACGGCCGCCGCCGTCCTCGCCAGGCCGAAGAAATAGCCTCGGCGTGGCCCTGACCGCGACCATCTACAACTTCGACATCGATCTCGCCGATACGGACCGCGGGTGTTACGAGACACTCGCGCTCCGTGTCGCCAAACACCCGTCCGAGAGCGAGGAATATCTCGTCGCCCGTGTGCTCGCCTACTGCCTGGAATACACGGACGGCCTCGCCTTTTCGAGCGGCATCTCGGATCCCGACGAGCCGACGCTGGCGGTGCGTGACCTGACCGGTGTCGTCAAGGTGTGGATTGAGATTGGCCTACCCGACCCCGCGCGACTGCACAAGGCCAGCAAGGCCGCCGGCCGCGTGGCGGTCTACACACACAAGGATCCCGGCCAGTGGCTGCGACAGATCGCAGGTGAACGCATCCATCGTGCCGAGGCGGTTGAACTCTACGTCTTCGACCGCACGTGTATCGCCGCGCTTGTCGCCAAGCTCGATCGCCGCATGTCAATGACCGTCTCGATCGCCGACCGCAATCTCTTGATCGCGATCGGCGACGACGTTATAGAAGGCCAGCTGACTACAGTGAAGATCCGCTCGTAGGAAAGGCCTTTGCCCTTCCTACCTGTCCCCGTCGAGCAGCCGACCGAGGCCGCCGAGCACGGAGCCTTCTTCCTTGCCACCTTTGCCAAGTCCCGGCACGGCCGCCACGATGCGGTTGGCCAGGCGGCTCAGCGGCAACGACTGCAGCCACACTTTGCCAGGGCCTTTGAGCGTCGCGAAGAAAAGGCCTTCCCCACCAAACAACGCCGTCTTCACCTTGCCGACGAACTGAATGTCGTAGTCCACCGACGGCTGAAGGGCGACGATGCACCCGGTGTCCACGCGAAGAACTTCGCCGGGCGCCAGGGTGCGTTCCAGTAACGTGCCACCCGCGTGCACAAACGCCCAGCCATCACCTTCCAGCTTCTGCATGATGAAGCCTTCACCGCCGAACAAGCCGACACCGAGTCGCTTCTGAAACGCGATCCCGACGCTGACGCCCTTGGCC
>CAYZLT010000445.1:0-2971 GCA_964479175.1 uncultured Solibacteraceae bacterium | reverse complement strand
CGGCCCGACAAGGCCCCCCCGCTGCTGATGACGCTTGAGCAAAAGCTCGAAGCCTTCAGAAGCGCCGGCATTCAGGGCGTGGCGGTGGTGCACTTCACGCCCGACATGGCGCGATGGGAGCCCGAGACGTTTGTGGAGACGGTGCTCATCGACTGGCTGAAGGTCTCGGAGGTGTGGGTCGGGGCCAATTTTTTGTTCGGCCGAGACCGGTCGGGCACCTTCACGCTCCTCAAGGCCCTGGGTGAGGACCGTGGCTTCCGTGTCGACAAAATTGATCCGGTCCGTTTCAAGGACTTCGTGGTGTCGAGCACCCGGGTGCGCCATCTGATTGGGGAGGGGCGCGTGGACGAGGCCGGGGCCCTGCTGGGACGGCACTATGTGCTCGACGGCGTGGTGGTGCACGGCGACGGGCGCGGTCGCGAACTGGGGTATCCGACCGCCAATCTCGAGACCCGGAACGAGTTGCTGCCGGCGTACGGGATCTACGCGACGATCGCCGTGATCGACCAGGTGTTTTATCCGGCGGTGACCAGCGTCGGGATTCGGCCGACCATTGGGGACAACCGGGTCATGATCGAGACGTACCTGCTCGATGCGTCCATGGATTTGTATGGCAAACCGATGCGGGTGGCGTTTGTCCGATGGCTGCGCGAGGAGCAGAAATTCGAGTCACTTGAGATGCTGACCACCCAGATCGGGGCCGATTGTGAAGCCGCCCGTCAAGTCCTGACCGACCTCGGCCTGTGATGTAGACCCGTGATGTAGAATCGACATCACGATGTCGGATCCCGTGACCCTGCTCGTCCCCACGGATGAGCGTTTTCGTGCAATCGGACCTGAACTGGCAGGCAAATACTGCGTGGCGCAGGGTGGGTCCGACGGTGATGGGACCTCGGTGGTCGAGGCCGTCACGACGGCGGTGCAGGATCTGGCCGCCACCGCCGACCATGGGGCGGACGTCACCATGGACCTGCGTACTGTGCCGGGCAACGTGGAAGTGACGCTGCGGTGTTGTGGCCGATCCTCGGTCGTGACCCACGCTCTCCCATCCACTCGCGCCGCAAGGTAGGCAGTCGTCCATGCGCCTCTACAACACCCTCACTCGCACCGAAGAAGATTTCGTCCCCGCCGATGGCAAGACGGTGCGCATGTACACGTGCGGACTGACGGTCTACGCACGCGGCCACATCGGCAACTTCCGCACCTTCGTCGCCCTCGACATCCTGCGTCGTGCCCTCCGGCATCAGGAGGGCTACACGATGCGCCACGTCATGAACTTCACCGACGTGGACGACAAGACGATCAACGCGTCGGCCAAGGCCGGGATGTCGTTGCGTGAATACACCGATCAATACATCCAGGCCTTTCGCGAGGATTGCGCGGCGCTGGGCCTCGAGCCGGTCGAGGAAAATCCGCGTGCCACCGACGAGGCCAATCTCCGCTCGATGGTGGAGATGATTCAGTCGCTCTCCCAGCGCGGTCACACGTACGAGTCGGAAGGTTCCACCTACTTCCGGATCGCGACGATGGACGGGTATGGAAAATTGGCCCGCCTCGATCACGAGGGCATTCAGGCCGGCGCCCGCGTGGACTCCGACGAATACTCCAAGCAAGACGCGCGCGACTTCGTCCTCTGGAAATCCACCAAACCCGGCGAACCCACCTGGGACTACGGGTGTGGCCCCGGGCGCCCAGGCTGGCACATCGAGTGCTCGGCCATGGCGCTGCGACTGCTCGGTGAGGGACCGATCGATATCCACGGCGGTGGCATCGATCTGATCTTCCCACACCACGAAAACGAAATCGCGCAGGCCGAGTGTGCGACCGGCCATCAATTCTCGCGCTTCTGGGTGCACGTGGAGTTTCTCAACCTCGACCACGAGAAGATGTCCAAGTCGTTGGGCAACGTCTACAACCTGCAGGACATCCGCGACCGGGGCTTCCGCGCGTCCGCGCTTCGGTACCTGCTGATGTCGGTGCACTACCGCAAGCAGCTCACCTTCAGCTTCGACATCCTCACGCAGGCCGATGCGGCACTCACACGGCTGACGGACTTCCTCGCGCGTGTCGATCGTGTGGAGGGCGGTGAGGCCCACCCTGACGTGTTGGCCCGCGTTGAATCGGCGCGTCAGGCGTTCCGCACACACATCGCCGACGACCTCAATGTGCCCGGCGCGATGGGTGTGATGTTTGAACTGCTGCGTGAACTCAACGCGACCATCGACGCCAGGGGGATTGGCCGCCCGGACGCCGATGTCATTGGTGAGACATTCGACGAGTTTGATCGGGTGCTTGGCGTGATCAGCCTGCGTCGCACCGAGGACGCCGCGCCGCCGGTGCCCGAGGCGGAGATCACGGCGCTCATCGAGGAGCGACGACTCGCCAGAACCAATCGCCAGTTCGCCCGCGCCGACGACATCCGCAAGGATCTGGAAGCCCGAGGCATCCTGCTCGAAGACTCGACGGCCGGCACCCGCTGGAAACGAAAGTGACGACCGCGCCTGCCAACCCTACCCATCCAGCGTGAGGGTGGGTAGGTAGCGCCCGCGTGAAATAGACGAGGACTACTCGACGCAGAAGGCGCTTTTGATGTGCTGAATGGTGACCGTGTCGGTGGCCACGCCGTCGATGGCGACCACATCGAACCGGCAGGGGGCCTCGAGCCGGTCGGACCAGGCCAGGTAGTCCAGGGCCATGGCGGCAATTCGTCGCTGCTTCCACGGCGTGATGCTTTCGGCGGCCGTGCCATACCGGTCCGTCCGGCGCGCCTTCACTTCCACAAACACGATCGTCTCGCCGTCCTGAGCGACGATGTCAATTTCGCCGTACCGCGTGCGATACCGGCGGGCAAGAATTGCATAGCCCTGATGCCAAAGTTCCACCGTGGCGAGGTCTTCGCCCAGTTTTCCGGTGTCTTGGCGGTAGTGGAGGAGCCGCACGCCCTGAATGTAGCAAGGGCGGTGCCAACGGC
>CAYZLT010000444.1:0-3006 GCA_964479175.1 uncultured Solibacteraceae bacterium | reverse complement strand
TCGGCGGTTCGACAAGGGCACGTGGGCGGAGCAGGAAGCGCTGGAAGGGTATCGCGCCCTCCGCCCGTGCCTGGCCTGCCAGGGCGAACGGCTGCGGCCCGAGAGCCGGGCCGTGCGCGTCAAGGGGCGCAAACTTGCGGAATACGTCAACCTGCCGCTCTCCGACGCGTTGCCGTTTGTGGAGGCGATGGAACTCACCGAGCGTGAGTTGCTCATCGCGGGTCGTGTGCTCAAGGAGATTCGCGAGCGACTGCGTTTTCTGACCGACGTGGGCGTGGGGTACCTGACGCTGTCGCGCGGGGCGGCCACACTCTCGGGCGGCGAAGGGCAGCGCATTCGCCTGGCCACGCAGATCGGATCCCAGTTGACGGGCGTCCTCTACGTTCTGGACGAACCGTCCATCGGCCTGCACCAGCGCGACAATCGTCGTCTGCTTGCCACGTTGTGTCGCCTGCGCAACCTCGGCAACACCGTGCTCGTGGTCGAACACGACGAAGACACCATCCGTCAGGCGGACTATCTCGTGGACCTTGGGCCCGGCGCCGGCGAGCACGGCGGTGTGGTGATGTTCCAGGGACGGCCGCAACAGTTGATGGCCGCGCCCGGTGATTCCCTCACGGGGCAATACCTGACTGGCGCACGCCGCATCGAGATGCCCGCGAAACGTCGGAAGGGGTCAGGCGAAAAGGTGGTCGTGCGTGGCGCCCGCGCGAACAATCTGCAGAACGTCGACGTGGCGTTTCCGCTCGGCACATTGATCGCCGTCACGGGCGTGAGTGGATCCGGCAAGTCCACCCTTGTGAATGAAATCCTGTACCGCTCGCTGGCGCGCGCGATTTATCGATCAACCGACGAACCCGGTGCCCACGACGGCATCGAGGGCCTGTCGCAGATCGACAAGGTCATTCAGATCGACCAGTCCCCGATCGGACGCACGCCACGCTCGAACCCGGCGACCTACACGGGCCTGTTCACGTTTGTGCGCGAGTTGTTCGCGATGTTGCCCGACTCACGCGCGCGTGGGTACAAGCCCGGTCGGTTTTCGTTCAACGTCAAGGGCGGGCGGTGCGAATCGTGTCAGGGCGACGGCGTCATCGCCATTGAGATGCATTTCCTCCCCAACGTGTATGTGACGTGTGAGGAGTGCAAGGGCCGACGGTACAACCGCGAGACACTCGAGGTCCGTTATCGCGGCAAGTCGATTGCCGAAATGCTTGAACTCACGGTGGATCAGGCCCTCGAACTGGTGGAAAATTTCCCGACCATCGCCACGCGGCTCCGCACACTCCAGGCGGTGGGCCTGGGCTACCTCACACTTGGGCAGTCGGCGACCACGCTGTCGGGCGGAGAAGCGCAGCGCGTGAAACTCTCACGCGAACTGGCCCGGCGCGGCACGGGTCGCACGATGTACATCCTCGATGAGCCGACCACAGGACTGCACTTTGAAGACGTCCGTAAACTGCTCGACGTCCTCAATCGACTCGTGGATCAGGGCAACACCATCGTCGTCATCGAGCACAACCTTGATGTCATCAAATGCGCCGACTGGGTGATCGACCTGGGCCCCGAGGGCGGCTTGGGCGGTGGTCAAATTGTCGCGTCCGGCACGCCGGAAGCCGTCGCAAAGGTTGCCGCGTCTGCCACCGGCATGTTCCTGGTCGGCCTCGTGTCACCGGCCAAACGTCCGGCGGTTTCATGACGCCTGTGTCAATATACCCACAGCCAAACGCTGATATGGCGTGGTTGAATTACCACACCCTAGGAAAACGTCACGCTGATCCGACACCGGTATATACTATTTAAGTACAATTTAGCCAATCACTTACAGTGATTAATGGTGTGTCATGCGATGTTGGCAACCAGATTGCTTAAGAGAGGGTGGCCGAACTCGATAAACATGCCCGCTCAACGCACCCTTCGCCACGCGACACCCTGCACCGGGATTGGACTTCATTCAGGCCAGAAGGTCTCCATCGTGCTGAAACCGGCCCCCGTGAACCACGGAATCCGGTTCATGCGGACCGACCTGGGCGTGGAAGTGGCAGCGACGACGGCGTGCCTGGGTGGACCGCAGCAGTTGCAGACCGGGCTTCGTCAGGGCCCAGCGGCGGTCGAAACCGTTGAACATCTCCTCTCCGCGCTTCGCAGTCTCGGCGTGGACAACGCCGTCATCGAACTCAATCAACCGGAAGTGCCGATCATGGACGGCAGCGCGTCGCCCTGGGTCTATCTGATCCAGAGCACGGGCACCAAGGATCAGAACGCCGCACGCCAGGTGCTTGAGGTGCTGTCGCCGGTGGAAGTGCAGGACGGCGACAAACGCATCACCGTCTTCCCGCATGACCGCTTCAAGGTCACCTACAGCATTTCGTTTGACCATCCCCTGCTGCGTCATCAGGAGAAGTCGCTCGACATCACCGAGCAGGTCTACGTGGATGAAATTGCGCCGGCGCGCACGTTCGGATTCCTCAAGGATGTGGAACTGATGCGTCAGCGCGGTTTGGCCCTCGGCGGTTCACTCGACAACGCGATTGTGATCGGTGAAACCGGCGTGCTCAATCAACTCCGGTTCGAGGATGAATTTGTGCGTCACAAGATGCTCGACGTGATCGGCGACCTCGCCCTGGTGGGGCATCCGATTCGTGGGCACGTGGTGGTGCAGCGGGGCGGTCACGCTCTGCATACGAAGTTCGCGACTGAACTCCTCCGTCAGCGCGATGCGTGGCGACTAGTGGACGCGAGCGAGCCGGCGGCTGCACCCGTCGCCGCCCGCGTCCCGGCACGCGCACACTTTCGATAAAACCCGAAGTCTCGAGCGTCCCGGAGTCAGCCTCCTTGGCGACCGTGTCTGGTCTCTCTTGACTTGCTTATCGTATTGAGCAAAATTACAGGCCGTCCTGGGGCCACGCCAAGTCGGCAAAACCACCTTGGTGCGCCAAGTCGTGGCCAGGTGCACAACGACAATTAGATCTGCCGGGCGTGTTGCCTCAATTGGGAATGCTACCA
>CAYZLT010000443.1:0-3035 GCA_964479175.1 uncultured Solibacteraceae bacterium | reverse complement strand
AAGTGAACGTCCACGTCGTCACCGGCAGCTCGTCGTCGATGCAGAACATGGTGGCCTGCGTGAATCGTGCCGGCGTGGAAGTGGGTGACACCGTGCTCGAACAGTTGGCCGCCAGTGAGGCGGTGCTGACGCCTGATGAAAAAGAACTCGGCGTCTGCGTCGTTGACATCGGCGGCGGCACGACGGACTTCGCGGTGTTTGAGCGCGGCAGTCTCTGGCATGCCGGCGTGCTCGCCGTGGGCGGCGACCACTTCACCAACGACATCGCGGTCGGGCTGCGGATGCCCATTCCCGAGGCGGAAAAGCTCAAGCGTCGATCCGGCTGCGCGCTGACCTCCCTCGTGCCCGAGGACGAGACGATGGAAGTGGCGAGCATCGCCGGGCGACGGTCGCGCATGATGCCGCGTCGCGTGTTGTCGGAAATCCTGCAGCCGCGCGCCGAGGAAATCTGCCATCTCCTGTGGGATGAAATCCGGAAGGCCGGGTTCGAGAAGTCACTCCATTCCGGCATCGTGCTGACCGGCGGCGGCTCGATGCTCGAGGGCATGGTCGAGATCGCCGAGCAAATCTTTGACCTGCCCGTGCGTCGTGGCGCACCGGAAGAGGTGGGCGGCCTGGCCGACCACGTCAACAACCCGACCTTTGCCACCTCGGTCGGGCTCGTGATGTACGCACACAGGAATCTGCAGCAGGAACCCGAGCGCGTGGGCGCCGGAGCCATTGGCCGGCTGACCGGTCGTCTACGCACGTTGTTCAAGGAATTTTTCTGAGTCGAGAGGAGACAGTTTGATGAATCCCATTACGTTTACAGATCAGGCGGGCGACAAATTGAGGATCCTGCTCGATGAAGGATCGCGCGCCGGCGCGCGCATCAAGGTGATTGGTGTCGGCGGCGGCGGCAGCAATGCCGTGAACCGCATGGTGGTGGCAGGCCTCACCGGCGTCGAATTCATTGTGGCCAACACCGACCAGCAGGCGCTGGCCAACAGCCCCGCGCCGGTGAAAATCCAGTTGGGACGACTGCTGACGAAGGGACTCGGCGCTGGCGCGGATCCCAACGTGGGTCGTGATGCCGCGCTTGAGGACACCGACAAAATCGTCGAGACGCTGCAAGGCGCCGACATGGTGTTTGTGACGACGGGACTCGGCGGGGGCACCGGAACCGGCGCCGCGCCGGTCATCGCGAGCCTCGCGAATCAGATCGGCGCGCTGACCATCGCGGTCGTCACCAAGCCGTTCAAGTTCGAGGGACGCCGCCGCGCG
The DNA here is from genome assembly GCA_964479175.1 of uncultured Solibacteraceae bacterium. Classification (GTDB taxonomy): domain Bacteria; phylum Acidobacteriota; class Vicinamibacteria; order Vicinamibacterales; family SCN-69-37; genus SYFT01. Next base: position 1,772 of record CAYZLT010000443.1, on the reverse strand, counting down.
GCGCAGGCGGAGCGCGGATTGCAGGAACTCAAGGACGCGGTCGACACAATGATCACGATCCCCAACGAGCGCCTGCTCTCGACCGTCAAGAAGGACACCAGCATGTCGGAAGCCTTCATGACCGCCGACGATGTGTTGCGGCAGGCCATTCAGGGCATCTCGGACCTGATCCTGGTGCCCGGCATCATCAATCTCGACTTCGCCGACGTGAAGACGATCATGTCGCGCATGGGTATTGCGATCATGGGCACGGGCGTGGCGTCAGGCATGGACCGCGCGAAGATGGCGGCCACCGCTGCCGTTTCGAGCCCGCTGCTCGAAGACGCCACGGTGAACGGCGCCCGCGGCGTCATCATCAACGTGACGGGCGGCCCGGACCTGACACTCGCGGAAGTCAGCGAAGCCTCGGAGATCATCTACAACGCCGCCCACGAGGACGCGAACATCATCTTCGGCGCGGTGGTGGACCCGAAGATGGAGGGGCAGATCAAGATCACGGTCATCGCGACCGGCTTTGACCCGGCCCGCAACGCGATGGCGCCGATGGCGCAGTCCGCAATCCCGACCCCCATCGACCTGACCGCCTACAGCGCGCACCGGATTCTCGAAGAGGAGCGCAAGGTCGTCAACGGATCGCCGCTCAGCTCGCTCCGGCCGGCCCTTTCGGTGACCCGTCGTCCCGGGCTTGACCTCCCGTCGGTCGCGGCGTCGAAGGCGGAGGTGGCTGGTGAACGAGGCGGCGTGTCGCTTGATGCGCTCGACGACGACGCCTCCCCGCTCGACGTCCCGGCGTTTTTGAGACGGCAGGAAGGGTAGGAAACCTCACGGTTCCCTGGTCCCCCCGAGGTACAATCGGAACAGCCACGTGCGTGCGCTCCGCCTTCGTGTGAGGCGGGGCGCCACGACTGGTGGCGGTTCTGAATGCCCAAACGTCCCCCCCCACGTCGATACGGCGGTCGCGTCTCCAGCACTGGCGGGACTGACCGCCGCGCTGAAGCGCTTGAGACCCTCGCCAAGGAGGTCGGCTTCATCAGGAAGCCGCATGGCGGGCGCATGCGCGTGGCCCTGGCGTTTCCAAATACCTACTTCGTCGGGATGTCGAATCTCGGGCTGCAGACCGTCTATCAGCTGTTGAACGCCGATGACCGGGTGGTGTGCGAGCGGGTGTTCCTGCCCGGACGCCAGGACCTCACGAACGACAAAGCCAGACGCCAGCCGCTCGTCACCATCGAATCGCAGACGCCGGTCTCCGACTTCGACGTGTTCGCATTTTCCGTCTCGTTTGAATGGGACTACACCAACGTCCTGACCATGCTCCGGATGGCCGGGTTGAGGCCGCGTGCGGCTGACCGGCACCATCGGGATCCGCTGATCGTGATTGGCGGGGCCGTCACCTTTGTGAATCCCGAACCCCTCGCGCTGTTTGCCGATGTCATCGCGGCCGGCGAAGGCGAGGTGCTGGTGCCCGCGCTGATTGAGGCCTGGCACAGCGCCTCGGACCGGCCCGACCTGCTGGATCGGCTCACGCAGGAACGCGGGTTCTACATTCCCAGCCTCTACGACGTGACATACGACGGTCCCGGACGTGTGGCGGCCATCACTCCGCAGGCGGGGACTCGTGCACCGGCGACGGTTCGCAAGGCGGCCGTCAGGGCGACGGACCATGTGGATCCTCCTTCCACGCGCATCTTTACCCCCGACACCGAGTTCGGCGCCCGCTTCCTCATCGAGGTCGTGCGCGGGTGCGCGAACATGTGCCGCTTCTGCTGGGC
>CAYZLT010000442.1:0-3038 GCA_964479175.1 uncultured Solibacteraceae bacterium | reverse complement strand
GTGTAGGACCGCACCATCGAGAGCGGCCGTCGCGACGGGGTGGACATGGGCACAGCATAACCGGCGTCGGGCCCGGACGTCGTAGACTTGGCCACATGAGGTCCGACGCGTTCGTCTTCTTCGGCGCCACAGGTGATCTGGCTCACAAGAAGATCTTTCCGGCGCTGCAGGCCCTGATCCGTCGCGGCGACCTGGACATGCCCATCATCGGGATGGCCCGAGCTGGCTGGACGCTGGACGCGTTGCGCGATCGCGCGCGCGACAGTCTTGAAAAGCACGGCGGCATTGACGAGGACGCGTTCGCGCGACTGTCGGCGCAGTTGCAGTACGTCGGCGGCGACTATCAGGACCCGGCAATTTATCAACGTCTGAAGGAGGCTCTGGGCGGCGCCACGCGGCCGCTGCATTACCTCGCGATCCCGCCGAGCCTCTTTGGGACCGTCGTACGCGGCCTCGCCGAGTCCGGCTGCGCCCAGGACGCCCGGGTCATCGTCGAGAAACCATTCGGGCGGGACCTCGCAAGTGCGCAGGCGCTCAACCACACGCTGCACGAGGTGTTCAACGAGTCGGCAGTCTTCCGGATCGATCACTACCTGGGGAAGGAAGCGGTGCAGAATCTCCTGTACTTCCGCTTTGCCAACGCCTTCCTTGATCCGATCTGGAACCGAACTTACGTCGATAACGTGCAGGTCACGTTGGCCGAACGTTTCGGCGTGGAGGGGCGCGGCGCCTTCTACGAGGAAGTGGGCACCATCCGCGACGTGATGCAGAACCACTTATTGCAGGTCATCGCGCTGCTGGCCATGGACGCGCCGGTCGGCCGCGACACTGGCGCTGTGCGCGCCGAGACCCTGCGCCTTTTCCGCGCGATGCGGCCCCTCGATCCGGCGCGGGTCGTGCGCGGCCAGTTCCGGGGGTATCGCGATGAGGCCGGCGTGGCACCCGAGTCCCAGGTGGAGACGTTTGCCGCGTTCTGCCTGCACATCGATACCTGGCGCTGGGCCGGCGTGCCGTTTTATGTCCGCGCGGGCAAGAGCCTGCCGGTCACGACGTGCGAAGTTGTGGTGGATCTGAAGGTGCCGCCGCTCGCGATCTTCGACGAGGTGGTGTCGGCGACCTCGAACTATTTCCGCTTTCGGCTCAGCCCCGATGTGACGATTTCGATAGGCACGCGGGTCAAGCAGGCCGGCGACCGCATGTGCGGCGAACCAGTCGAACTGGTCGCCCGCCACCAGCCGCCCAGCGACCACCTGCCGTACGAGGGGCTGCTGCGGGGAGCCCTTCGCGGCGACCCCTCGTTGTTCACGAGCGATGAGAGCGTCGAGGCCGCATGGCGAGTGATCGACCCGGTGCTTGGCGCCGCCGAACCTGTGCGTGAGTACGAACCCGGCACGTGGGGACCGGCGGCGGCCGCCGACCTCGTGACCGGTGACGAAGGCTGGCACGATCCCACGTAGTCCGCTTGGATTCAGTTGGGTGGGGCTGCCGCGCGGTCGGCAAGCACTCTCGCGTGAGTCTGATTGACGCGTCCCGCTGGAATTGACCGGTCGCCGGCCAGAAGGCGCGCGAGCATCGGTGCTTTCTCGCCACCGGTCACCACCCACAGGATCTGTCGCGACCGATTCAGCATCGGCAACGTCAACGTCATCCTTCGTCGTCCCTGGTAGACCCCTGTCCGTGCGACGTCGTTGTCCGTGACGTCGAGCGCCGAGTCTCCCGGAAGAAGCGAGGCCGTGTGTCCGTCAGGGCCAAGCCCCAAGTGAACAAGGTCGAGCACTGGTGGCGAGCCGGCGAGTTGCGATAGTTGCTGGCCATAGTTGGCGGCCGCCGTGTCGAGGTCGACCTCTTCCACCGGCATCGCATGGATTTGACTCGCGTTCATTGCGACGTGTGCGAGCAAGTTCTGGCGCAGGCCGGTGAGATTGCGATCGGCGTGCCCGGAGGGAGCCACGCGCTCGTCTACCTGGACGACATGCACGCCGTGCCAGGGTACGTCTTCTCGTGACAGCGCCCGCAACATGTGCCCCGGGGTGCGGCCCCCGCTCACGGCGAACACGAACCGTCCGCGCTCGCGCACAGCCGCTCGAGCCTCGGCGGCGATGATCGCTGCCGCCGCATCGGCCACGGCATCGGCAGTCTCGAGAATGTCTATGTTCATGTCCTCACGTACGTGGCTTCTCCACGTGCCCGCCAAACTCGAACCGCATCGCAGACAACAGCTTGTTGCCAAACTCCGCCCCGCCGCGCGAGCTGAAGCGTGAGTAGAGCGCCGCGCTCAGCACGGGCACCGGTACGGCGGCATCCACGGCCGCCTTGATCGTCCATCGTCCTTCGCCCGAATCCGAGACGTGGCCTTCGAAGTGATCGAGCGTCGGGTCCTTGACCAATGCGGTCGCCGCAAGATCGAGCAGCCATGAGGAGATGACGCTCCCCCGCCTCCAGACCTCTGCAATGTCGCGCACATTGAGATCGAACTGAAACTCTTCCGGGTGGCGCAGCGGCGTCGTCTCGGCGTCGTGTGACTGCGTGGTCTGACCGATGTTCGCGTGTGCGAGCAGGTTCATGCCCTCGGCATACGCGGCCATGAGGCCGTACTCGATCCCGTTGTGCACCATCTTGACGAAGTGACCGGCGCCGCTTGGTCCGCAGTAGAGGTAGCCCTGTTCGGCTGTGCCACCAACCGTGTCACGCCCCGGGGTGCGCGGAATGTCACCGGCACCAGGTGCCAGCGTCTTGAAGACCGGCTCAAGGCGTTGCACCGCGTCGGAAGGCCCTCCAATCATCAGGCAGTACCCACGCTCGATGCCCCTGACGCCGCCGCTCGTCCCGCAATCGACATACTGGATCTGCCTGGTCGCCAGGTCTTTGGCGATCCGGATGTCATCGACGTAGTACGAGTTGCCTCCGTCGATCAGGATGTCGCCGGGTTCGAGATGGGGCCTCAGATCGGCGATGAGCTGTTCAACAAACCCCGCCGGAATCATCATCCAAATCGCGCGCGGCGCCTTCAACTGGCTGACCAGCTCCGCGAGCGACGC
>CAYZLT010000441.1:0-3038 GCA_964479175.1 uncultured Solibacteraceae bacterium | reverse complement strand
GCACCGGCAGTGACGGCTTCGTGGTGTCGGCTTATGCCTCTGAGACGTTGCCCGACGAGGCGGTGACGCCGCACTTGTCCGGCACCAACGTCCCCGACCCGGCGGTGGTGACGGCTGCGCTCCGGCGCGCCTGCGAAAGGGCGGGCATTCGGCCGCCCAAACGCGCAGCGCTGGTCGTGCCTGATTCGGCGGCCAAGGTGTCACTGCTGACCTTTGAGGAATTGCCGGCCAAGGCGGCGGACATCGACCAACTGGTCCGCTGGCAGATCAAGAAGTCCACGCCGTTTCCCATCGACGACGCCCAGGTGACGTCGGTGGTCACCCATCAGGTGCCCGGCACGACGACGCTTGCCGTGATGGCGGCACAACGTGACGTCATTCAGCAGTATGAATCGACAGTGGCCGCCCTCGGCACCCATGTCGGTCTGGTCGACCTGGCCAGCTTCAACGTGCTCAACGCAATTCTCGCCAACGGCAACGCCCCGGCCGGCGACTGGTTGCTCGTGTGTCTCGCCAGAGAGTCCACCAGCCTCGCCATCGTCCGACAGGGTTCGCTGATGTTCTACCGGCATCGCCTGGCGGTCGACGATGAGCCCCTCGGGGCGCTGGTGCACCAGACGGCGATGTACCACGAGGACCGCCTCGGCGGCGCGAAGTTCTCGCGCGTGTGGCTGTGTGGGTCGTCGTGGGCAGAGGGCGGTGGGGAAGCCATGCGCCGCGAAATTTCTCAACGGCTGGGCGTGCAAGCCGACACCGTGGATGTGCGTGCGGCCGCGTCGCTGCGTGATCGCATCACGGCCGGCCCCGACGTGCTGGATGCGTTGGCGGCCCCGCTGGGCGTGCTCCTGCGCGAACGGAAGGTGGCCTGACATGATGCTCAGAGGCAACCTCGCCACCAGGCCGTTTTATAACGAACGCCTTGCCACCCTGGCGCTCGTCGTCTTGGCACTCATCGTGCTGGCCCTGACGACCTATAACGTCACCCGGGTGCTCGACCTGTCGTCTCGCCGGTCCGCCGTGCGTGCCGAAATCAATGCGGATGAGGCGCAAGCCGCGCAAATCCGCGCCGATGCGACTGCAGTACAGAACAGCGTGGACCGGTCGACGCTGCTGAACCTCGCGGGTGCCACGCGGCTCGCCAACAATCTGATTGACGCACGCACCTTCAGCTGGACCACCTTCTTCGGCTACATCGAGGAGACGATGCCCATCGAGGTGCGGATGACCGCCGTGTCACCCGAAATCGAAAAGGGCGAAATCATCGTCACGATGTTGCTGCTGGGACGCAGCGAAGCCGATCTGGAACGGTTCTCCTCAAGCCTGGAAAATACCGGTGCGTTTTATGACGTCAAATACACGGTGGCCGACACCACTGAAGAGCGACTGAAGCGCGTCACGCTCACGAGCCGGTATGCGCCGCCCAGGATCGTGCCACGTGCCCCGCAGGACGCGGGAGGTGCGCGATGAGCCTCTGGCGTCGCGTCGTCTCCGAACGACGCATCATCGTCATTCCACTACTGACAGCACTGGCGATCAATCTCATCGTTATTGTCGCAGTCGTGATGCCGCTCTCGCGCAGCGTGGTCGGGGATGAGTCGCGGGCGCAGGACGTCAAGCTGGCACTGGCCAGTGCGAACCGCATGGCCCGTGTGGCCAATGACACCAAGGTGAGCCAGTCGCAGGCCGACGTCGAACTCAGGAAGTTTTACGCGGAGGTGTTGCCGACCACCCTGGGGGATGCGCGATCGCTCCTCTACGTCGAGTTGGCGAAGCTGGCCGGTGAAGCCGGGGTGCAGCACCAGAGCGGCGTGTTCGAACAGGAAGAAGTCGAAGACAGCCAACTGGTGCGCTATCGCACCGATGTGGCGCTCACGGGTGAGTACGCGGGGATCCGTCGCTTCCTGTATCACCTGGAAACATCCGAACGGTTTTTTGTGGTCGAGAGCGTGAAGCTGGGGCAGAGCGGCCAGCGGCAGGGCGCCACCGGATCGCTGGAAGTGGTGTTGAGAGTCGCGACGTATTATTCGCGACCCACGATTGCGGGAGGCGGCCAGTGAAACTTGCCGCGTCCAGTCCGGCAGAACAGCGCCGACAGTTGATGCTGCTGGGGTTGCTGATCCTCGTGGCACTCGTCGTGTGGTACACCCAATCCGGTGGGGCAGCGACTGAAGAGGCGATCTCAACGTCCAACCCACCGATCACGGCGACGCCACCCGCAACGGCGGCGAGTGGACGCGGAGGTCAGGCCGGCGGCGGGTTGCCGGAAGCCGTGCGACTGGCATCGCTGGAGCAGGTGCCGGAGCAAGGCGCGGCCGCGAGAAACCCTTTCGGGTTCGGCACGCCACCCGCACCGCCACGACCGCCGACGCCGGCCTACGTGCCTCCGCCTCCGGCGCCGGCACCGCCGCCTCGTCCGGTGGGGCCGCCGCCACTTCCGCCGATCCCCGTGAAGTTCATGGGGTTTGTGGAAGACCCGGCGCATCCGGGAAAAGTGGTGGCGCTCGCGCTCAACGGCGGCGTGGTGATCGCGCGTGAAGGGGATTTGGTGGATGGACGGTACCGCCTCGTGAAGGTGGGGCTGGAATCCATCGTCATGGCGTATCCCGACGGTCGGGGACAACAGACAATTCGGTTGTCAGGCTCGTAGTCGGGTAGCAGATGTAAGGGTTTGGAAGGAGTCTCGGTGGTGAGATTGACGATGCAAAAAAGTGCGGCGCTGACGTTGGCCCTGGTCGTGATGGCCGGGTGTGCCACGGGCCGTGCGGTGCGACAGGGCCAGCAGGCCGCCGACAAGGGTGACTGGGACTCCGCGGTGGCGTATTACCGCGATGCGCTGACGAATGATCCTGGCCGGATTGATATTCGCATTGCCTTGCAGCGGGCGACCGCGGCGGCCTCCGCCGAGCACATTGCGCGTGCGCGGGAACTGGAAGCGCAGGAGCAGTGGTCGGCGGCCGCGGCTGAATATCGATTGGCGGCGGACCTCGATCCCGCCAACGTCTTTGCGGCCGCCAAAGCCGTGGCCATTGAACGCAAGC
>CAYZLT010000440.1:0-3044 GCA_964479175.1 uncultured Solibacteraceae bacterium | reverse complement strand
ACGCTGTGACGGGTGACGCCGTTTCCACCGCGGACTTCTCCGCAGGTGAATCCTTCGCCGGGCGGCAGCGTGGGTTCGGCCATGAGCCCTTCCACGATACCGCACGTGTCACGACGCTTGCACAGCGCCGGTCGTCGGCTGCGCGGCGCATGGTCCGGGCCTGCAGCAGCACAAGCAGGCTCAGGCCGCCAGGGACCAGCGCCAGATGGATGAGGACGTCGTCGATGATGAACGCGGAATCGGGCGTCTCACGCAGGAACGTCACGATCACGTAGCGGCAGAAGAGCACCAGGCCCGTCGACGTCATCGTGGAGGTGAGCACAAGAGACGTGAAGGTCGCCCAGACCTCAGAGGGACTGATCGCGAGCATCAGCATCGACGCGACGTTGCCGCCCAGGACCAGACCCGTCATCGCGAGGCTGAGCACCATGGGCCACGTCTCCAGGTGCACACGCGCCTGGCGCTCCAGTGCGCAGGAAAAGCCCGCTCTTGACCGCCTCCGCGCGTGCACATGCCGACCAATTCTGTCGTGATTGACGCGCTCATATCAGAGGCGCACACTGACTGAAGGAGGCAGTCATGAGCTGCACGCAACACTTCCTCAACCTGGAATGGCCCCACCACAACTGGAAGCGTGAGGTCATCCACACCGACTCGCTCAACTTCAACGAAACCGACATGTGGGGCCGTCGCTACGGCGTGAGTCACGTCCTCTGCCACGCGCGGCTGGTCTGCCAGGATTGCGGCGCGGTGAAAGACGACGGAGACTGTGGCTGCGAGCCGGAGGAAGGCGCGCGATGCAAGGCGCGTCTCGAACACTTGAAACAGACCACGCCTGAGGCGTAGGAGATTCCATGGCCCGCGTCTTCATGGTGCTGCTCACCGGCGTGCTCTTTGTCACCGCGTTCGCCGCGCGACACCCCGCCGGCGTCACCCTGTCCGCCACGTCACCGCAGGCCATGGCCGACTACGTCGGCGCAGACGCCTGCAAAGACTGTCACGCCACAATCTTCAGCGCCTGGTCTCGCACCAAACACGCGCGGGCGCTGGACAAGCTGCAGCCAGCCGACCGCGTCGGCGGCAAATGTATTGGCTGCCATGTCACGGGACCGGCGGAGGCGATCGTGGCCGAGGGCGACAAACCCACACACCCGAACGTGCAGTGCGAGGCGTGCCATGGTCCGGGACGACGGCACGCGGAAGCCGCCATCGGCGGGGTCAGTGAGGTGCGCACGGCGAAGGTGGAAGAAACCACCTGCACGCGATGTCACAACGAGACCAGCCCACACTACAAACCGTTTTATTACCAGGCGATGGTGGGACTGGTCCACCGGTAGACGAACGGGACGCCGCGGCGGACTCACTTCCAGCGATAGGCACTGATACCGGCGCCGTCGCGCACAAATAGTTCGTCGTCAGCGACCGCGAGGTGCGCCCAAGCCTCGCCTTCCCCGACGACGGTTTCGTCGATGAGTTCGAAAGCCTTTGGCGTGGCACGAATCAGACGAAGGTGGCCGGTCTCGTCGAGCGCCAGCAGTCGGTCTCCATGCGCCACCAGGCTCCAATATTTGCCGTAGGGCGTGCTGGTCCACATCCGTTGGCCCGTCCGGAGGTCGACGCACGCGAACCGCTGGTTGGCCAGATGCAGGTACGCATACCCATCGATCACGACCGGGGTGGACATGTAGCCCTGCGCGTTCATGGCCCAGCCTTGCGTGACGGTCCACGTCGCGCCGTCACGGTTCACGCGATACAACCACGACCCGTTCTGGTAGCTGGACGTGAACACCGCATCGCCGACCACCACCGGCGTCAGGATGTTCATGCCGCGAAACGACGGCACTGGCTGCGCCCAGAGCACCCGGCCCGTCGCCAGATCCACGCCGTTGAGGGTCTCGCGGGTCTGGACGACGAGTTGCCGCACGCCGGCCAACGTCGCCACGACAGGCGAGGAAAACGCGCCGCTCTCAAACACCGTTGCCCCGCCCTCGAGTGTGCGCCACACCACGGCGCCGGTGCGCGCATCAAGCTTCACCACACTGTTGGCGGCCTGCACGTACACCCCGCCACGGTCGACCAGCGGCGACGAGATGAATCCGAATTCCGGCACCGTGGCCTTGAACGTCTCGACAAAGTCCACACGCCAACGCCGAGACCCGGTTGTGGCATCAAGCGCCACAAGCACGTCGCGCATGCCAGCCACATAGAGAATGCCGTTGTCGAGTGCGGGCGTCGAGCGAATCCAGTCGCCCCGGGACTTCGCATAAAACGGCACACTGACTGCGCCGGGCCACTCAACAGTCCAGCGTACGGCGCCGGTCGCCCGGTCAAGGGCGCGTACGACCTCAGTCGTCTTGTCCTTCGTCTCCGTGACGAACACCATGTCCGCTGACACGATGGGGCCGGAATAACTCGGTGCGAGCGCCCGTGACCATTGCGAGGTGACCGCCGCCTGCAACGTGCCGGGCCACGTCGGTCCCGTCACCGTGCCGTTGCGATCGGGACCGCGCCACTGGGGCCAGGTCGACCGTTGAGTCGACGCACCGAGCAGGCTGACGCTGATCATCAGCCCGACCACCACTCCACACACACCCGCAAACATCACCTGTCGCACGGCCTGACCTCCAGACACAGGCTCGCACATAATTTCTCTAAATGATAAACTATTTGCTTCAACATCAAAAAGACTTGCCCTGCATGCAATACATGGCCACACATTTTGAAGGGCAGTGAAATTCCATCCGCCAGTCGTCCCGGCCCGTAAGCCGGACAACATGCGGACAACGACGCGACAATTCGTGATGCGCATCGGTCTGGCGCCCTGCGTGGTGGCGGTGATCGCTGTGGCCGTGGGCGCGTGGTCGGCACAGGAGCGGCACCCGGTCAGCGGTCGTGTGATTGCGCCGACGATGAGTGTGCGTGGCGCGCCGTGGCTGGATCGTCCTGAACGTGAGGCCGAAGAACAGCCCACTCGCGCGGTGGAGGCGCTTCGGCTGCGGCGCGGCATGGTTGTGGCCGACGTGGGCGCGGGCTCCGGGTATTAC
>CAYZLT010000439.1:2112-3062 GCA_964479175.1 uncultured Solibacteraceae bacterium | reverse complement strand
GAGTGGATACCGTCCGTGACGCCCTGGAGCCCCTGGCCGCCAGTGCCGCGCGGCTCGCCGCCAGTCCGGCGTGGCCCGTCACAAGCCCGCACGCCCTGCGCCCCGTCTACGTGCGGAGGCCGGACGTCGAACTGGCCCGTGAGCGCCGCGCCCTCGAAGGGCAGACACCCGACCAATGAGCTGCGGCCCCCACGTGCGTCGCGCCGCCGCGGGCGAATCCCTGGTGGAGGTCGCCGCGTTGCAGGCGGAGGCGTTTATCCGTCCGTGGAGCATCGAGGCCATCGCCTGGGAGCTGCGCGAGAACCCTGTCGCGCGCCTGTATCTGCTTGAAGACGCCGACACGCGCCTCCTCGGGTATTGCGCCTGCTGGGTGGTCGCCGGCGAGCTGCACATCAACAGCCTGGCGATCGCCCCGGCCGTGCGACGTCAGGGCCTCGCGCGTACGTTGATCGCGGCGGTGTGTGTCTCGGCGGTGGAGGAAGGGGCCGACGCCGCCACCCTTGAAGTGCGGCGATCGAATACACCCGCCGTCGCCCTGTACACAGCCCTGGGCTTTGTCGTCGAGGGCGTGCGAACCAATTATTACGAGCAACCGCGCGAGGACGCACTGGTGCTCTGGAAGCGCGGCCTTGTGGTCACGCCGTAGAGCAGTAGATGGGTCCCCAGTGAGCAGCCCTCCGATCACGCGCGACCGGCCAATCGCAATCTGGCGACAGATCCCAAAAGGCGTGTGGGCGCTCGGCTTTGTGTCGATGCTGATGGATGTCTCCTCGGAGATGATCCACGCGTTGTTGCCGGTCTACCTTGTGGTGGGGCTCGGCGCGTCGGCGCTTGCCGTCGGGGTGATCGAGGGCATTGCCGAAGCGACCGCCGCCATCACGAAGTTGTTCTCCGGAGCGCTGAGCGACCGGCTGGGCAAGCGAAAGCTGCTGGCGGTCGTGGGCTATGGG
>CAYZLT010000439.1:0-2102 GCA_964479175.1 uncultured Solibacteraceae bacterium | reverse complement strand
GGCTGGCGGCCTTCACCAAGCCCATCTTTCCGCTCGCGCCCTCGGTCGCGTGGCTCGTCGCCGCACGATTCATCGATCGCGTCGGCAAGGGGATTCGTGGCGCGCCGCGCGACGCGCTGGTGGCCGATATCAGTCCACCTCACCTGCGCGGCGCCAGCTTCGGTCTGCGGCAATCGCTCGACACCATAGGCGCCTTCCTGGGTCCGCTCGCGGCCATCGGATTGATGTGGATCTTTGCCGACGACTTCATTTCCGTGTTCTGGATCGCCGTCATCCCCGCATTTCTGGCGCTCGGACTCATCATCGTTGCCGTGCATGAGCCCAAGCGACCAGAGGGATTGCGCACGGTGAAAATGCCGCTCAGCCGCGCGGAGCTCGCGCGTCTCGGCTCCACGTATTGGTGGATCGTGGTCGTGGGTTCGTTCTTCACTCTGGCCCGTTTCAGCGAGGCGTTCCTGATTCTGCGTGCGCAGTCCACCGGTGTGCAGTTGATGCTGGTCCCAGCGGTGCTGGTCGTCATGAATCTCGCCTACGCCGTGTCTGCGTATCCCGCCGGCGCGCTGTCAGACCGAATGGACCGCGTGACGATCTTGCTGATCGGCATTCTGTTCCTCATTGGCGCTGATCTGGTACTGGCGTTTGTGCCCACCATCACAGGCATCGCGATCGGTGCGGTGCTCTGGGGGTTGCATATGGGCTTCACACAAGGTCTCTTTGCAACGCTGGTCATGGATGCCGCCCCGCCGGAGCTCAGAGGAACCGCGTACGGCATGTTCAACCTGGTGACCGGCATCACGCTGCTGGCCGGGAGCGTTGTCGCAGGGGCGCTGTGGGATGTGATTGGGCCCCAAGCCACATTTGTGGCCGGCGCGCTGTTTGCTGCCGTGACCATTGCTGGACTGCTGCCGATGCGCCATCGGTTTGCTGGGCGTCGGGTGAGTTGATCGGCGCTTGGCGCGGGCGCATGGGCGGGATCGAGAAGGCGCGTCATCGCCCCAACAGTATTTGGCCGACGATTGCGAGCAGGATGACCAACGTGGCTCCGCCGATGCCACCCAGCATCCATCGCAGTTGTGTCCGCATTTCGCCGCGCAGTTCGGCGAAGCCGGTCCGCATCTCGCTTCGGACGTCCGCCAGGCCGGCCTGCAATTCGTTCCGCACGTCCGCCAAGCCGGTCCGCAATTCGCTCCGGACGTCCGCCAGGCCAGCCTGCAATTCGGCTCGGCCCGTGTTGAGGCCGGCATCAAGTCGTTCGTCCAGGCGGGCGACGGACTGCTTCACCTCGGCGAAGCCGGTCCGCATCTCGCTCCGGACGTCCGCCAGGCCGGCCTGCAATTCGTTCCGCTCGTCGGCGAAGCCGGTCCGCATCTCACTTTGGATGTCGGTCAGCGTCTGAGCCACCGCGTCGAACTGTTCCTCGAGTTTCGCCACTCGTTCCACCACCTCAGTCATGTGTCCCTCCGCATCAGTGGGGGACAGGAGCATGTTTCGTGCCCGACAATCGCCGCGATTTTCCGGGCGGTGCGTGAATCCGTTTGCAAAATCCGCCACCTCGACGGCCGCTCGTGTGGCAGTTTCTGACGACGACGCTACCATCGTCGGGGGGCGTGGTCACGCAAGAAGATCGTGCCAGCGCGTAGATTCAAGGCCGAGGCGCTGGACCAGAACTCATTCCCAGCTGGTAAGGTAGGCCGCATCGGAGGGGTGATGGTGTTGAACAGGTTCGGGCTGGTCGTCGCGCTGGTCGTCGCGCTGGTCGTCGCGAGTGGCGTCTTTGGAGCAGCCGGGCTTCTGCCCGGCTTTGTGTCTGCCGCGCAGCGCTTTGCGGGGCGGGTGCTTGACGTCACCGATGGCGACACCGTCATCGTCGCGCGTGGTCGCGGGCAGGTGACCGTGCGGCTGTTTGGCATTGACGCGCCCGAAGGTGACCAGCCGTTTGGGCGTGAGGCCACGGCGTTGTTGTCGCAGCGTGTGCTGGGCAAGGTCATCGACGTGGACATGAAGGACGTCGACACCTACGGCCGCCTTGTTGCGTCCATCTCGCTTGAGTCCAGCGACATCGGCGAGGAGCTCGTGCGTGCTGGTGCGGCCTGGCACTACGT
>CAYZLT010000438.1:0-3068 GCA_964479175.1 uncultured Solibacteraceae bacterium | reverse complement strand
CACATACTGGGCGTACGTGTAGTGCAGCCGCCTGGCCGGGCTGGTCATCATCAGGATTTTAGCATCGAGCGACTGCGCCCCGCTCTGGCGATGGGCCGCGGTCGGGCAGTTTGGCCTCGCATGGGGCATAATTCCCGCGGTCCTTTACCAGTGCCCCCCACAGACGGCGCACGCCTCGGTCCCTACCAGCTCGGCGCCGCCATTGGCGCCGGGGGCATGGGTGAGGTGTATCGCGCGCGCGATGCGCGCCTCGGCCGCAACGTCGCGATCAAGATTCTTCCCAGCGAGGTCGCGGATGATCCCGACCGGCTCCGCCGCTTCGAGCAAGAAGCCCGCGCCGCGGCGGCGCTCAATCATCCCAACATCCTCTCGGTCTACGACGTCGGCACCGACAACGGCGTCGCGTATCTGGTCACCGAGCTGCTGGAAGGGACAACGCTTCGGGACGCGATGGCGGGTCGCGGCGCGGCTGAAGCCACGCCCTACACCCGGATGCTCGATTACGCCGTCCAGATCGCCGACGGCCTTGCGGCGGCGCACGCGCGCGGGATCGTCCATCGCGATCTGAAGCCCGAGAACGTGTTCGTGTGCGCCGACGGCCGTGTGAAGATTCTCGACTTCGGGCTCGCGAAGCTGGTCGGACCTGACGCGCCCGTCATCGACACCGACGCCGACGCCGACGCCACCGCGCTCTCGCCCGCCCACACGGGCTCCGGCGTGATCCTCGGCACGGTTGGCTACATGGCGCCCGAACAGATCCGCGGCCAGGCCGTCGACGCGCGCACGGACATCTTCGCGTTTGGGTGCGTGCTCTACGAAATGCTGGCCGGCCGACGCGCGTTCAGCGGCGACACGCCGCTCGACACGCTCAGCGCAATCCTCAAGGACACGCCGGCGCCGCTCGCGAGCGCGTCGCCTGGTCCCGCGATTCCTCCAACCCTCGCGCGCATCGTCGAGCGGTGCCTCGAGAAAGTGCCGGTTGCGCGGTTTCAATCGACGTTGGACCTGGTGTTTGCCCTGAGAAGCGTCCTTCCGCACCAGACTGGAGACGGGAGAGACGACGGCCCGATCGGTGAGGTGTCGTTGGCGGCACCGAATCACCGCCGCGAGCGAATCGCCTGGGCGGTCACGGTGATCGCGATCGCGGCGCTGGCAATGGCCACATGGCTACAGTGGGGCGACGTCGATCGCGACCCGCCCGCGCCCGCGTCGCCCTTACGGCTGTCCGCGGACATGGGCATCGGTCCGACGCTCTCGCTGGCGCTCTGGCTTGCCCCCGCAGTGGTCATTTCTCCAGACGGAGGGACTGTGGCGGCGGTGGCGGCGAGCAGCGGGCGTACCATGCTTCACGTCCGCAGGCCCGACCAGCTGCAGGCGACCCTGCTGGCGGGCACCGAAGGCGCTCAGGGGCCATTCTTCTCACCGGACGGCCAGTGGGTCGCGTTCTTTGCGGACGGCAAATTGAAGAAGATCGCAGTCTCCGGTGGTGCGGCCGTCACGCTCTGCGACGCTCCTACTGGTCGAGGGGGCTGGTGGGGCCAGGATGCGCACATTGTGTTTCAACCGACCGGCGCACGCGCCAGCGTGCTGCAGAGAGTGCATGAGGCGGGCGGCAGCCCCGCCGTGATTGGCACTCTGGCGGAGGGAGAGACCACACAATCCTGGCCGCAGATACTGCCAGGCGGCAGGACCGTCCTTTACAGCGGAAATATTTCCACAACGGGTTGGGACCAGGGGAACATCATGGCCCAGCCAATCTCAGGAGGTCCCCCGAAGTTGATCCTGCGGGGCGGCTTCCACGCGCGATACATCCGTACAGGTCACCTGATCTACGTAAACCAGGGGACCCTTTTCGCCGTGCCGTTCGATCCCGAGCGGCTCGAGTTGAAGGGAACCCCGGCCCCCCTTCTCGAGGCCGTCACGACGGTGCTCAACACCGGCGCGGCTCACTTTTCGTCCTCTGAGACCGGCACGCTCGTGTACGTCCCTGAGAGTGGCGCGTCCGAAGAGGCGCCGGTTCACTGGATGGACGCCACCGGAGCGACGACCGTGCTCAGGGCCGAGAAGGCCAACTGGACACATCCGCGCTTTTCGCCGAATGGGCAGAGGCTGGCGATGAGTGCCGGTGGGGGCTCCGCAGACGTCTGGATCTACGAGGCCGCGCAGGCTCTGACAAAATTCACCTTTGACTCGAACGTCGACATGCTGCCTGTGTGGACTCCCGACGGACGCCGCCTCGCCTTCTCGTCGAACCGGCCCAAGGGCGAGACGTTCAATCTGTATTGGCAGCGCGCCGACGGAACGGGTGACAGCCAGCGGCTCACGGAGAGCCCGAACACGCAATATGCCGGTTCGTTTCACCCCAACGGCAAGCGCCTCGCGTTCGTCGAGCACCTGCCCGCTACCGGCAGCGACATCATGATCCTCCCTATCGAGGGGGACGCCACAGGCGGTTGGAAGCCCGGGAAACCGACGACATTCCTGGCCACGTCCGCGAGTGAGACGGCGCCGATGTTCTCGCCTGACGGCCGCTGGATCGCCTACATGTCCACCGAGTCCGGGCCGATGGAGGTCTACGTGCGTCCGTTCGAGGGGGCGACGGGGCAATGGAAGATCTCCACCGCCACAGGATTGTTTCCGAAGTGGTCGCGCGTCAGGAACGAACTGTTCTACGTCCGGCCGGGCGCGCCTAACGTCATCATGGTGGCGTCGTACACGGCCGAGGGCGCGTCCTTCCGCGCGGACAGGCCTCGGCAGTGGTCACCAGGCGCGATCGCAATGATGGGTGCGAACCCTCCCTATGACCTTCACCCTGATGGTCTGCGGATCGCAATGATGAAACCGCTGGACGAGATCACCGAGCACCGTAACAAGGCGGTGTTTGTCTTCAAGTTTTTCGACCAGGTCATGCGCCTTTCGCCGAGGAGGTAATAGCGCATGTCACTCACGCCGGGCCCCCATCGGCGCCCACGCTACCAGCGCCGCGCCAGCACCTGCTGCAGATGCCGCAGTTCCTCGTCCACCGCCTCGGGTGACTCCACCGTGTCGGCGATGACCTCGCGCAGGCA
>CAYZLT010000437.1:0-3080 GCA_964479175.1 uncultured Solibacteraceae bacterium | reverse complement strand
CCTGCGTCCCGGTGCCATCGTCTATGCCACGGCCGGCCGTGGGTACAAGGCCGGCGGCTTCAATCCGACCGCACCGCCCTCGGCGGAGGCCTATGGTGAAGAATTGACGTGGACTGTGGAAGGCGGCACCAAGACGTCGTTTGCTGATGGTCGGGTGGCGGCCAGCGCGGCCGTGTTCTACATCGACTGGACCGACCTGCAACTGAACCTGCCGATGGCGATGGCGCCCGGCCAGTTCTACATCGCCAACGTGGGCGGTGCGACCAGCCGCGGCGTTGAGCTGGAACTCATGGCCCGTGCGACCCGCGGCGTAAATGTGTTCGGTTCGCTTGGTCTGACACGCGCGCGTTTCGCCGCCGGCAGCACGTCGAGCGGCGCCGACGTTTCCGACAATCGCATCCCCTTCACGCCGGAGTACACGGCGGCGGTCGGCATGCAGGTCAACCGGCAGATTCGCGATCGGGTCAATACGTTCGGTCGCGCGGAACTGGTGCGCTACGGCGCGTTTGATTACGACGATGCGAACCTGGCGGGACAGGAGGCGTACAGCCTCGCCAACTTCCGCGCGGGTGTGGATGTGCGCGGCGTGACGATCGAAGGCTGGGTCAAAAACGCGTTCGACACGCGCTACATTCCGACGGCGTTTGCGTACGGCAACTTCGCGCCGTCAGGCTACGTCGGCGAATCCGGCCGCCCACGCACGCTCGGCATCACGATCGGCGTCGGGTTCTAGGAAGCGGCTGTTTAAGACGTCGGGGATCTTTTTTTGCATTGCTTAGAGCGAAAAAAGACACCCGACGTCATTTATTCCCCGCGGGGAAAGCGGCGGTCGATCAGGCGGCGCAGTTCTTTGATCGGCTCGGGGTGGTCGTCCACCTGGAGCCGAAGCACGACGTCGTTGTTGAGCCAGACGCCGCCGTCTTCCTTCACGATCAGAATCGCGGCGGACTGCATGCCGCGGGTGTCTCCGCCGGCGGCCTGCCCTGCCTCAAGCGCGGCCAGCAGGCGGAACGCGAGGCGCCCCTTCGAGGTCTCAAACGCTGTGATCATGTCGGCGACCACGGCGGGTCCCGCCAGGATGTTGCCCTGCGCGGTGGAAAACTTCCCCTGTTTGTGTCCCGCCCACGCCGAGGCCTCGGGCCCCGTGAACACGGCCGTCTCGCCCTTGGGCGACATCACCGCGAACTGACGCCCGGCTTTTTGCCACCGTTGACCGCGCAGTCCCGGGTCCGGGTCACGATCCCACACCTGTTTCACGACATCCACCGGCGCCACACCCTTGCGCAGCAGTTCGAGCGACTGTGGTCCGTAACTCACGTCCACGATCGCCTGCGTGGCGACCACGCCCACGTTGGCCTCGGCCCACAAGACGCCGTTGCCGACAGAGAACACACGCGACTGCACGGCGCCGCCCATCTTGCCCGACTCCGGGTCGTGCCCGAGAATGGAAAATGTTGCGACCGGATCATCGGGCACCACAGGCCGCTGCTGGACCGCGCCCGGCACCGAGCCGGCGGTGACCACCAGTCCACACACCACCCACATCCAACGCCTTGTGATCGTTCGCATCATGTCCACCTCTCCACATCAGCGTCGCACGGGCGGGCTTCGCAGAATAAATCCGGCGACCGCGTCCACAAACGCTACGTGTGTGTCTTCCAACTGCGCCGCGTGATCCCCCCCTGGGAGAATGGTCCATTGGCGATGGGTGGCGGCGATGCGCGCCACGAACTTCGCGGTGACCTCGTCCGCCATGCCCGAATCTCTGGCACCGTGGATCACCAGCGTCGGCATCGTGAGCCGTGCCATCCGCACGCCGTTGAACTCGTCCTCGCGAATCCAATCCACACGCACGGGATCACTCGCGAGTGCCTGCTGGACAAACGCATCCACCACGGCACGCGGCGTCACTTGCGGCGAAATGAAATCACTTTCCGCGTCCCCTCGTGTGGTCCTGGTCATGGCCGGCTCCACGGGCGTCGGCAACGAGGCCACCTTGGCGTCCGGGTCCATCGCGTAGCCAAACAGCACCAGTGCTGAGACGATGGTGTCAGGCTCCTGCACCGCCAAGTGGGCGACTGCCGCACCAAGCGACCACCCCAGCAACGCCGGCGGAGGGAGATTTTTGTGGCGTGTGGCGACCCAGCGCAGGACGGTGGCGACATCGGCCGCCGCGCGTTTGGGTGTCAGGAAGCCGGTGCGATCGCGTGGCGTGGCGCCGTAGCCGCGCAGATCGACGGCATAGACGGCAAACCCTTTCTCCACAAGCGAGGCCATGACGGACCGCTGGAGTCCCGACACCTGCAGATCAAAATCCGGGCGGCTGCTCCAGGTGCGTCCGTGCACCAGCAGGATTGTGGCTTTGGGGGCTGAGGAGACCCGGCCCCACACGGCCAGCGGGTGGCCGTTGGCGAGGACGGTAAATTGCGCCGGAGGCGTGTCCGCCCAGGCTGGAGATGCGACGGCGCACGCACCGAGCAGCAGGACGACCGCGAACCCCCGCGACACGGCTCAGCGCCCGCCAGCCCTCTTCAACGCGGCCTGCGCCTCACTGAGCAGGACCAGCGCTTCGTCCGACCGGCCCGCGTGCGTGAGCAACTCGATCAGGCTCAGGTAGGGAGATACCTCGTTGGGCTGCCTCGCAATCTCTGCGCGCAGCTCAGCCTCAAGTCCCCCGCCCAGCGTCGTGACCGCCGCAGCGCGCTGTTGCGCCCTGATCGCGGCCAGCTTCATTTCCGCCGAACGATAGTCCGGATGTTCACGTCCCACGCGCATCCGCGCGAGCTGATTCTCAATTTGCACCCGCCGTTCGGCCAGCAGATAGGCCTCGCTGCGGTACGACTGCAACCCTTCCCGCCGGATCGCGGCGGCAATGTCGGCCAGTGCCGCGCGCAGCGCGACAACCTCCGGGTGGCCTTCGCCCAGTGCCTTGCCTGCCAACTCTTCCTCGAGATCGAGTCTGCGTTGCTGCAAGTCGGCCAGCCGCACCACGCGCTCCACCAGCGCGGACAACTCCTGTGTCGTGGGAGGAGGAGGAGGAGGAGGAGGAGGCGCAGACCTGGAGGCTTGCCCCCCGGCAC
>CAYZLT010000436.1:0-3082 GCA_964479175.1 uncultured Solibacteraceae bacterium | reverse complement strand
GGCTCGGGTTTACCTACAAGTGGAACATGGGATGGATGCACGACATCCTCACGTACGCGAGCAAGGACCCTCTGTTCCGTCGCTGGGAACATCAGCATCTGACGTTTTCGATGTTGTACGCCTGGAACGAGAACTTCGTGCTGCCGCTGTCACACGACGAAGTCGTGCACGGCAAAGGGTCGCTCATCACCAAGATGCCCGGCGACGAATGGCAGAAGGCCGCCACGCTGCGCGCACTGTATGCGTACATGTACGTCCACCCCGGCAAGAAGCTGCTCTTCATGGGCCAGGAATTCGGACAGTGGCGCGAGTGGAGCCATGAACAGTCGCTCGACTGGCACCTGCTCGAGGGCCCGCTGCACGCCGGACTCCAACGCTTCATGGAGGACCTCAACCGGCACTATCGCCAGGAGCCCTCGCTCCATCAGCAGGACTTTGCGGCCGCCGGGTTTGAGTGGATTGACTGCAACGATCATGAATCAAGCGTGATCTCCCTCATTCGCCGTGCCACCGACCACTCCGATTTTGTGATCGCCGTGCTGAACTGGACGCCGATTGCGCGTCACGGCTACCGGGTCGGCGTGCCAGAACCCGGGTACTACACCGAGCTCCTCAACAGCGACGCCACGGCCTACGGCGGCAGCAACGTCGGCAACGAAGGGGGTCGCCACGCCGAGGACGTGCCCGCGCACGGCCATGCCCAGTCACTGTCACTGACGCTCCCGCCGCTTGCGGGCGTCATCTTGAAGAAAAGCCCGAACCCCTGATGTCCGATCCGTTCCGCTGGCTGGAAGACCCCGACAGCCCTGAAACCACCGCCTGGGTCGTCGGGCAAAACGCACAGTCGGAAGGCTTTCTCTCGGCCATCCCCCAGCGCGCCGACATCAAGACGCGTCTCACCGAGTTGTGGAACTACGAGCGGTACAGTCCGCCGGCCCGCTACGGTGAGTGGTGCATCTTCTCCCGCAACGACGGCCTCCAGAATCAGGCGGTCGTGTTCAAGACGCGCGATCTTGAGGCCGAACCCGAGGTGCTGCTTGATCCCAACACCTGGTCATCCGACGGCACGGCCGCGCTCGCAGCCATGAGCATCTCGGAAGACGGTCGGTATCTCGCCTACGCGCGGTCACAAAGTGGATCCGACTGGATGACGTGGCGCGTCCGCGAAATCGCCACCGGCACTGATCTGCCCGACGAGGTTCCGTGGTCAAAGTTTTCGTCAGCCGCCTGGGCGCATGACAACAGCGGCTTTTATTACAGTGGCTACACCCCGCCGGCAGACGGCAATCTCTACACGGCGGAGAATCGTCACCACCGCGTCCTGTTTCATGCGCTGTCTTCAAACAAAATGAGCTCGGAGACGATTTCCCCTGAAATCGCCTCCGAGCTCATTTTTGAAACGCCAGCACATGATGACTGGCTTTTCTCAGCAGTCGTGACCGACGATGGCCGGTATCTGGTGATCACGCAGAGCCAGGGGACCAACCGCGAGAGTCGTGTGTTCCTGCAGGACCTGCACGTGCCCGATGCGCCGATCCTCCCCTGGCTCGATCACTGTGACGCGTCCTACAGCGTCGTCGCCAATGACGCGGATCTGTTCTTCGTGCTGACCGACAAGGACGCACCACGTAGTCGCCTCGTGGCGATTCGTCGTGATGCACCGGACGCGGCCGACTGGACCACCGTCATTGCCGAAGGGCCGGGCACCGATGTGCTCGCGTCGGTTGCGCGTGTGGGCGACCAGTGGGTGGTCATCTGGCGGACCGATGCCCATGAACGTGTGTGCATCCACACACTGACCGGCCAGGTGGACCGCAAGGTGCCACTGCCCGCGCTGGGGGCGATCGTGTCGTGGTCCGCGCGCCGCGCACAACCGGATGTGTTTCTCGCGTTTTCGTCGTTTACGTACCCGACCACCATTCTTCGCCATGTGCTCGAGACCGGTGTCACCACCACATGGCGTCAGCCCACGGTGGCGTTTGATCCGCAGGATTTCGAGACGACGCAGGTCTTTTACCCGTCGAAGGACGGCACCCGGATTCCCGCGTTCATCGTGCATCGCCGCGGGCTGGTCAAGGACGGCAGTCACCGGACGTATCTCTATGGCTACGGGGGCTTTGACATTTCACTGACGCCCGCGTTTTCACCCACCTTGATCGCGTGGATGGAACGCGGCGGCGTGTTTGTGCAGGCGAACCTGCGCGGCGGCGGGGAATACGGGCAGGCCTGGCACGACGCCGGCCGTCTCCGGAACAAGCAGAACGTGTTTGATGACTTCATCGCGGCCGCCGAGTACCTGATTCGCGAGCGGTACACCTCGACGTCGCGTCTCGCGATTGGCGGCGGCAGCAATGGCGGACTGCTCGTAGGGGCCTGCCTGACCCAGCGACCGGAACTGTTTGGCGCAGCCGTGCCGGCGGTCGGGGTGCTCGACATGCTGCGGTTTCATCTGTTCACGATCGGATGGGCGTGGACGTCTGACTACGGCAATCCCGACGACCCCGCTGATCGCGAAGTGCTGCTGCGGTATTCACCCCTGCACAACATTCGCCCGGGCACCGCGTATCCAGCCACGCTCGTCATCACGGCCGATCATGACGATCGCGTGGCGCCGGCCCATAGTCACAAATTCACCGCGACGTTGCAGAAGGCACAGGCAGGTCCGGCGCCGATCCTCACGCGCATCGACGTGAAGGCCGGGCACGGCGCGGGCAAACCCACAGCAAAACTCATCGAGGAAAAAGCCGACGTCTGGGCGTTTCTTGAGCGGGTGCTCGACGTTCGAGCGGTTTAAGCACGCGGGTAGTCCGGAGCAGACGGGGTTCAGTCCTGATTGCCCACGAGGAATCCGTGTCTGGGGTGGACAAGGAGGCCTGCGTCTCCGCGCCTCAGTCCCTCAGTCCCTCAGTCCCTCAGTGCCTCAGTGCCTCCCTGTAAACCACGGACAGGCGCAGTGGCCCCCACGACGCGACCCCGTTGTGAAAACGGCTCTATCCCTGCGTCTTCATGATCCACGCCTGCAGCGTGCGGGCCGCCGTTTGTGTGTCTGTGAGCGATCCACCGGTGCCGGCATCCTCAAGTG
>CAYZLT010000435.1:0-3083 GCA_964479175.1 uncultured Solibacteraceae bacterium | reverse complement strand
AGGTGGTCTACTTTTCGAGCGGCGAATGGATCAGTTTTCGAGCGGCGCGCCCACATGCGGGCGTTCGCCTCGGCCCGTGAACGCCAGGGCAATGCGCTCACGAACTTCGCTGACGCCCTCCCGCCGAGAGAATTCGACATGGCCGAACAGGTCTTCAAGGACCCCTATCTGTTTGATTTCCTCGGCACCGCCGATCTGCGCCGAGAGCGCGACGTTGAGCAGGCGCTTGTCGACCATATCCAGAGCTTTCTGCTGGAACTTGGAACCGGATTCGCTTTTGTCGGGCGGCAAGTGTCCCTTGTGGTCGGAGATCAGGACTTCGTCATCGACCTGCTCTTCTATCACCTTGTTCCGCGCTGCTACGTACGCGCTTCGTGACGTCAAGAAGCCCATCGGTGTCGCCGGCTGGTCGCTCACGGAGAGCCTGCCATCGGTGGAGGAAATCGCAGCCGAGTTTTCTGTGAAACGCCGCCACCCGCGGGCTAGATGACCTGCGGGCTCCAGGAAACTCTCGATGTCCTCACGGATCGCGACGCCGTACGCCTGATGCTCAAGCCTGATCACGGACACAACCGTCGCGACGTCGAGGTAGCTGCGGCTATCCGTGGAGGGGAGACTCATGAAGGTCGGGGATGTTGAGAAGTTGCTGCACGCCGACGGGTGGACCAAGGTACGCACCAAAGGGAGCCATCAGCATTGTCAGCACCCGTTGAAGCCCGGGACGGTCACGCTGGCCGGCCGAGGGTGGTATCTTTCGGCAAGCAGGGCTAGATTGGAGACACCGATGAATTCGCAGACATACGCGGTCGTCATTGAAGAGGGCCCGACGAGCTTTGGCGCGACTGTGCCGGACCTGCCGGGCTGCTTTGCGGTTGGTCGGACGCGAGAGGAAGTCGAGCGCCTTATTCAGGAAGCCATCGAAGAGCACATCGCCGTGCTCGAGGCAGATGGTGTGAACGTGCCTGCACCGCGCATGACGGTCGCAACCGTCAGCGTTCGATAGCGCCACGCCAGTGAGCCGCAAGTTATCCGCCGACTATTTCGAGATCAGACCCACCGGCCACGCGGAGCCCAGCTGGGCCATCGGCATGCCCACCGATCAGGCGCGGGCACTGGGACGACGCTTCAAGCAGGATGCGATCTTTGTGGTCCACGAAAACGTCCTGAGCGTGACAGGCTGCGAGGCAGGAGCGGACGTGAGGGGGATCTTCCAGGGTGTGGAAGATATACCGATTAGGAATGGGCATGGTGCACCCCTGAGTTGTCGTTCAGGCGTGGCTACTCGGTCCCGACCAACGGGGCGAATTTGACCTCGTAGCAGAGCCAGGAGATCTCGTACTTCGAAACGCCCTGGAGAACTGTAGCGGCGACTGCGTCTTCTCGACCAGAGATGATGATGCCTCGAACCTCTCGTTCGGGGAAAATTTCCTTCAGTGAATCCAGGTAGCCGATCATCTGTTCAGCGATGCCGCGTTCGTGCTCGCGCTTGAGTTCGATCGCGACCAGCGCACCAAATCCGTATCTGGCGCGCTCCTGGCAAAGCAGGTCAATTCGCCGTCCATTTGGGAGTCTGAATTCCCGCCCGGAGACGCGCTTCGAGCGAAAGAGCTCCAGGTTCCTGAACACTCCGCTGGGGCCGCTGCCACTGGTCACTCGATGAAGGAAACTCGGCAAAGGGAATCGGTACGCCCCTTGCTGAGGCGTGGGCTATGGACTTCGAGTTCTTGAAGGACCGCTACGACTTTGAACTCACGCGAAAGGACGAGCTGACGTCGGCGCTCACGCTACCCGTCGGCGTGCTCTATTTCCTGGAGCATGGCGGCTGACGAAGACCTGGCGGACGCAGAGTTCCAACAGCAACTTGAGCGCCGTATAATCGAAGCTGCAGACACAAGCGCCATGAGCAACGACCGGTGATCTAAGGAGTGCACATGCCGAGTGAACCCAAGCCCACGACACCGCCGGTGCCGGCACCACCGGCACCCAAACCACCGCAGATCTCGCCGATTCGTGTCCTCAGGGAAGGCACGCTGCCGACGCGATAGGACGGACGTTCGTGATCATCTCGGCCGACGCCACCACAGGCGAGACCGCCCTCGGCCACGACGTGGCGGTGGTCATCACCCCGACGCGCAAGAAACACGGCTGCATGTCGGTCGTCGTCTCGGCCTGAGCGCGCGGCCAGTCGAAAGACAACACGCTGATGGGCCTGCGATCATCCCTTCAATGCCCGCGCGGACGAGATGGTGGTGCACTGACCGGCGCCTGCCAACGATCAAACGCGTCTTTGAGATCACTGGAGGGGAGGTCAGCGACGGGCACGCCGCTTGCAACGCCAGAGGCATGCCGGATTCCGCGCTGCAAGTGGACCAGATCGCCTCGGCCATCCTCGTCGTCCGTGGGCACCGCGTATTACTGGACCATGACCTCGCCAGGCTGTACGGCGTGGAAACGCGCGCGCTCAATCAAGCGGTTCGTCGGAATCTCGACCGGTTTCCACTGGACTTTATGTTCCGGCTGTCTGGCAAGGAGGCCGCAGACTTGAGATCACAATTTGTGATCTCAAGTTCCCATGGTGGTCGCAGAGTCCATCCTCTGGCCTTCACCGAACAGGGCGTGGCCATGCTCTCAAGTGTGCTTCGAAGCCCCCGAGCAGTCGCCGTCAACATCGAGATCATGCGGGCATTTGTGGCCCTCAGGCGCACGCTGGAGACGACTGCTGGATTGGCCCACAAGATCGAGGCGCTCGAGGTCAGATACGACGGCCAATTCGCTGAGGTGTTCGAAGCCATCCGGCAACTCGTGATCCCTCCTGACCCGCCAAGGCGGCAGATTGGGTACAAGAGGTAAGCGGGTGAGTAGGCGCTACCCATTTCTACCGGCAAGCGGGTTTAGACTGGAGCGGGAGAACACGATGACCTGCGCCGTCCTCATTGAGCTGGGCCCGACGAGTGTTGGCGCGACTGTGCCGGACCTGCCGGGCTGCTTTGCGGTGGGTCGGACCCGAGAGGAAGTCGACATTGCCGTGCGCAACCGTCAGCGTTCGATAGCGCCACGCCAGTGAGCCGCAAGTTATCCTCCGA
>CAYZLT010000434.1:0-3122 GCA_964479175.1 uncultured Solibacteraceae bacterium | reverse complement strand
AAGCAGAATCCGCGCTTTCAGGCGGATATCCTCAAGTCAAAGTGACAAAGTAGTGTTAGCCTCCATGGTGGCCAGGCCGGGAAATACACTGTTCGCCTGCGGATTTTGCCAACAGGACAGCCCGGCTGGTATTACGGAAATATTGTCATCATGACGTCAAGCCGGTTTATGCCCGAAATCCGGTTGCCCGTCAGGGGAATTGTTGCCTAGAAGTAATTAAAGATGAAGGCTCGGCTCGTTCCCCTTCACGGCATGGTCCGGTGTAGTGCGCTCGGCTGGCTCAGAGTGCTGCGCGATCGCAGATTCTTAGTGACTGCTGTATCCGTGCTGGGCGTAGGGTTGGCTGTGTCGTTCTTCGCGGTTCTGATGGCGGGCGCAGTGTCGTCTCGAAGCTTGGCTGCCGGCACCATAAGGGAGTTTGTCTTTATCCGCCCTCTCGACCAGTTGGTCCCAGCCAATTACGAGGACTACCTTAACCTTCGAAGCGCCGATCCTGCGGTGTCGCCAATGGCGCTCACCTCTAGGGACTCCTCGCACGTCAAGATTGGCCGCATGGTGCGATCGGTGAAAGGTGAAATGGTTGCGGGCGACTACTTCGAGGCGCTTAGCGGAAACCCTGCCATTGGCCGACTGATCGACGCTCGGGACCAACAGGTGGGCGCGACGGCTGTTGTGGTGCTCAGCCAGGATTTCTGGCGATCGGTATTCGACTCGGACCCCTCGGTCGTCGGAAAGCACCTCCAGTTGGACGTCTCTCGGACGCCAGGTCGCTACGGAATCTTTAGAGATTACACGGTCATCGGTGTTGCGCCCCTCGGCTTCAGGGGCTTGGGGTCTGAATGGGATAGAACCGAGTATTGGGTTTCCATCTCGGCTCGTTCGCAAGACCACGCGGACTGGCTTCGCTCGATTGGCGGTGTTCCAAGGCGGTCTGTCGCTTTGTCCCAAGCCGTTCTGGTTTTTGGACGACCGTTGCTGCCCTTGACGGCCCTTCGAAATCAGTTAGCTGATCAGTCAGCGGCATTCCGCAACCAAGGGCTGCAGCGCCCTCCAGGATGGTCCTTGACGGCATTCGAACCCGAAGCGAATGCTCTGCCACTGTCTCCAGGCGCCGACCCAACACCCCTCAGGCTTATACGC
The DNA here is from genome assembly GCA_964479175.1 of uncultured Solibacteraceae bacterium. Lineage (GTDB taxonomy): Bacteria > Acidobacteriota > Vicinamibacteria > Vicinamibacterales > SCN-69-37 > SYFT01. The sequence continues at coordinate 1,982 of CAYZLT010000434.1, read as the reverse complement.
GTAGTGATGTTCTTGTCGGCTGCCATCCTGTTCACGTCAGTCTTCAATGCGTCTGGCATCTTCCTCGCTCGAAGCCTTGAGCAGTCTCAATATTTCTCGGTTCGTCGCAACCTCGGCGGCACGAACTGGCATTTAGTCGTTGAAACGATCTCGGAGACAGGTGTGGTGGTTGCAATTGCAGGCATCCTTGCGTTTCCGGTCGCTTGGGCCGCCACTGTGGCACTGGCTCTCTCCGTCCCTGGTTTCCCCACTGCCGACGTTTCGGTGGTTCGCCTGCCCATTGCATGGCAGTCGGTCTTCACATGCGTTGTGATAGCGGCGGTGAGTTATGGTGTCATTGGCGCCGTTCGAATCGTGCCCTTGATGCGCCAGAGTGGGCTTGTTCCCGGGAAGTTGCGCCCAAGGGGGACGTGGCCGCTTGGCGCGCAGGTAGGCATCTCCGTTGCTCTCGTCATGGCCGCCGTTGGCCTGTCGAGGTCCCTAGCGGCGTCTGAGAGATTAGAGAGAGGCTACTCAGCTCGCGGGCGATTCGCAGTCGATGTGATGTTGCCCATGCCCACAGCCGCACTTCTAAAGGCATATCGTTCCGATAGTGACGAATCTCGGGCCACAATTGAGCAAGAATGGGGTGCTAGTCTACATCGACTTACCAGCATCGTTAATGACGCCGAGAGAGCGGGCTACACGGTTAGCTTGGTGCGGCAACCAGCTTCTGGCCTTCCGTTCCCAAGCACATCGGGATGGTTCGTGCCGAGGGGAACGCCATCCAAGGACCCATTGGATCCTAAGTGGCTTGGTTCCATTCAGGTTTCACCGACCCACTTTGATGTGATGGATATTAAAGTCCTGCACGCGGGGCCGTCTCTGCGAGCCTCATCGCCAGTGCGCCGGGTGGCTGTATCGCTTTCAGCTGCCATGTTGCTCTGGGGCAGAGCCAACGTCGTCGGGGAAGCATGTGCCTCCTACGACCCCGAACGGTGGGCGACAGGTGACTGGATGGAAGTTGCCGGAGTGGTGACGGATGTTACGGATCCCCTCAACGACGCCGGCAATCGAGCTGTGGCGTATGTGATTGATGGCGCCAAGGATGAACCCGAGTACACGACGATATTGGCCGTCGGCAAGAGTGGCCAGGCTCCCCTGCTGCAGCGGCTAACTGAGACCGGCGACACGGCAGTCTTGATAGCGCCGCCTAGATCCGTCGAAGACCGGATCTTACGCGTGACGGCGTCGCGACGCAGCGCTGTCTGGGCGGCTGGGGCGTGCGCGGCACTGGCACTCTTTCTAGCGGCTTTTGGGGTGTATGGCATCACCGCCTCTATGGTTAAGTCTAAGGAAGTAGAACTTGGGGTGCGATCGGCGATAGGCGCTGGCCCTTCTAGCTTGATTCTGGCTGTCACAGGCGGCCTTCTTCGCGGCGGTGCTGCAGGTATCCTGGTTGGCACTGGTTTGGCGTTTGTCGTAGGCGGGCTGACAAACCGATTCGTGGGGTTAACGCCAATTTTGGACTTCGGCACCACGGCGGCTGCCCTTGGGATCGTCCTCGTATGCGTGGTCGTTGGAGCGTACGTTCCACTGCGGAGAGCCATTAACCTAGATGTGGCGAGGGTCCTTCGAAGCGACAGTCCAGAGCCTTAGCTAGTGCGATTAACGTGGTTACGCCGCACCAGGTTTTCTGCGCTCGCTCCAGCGTCGCAGAACTGGAGCCCACAGCCGACCTCATTTTTTGGCGGTACTGCCGGACGCCGCAGATCGAAACCCTGAGGGCACGCTTCTTAGCCTGCAAGCCGCCCGTCTGTGCATCGGTCATTCCGTACACCACCCGGTGTTAGCACCTCTCGCGTGCGAGGTAAAAACCCATCAAATATCGTCGGTGAGGCGGGCCGTGTCAATGATTTTGAGACAACTGCGCAACGTCAACTACTTTCGCCGGCAGATCTAATTGTCGCTGTGCAACAACCAGAGTTCAGCATTTAGAGTAG
>CAYZLT010000433.1:0-3123 GCA_964479175.1 uncultured Solibacteraceae bacterium | reverse complement strand
TCACGAGCAGCGGGAGCCGCCGCTTCAAATTTCAACAATTACCGGGACATCCCCCCGCCGCGGCTGACGGCTACCGTTAGACCGCCAGTCGAGCACCTATGCAATTCATCCTTATTCTTTTGCTCGTGTCGATGACCGATGCGCTATCCGCTCAGGAGGGGTACGCGTCGGTCCTCACCGGAGTCATCACTTCAGCTACTCCGGGGCCAGCTGGCGATCGGGCGGTATGCTCTTGGCATTACAGTCCCTGAAGCGGAATCTGTGCATGGCCAGCGTCTGGCGCTTCGGCCGAACGTCGACGACACGGGACAGTGCGAGGGACTGGAAGGAACGGTGACGGTTGACGGACATCAGGTCCTGCTGACCTTCACAAAGCATTCCGATACGCTCCGTTTGCGCAGCATCTTTGTTGGCTTTGCTAAATCTCGTGACCTCGACGAAGTGGCAGCCGAAGTTCATCGACGCGTCCCGGTCTTAAAAATGGCAGCGCAAGAATCTCCGCTCGAGGCCAGCAAGTCGTTCTGGGCACTCCCATCGGATTCGCTCCAGACCGTCCTGATTGGTATCACCGAGGGACTCTGGGTCTCTCGGGGGTGCGTGAATGGACTGTAGCCTGGCCGGTCTATCATCCGCTTGCAGCCGTCGGCGGCGCGTGCAAGCATTTGGTGCCGCCGCGGCTGACGGCTATCGTTGGGCCGACCAATCTACTTCGACTTGAGGAGTCGATCGTATTCGTCGTGACCGCCGATCCAGAACCAGAGGACGAGGTCACCGTCGAGTCGGCCGACAGCTCGGTATCCACCGGTGATTCGTGCGGAGTAGATCGGGTCTCGGGCATGAACCTTCTTGAATTGGAGGCTGGGGTGTCGCGGGTCAGCGCTGAACAGCCGGTAGGCCTTTCGGGCTTGGTTCTGCACGTCGTGTGGAAGCGCGTTGAACGCCGCCCAGAAACGCGGCGTGATCTTGGACGTCACAACTTATCAGGATCAAGCAGTCGAGCTCGGCCCGCACCGTTGTCAGCCATCGCCTCGCTTGCCAGTTCCGCCAACAGATCCTGGGATTCAGCGAACTGTTGCGCCCACTTGGCCTCGTCTGAGAGCTCATCGAGGAGCCAAGTCGCAACACGGTCCTGTTCTTCTGCAGGCAGGGTCTCCAACCTCTCAATCACCGCCGTCAAACTTCTGGTCATGGTCGCAGTATACCCAAGCCGATGCAGCGGCCCAACACGGCGTGCAGCCGACCGCGGCGCGTGTAATGATGAGCGCCGCGGCGGCTGACGCCTGCCGTTGGGCTGACCACGGCCAGATCGAGCCTGGACGATGCTAGGATTTGCCTATGCCTACTGCAACCGAAAAGGAGCGCGCCCTTGAGGCGATTCGGACATTGCCTGACGGCGCCACGATCGATGAAGCCATTGAGCGGCTCTGCTTTATCGCCAAGATCGAGGAAGGCCTCCGCCAGTCCGATGCGGGCCAAGTCGTAAGTCACGAAGAAATTAAGAAGCGCTTCCTTGTGTAATCGCGCTGCACTGGACCGATCGGGCGCAAGCTGACCTCGCGGCGGCTCAGGCGTTCATCGGGGGAGATTCCCCCGCGTGCGCAAGCGTCGTGGTCCGTCGTCTGATCAGTGCAGTCGACCTGCTGCGGGACTTTCCTCTCATTGGCCGGATGGTCGAGGAATTTCCGGATCCAGCGATTCGTCAGATTGTGCGTCGGCCGTATCGCATTGTCTATCGAGTCATGTCTGACGAAGTCATCCACATCATCACCATTCATCACAGCGCACGTGGGCCGATTGGCTCGCTATGACGGCAGCAGCCCAACTGGCCGTGCAGGCCGACGGCGGCGTGTGCGATGATGGCGCCGCCGCGGCTGATGCCGCACGTTCGGCGGACAAGAATAAGTGCGGAGGAACAAGAGCAGGGCAGAGCCGCCAGGAACTGGCCCAGTCCGGATGGCGGGCCGTTTCTCTCCCGGTGTAGGATGCAGGTATGAGAGTCGCTACCGGACGCGTCGTTGAAGGTAAGGTCGTGCTGGAGGGTGAGCCGTTGGCGGAAGGGGCGGTCGTTACCGTCGTCACCCGGGACGATGACGACACGTTTGATGTTGCCCCGGAGGAGGAGCGTGCGCTCCTTGCGGCGATCGCCCAGGCGGATCGCGGCCAAGTCGTCTCGTGGGACGAGCTACGAGAGCAACTCCGACGGCCGGCGTGAACGCCCCGCTGGAACTCCAGATTACGGACGACGCCCGCACGCAAATCGCGGGAGCTACGGCTTGGTGGGCGGCGAACCGGCCAGCGGCGCCTGACGCAGTGCTTGATGAGCTGGACCGCATTCTTGGTCTACTGGTCCAGCACCCCGACATCGGCGCCCGAGCGCGGCGGACGACACTCACCGGAGTGCGACGGGTGACCTTGTTTCGAATTCGGTACCACTTGTACTACCGGGTGGCCAATGAGAGTTTGCAGGTGCTGGCGTTGTGGCACACCAGCCAAGGACGTGGACCGAGCCTTTGAACGAAGCCGCCGAACCAGCGGCTGCACCCGACGGCCGCGCGCCATGAGCAGTGAGCGGCCGCGGGTGAGCCGCAACGTTAGCCGGACATTGTGATGCGAATCGCCTTCTTGATCGGGTCGGCAGTCTTTGCGGTATCTGCTTGCTCAGTTGACCCTGGGCCGATTCCAGGTGTCCTGCCTCCATCTGTGGTCGTGGTGGACCTCGAAGCTGACGCATCGGTGTTTCAGGCGGTCCTCGACAACATGATTAGGCCTGAAGCGGGTCGGATTGGGCCCGCACCGCCGGCTGTCGTGCTTGCTCTCGACCGAACCGTCTCCGTCTGTTCGCCAGTCACACCGGTGGTGAACCACCTGGGATGTATTCGAAACTGGGAGGTTCAGGCCTTTGCCGGCACCGTCTTTCCACCTAGAGCTCCGCTCTTTGAGGATGTGTTGACGCCGATTCAGCGGGCCCAGCTCACGGGGGCGTTCTGGAGGCGCAACCAGCGCAGTCATCTGCTACCAGTTGGGGCGCTCAACAATGCGACCATCGTGGCGCCTGCAGAGATCGAAAGGCGTAAGCAACGATCGGACGCGGCGACAGGCGTTGTCAGCTTCAGTGTGCCTGCT
>CAYZLT010000432.1:1717-3146 GCA_964479175.1 uncultured Solibacteraceae bacterium | reverse complement strand
GTTCGGCAGCAGACGGTTGCGACGGGTAGCGGTATTGACGCGGCCGCGCGCCAGGCCGACATCGTCATGGCCGATGGCGGTGTCATCACGATGGAGTTCATGGCCGCTGACGCGCCGATGACCGTCGCGCGTTTTGTCAGTCGCGCCCGTGCCGGCGCGTACAACGGCCTGACGTTTCACCGCGTCGTGCCCAACTTCGTGGTGCAGGGCCTGAGCCCCGGCGCCAACGAATACGTGGGCGACCATCGCTTTATGCGCGATGAGGTCGGCCTGCAGTCACACATTCGTGGCGCGGTGGGGATTTCGACGCGCGGGTACGACACCGGCGACGCGCAGATCTTCTTCGACCTGGCCGACGTCCCCCGGCTCGACCACGATTACACCGTCTTTGCGAAGGTGGTGACCGGTCTCGAACACATGGACGCCCTCCTGGAAGGCGCCCTGGTGCTCCGCGTGGTAATCCGCTGAAGCAAAAACGACCTCAGAGGTCGTTCTTTCTCATTGCACCGTCGGTCCGCGCCGCGTTGTGGGAAACTGCCCCGGACCTGACGCATTGTCATCACCGGCGTCGGCCCTGCGGGGGTAGCTACGACACCGCCGCTTCGTTCATGGTGACCGTGCCGGCCGCGGCGTCGATCGTGACGCGTGCGCCGACGGGCAGGGTCCATTGTGCATGGCCGTGACCGATCATGGCTCCACTCCAGGCGGGAACGCCGAGCGAGGCAATGTGGTCCTTGAAGATTTCCTCTGGCGTGAGCGACGCAAACCCTTCGCCGGGACCACACTCGGAACAGGTGCCGAAGACGAAGCCGCGAATGTTACCGAGAATGCCCGCAAGCTTCAGGGACGTCATCATTCGATCCACGCGATACCAGTCTTCGCCGACGTCCTCGAGGAACAGGATCGAGTCGTCAAAGTTCGGCACGTACGGCGAACCGAGAATGGCCGTGAGCACGGTGAGGTTGCCGCCCAGCAGACGTCCCGATGCCGTGCCCGGCGTGATCACACGGATGCGATTGTCGGTCTGCGTGAGCACGTTGCGATCACTGGTGCCCTTGATGTTTTCAAACATGACGGACTCGCCGCCAAACAACACGCGGCGCACGTAGTTGACGGAGAACTCGTCCCAGCGGCCACCGGCGTTGGGGCCATGAAACGTCACCAGGCCCGTGCGTGCATGAATCCCGTTGAGCAAGGCGGTGATGTCGCTGAAGCCCATCAGAATTTTTGGGTTCCGGCGAATCAGATCAAAGTCGAGCAGGGGCAACAGGCGTGACGTGCCCCAACCGCCGCGCGTCGGCAGGATGGCCTTGACGCTGGTATCGGCAAAAAACCGGTTGAGGTCGGCCGCGCGGTCCGCGTCCTGACCGCCCAGTGACCCGTGCCGGTCCCGCACGTGCTGGCCCACCTTGACCTTGAGGCCGAGCCC
>CAYZLT010000432.1:0-1707 GCA_964479175.1 uncultured Solibacteraceae bacterium | reverse complement strand
ATTCGCGGGCAATATCGAGCTCTTCCTGCTGGTAGGTGGCCGAGGCTGGCGCCACGAGTCCCACCGTGTCACCCGCCTGCAAACGAGCCGGCTTGATGAGGCGTGGCGTCTGAAGGGGAGACCCGGCGAGCAGGTGACCAGTGGCAGGCACGAGCAGCGGGGCGGAGGCGGCGGCAAGAAAGGTGCGGCGATCCATGACGCGTGAAAGAATAGACCCTATTGCCATGAAACACCGCGTCCGGTCCCTCGCCCTCGTCGCCGCCCTGGCCATCGCCGGGTCAATGGCGTGTGGCGGACAGGCACAGACCGGCTGGCTCAGCGCCGGCGAGACCATCGCGCCGGGCGTGACGTTTCACACCTCAACCGATTCCACCCTGGTGGAACCGTCAGCGCCCGTCCAGGTCTCGCTCTTGCGCCTCGATCCGGTCCGTGTCCGCCTGACCAGCCTGCTCTCCAACGATCAGGTGATGTACGCGGAGCCGGTGCTTGAAATGGCCGCGCGGGCCAATGCCGTAGCGGCCGTCAACGCGGGGTTCTTCAACGTCAACAACGGTGAACCCGTTGGCCTCCTCAAAGTCGCCGGCGTGCTTGTGAGCGATACGCCCGTCACCAAGGGGGCCGTCGGCATCTGGTCCCCCACAGCCGGTCGCACGGAACTGGCCTTCGATCAAATGAGCGCGCGCATCGACCTGCGGATTGGCGACGACGCGACCGCGGTGGCGATGGGGGTGGATGGTGTTGATACCACGCGAGCGCGCGGCAAGTTGATGCTGTACACCCCGAAGTATCACGTGCACACCGATACCGCCGGCAACGGCGTCGAGTGGGTGTTGCGAGGTGCCCCGTTGAAGGTGGTCTCGGTGCGTACCGACCTGGGCAGCACGCCGATCCCGGCGGATGGGTTTGTGTTGTCGTTTGGCGGGCTTGAACTGCCCGAAGAGCTCAAGCGGCTCACACCCGAGACCACGGTGACCCTCGACACACACTGGACGACCGTGAATGGACTGGAGCCTGAACGCATCAGCACCGCCGACCACGTGGTCAACGGCGCGGGGCTCCTTCGCGTGAAGGGTCGTCAGATCACGGAGTGGGACACGGAGCGGTTGAGTGGCCCGAACTTCATCACCGCGCGCCACCCGCGCACGGTCATCGGCCTTGATCGCCGTGGTGACATCTGGTTGATCGTCGTCGATGGCCGACAGACCAGCAGCGCTGGCATGGCGTTCAGCGATCTACAGCGCCTGGCTGATCGTCTGCAGCTCACAGATGCGCTCAACCTCGATGGTGGCGGGTCCACCACGATGGTCGTGCAGGGCAAGGTTGTGAATCGCCCGTCGGACGCGAAGGGGCCACGCGCCGTCAGTGATGCCATTGGAGTGACCGTGCGATGACTCGGATCCGGGTGCGAGCAGCCGGGGCCTCCGCGCTTGTGGCGCTCATTCTTCTGTCGGTTGGATTGCCGCAGGCCCAGACGATCAGCCTGACTGCGCTCATCGAGCGCGCGCGCACGTCGGGCAGCCTTCCTGCCGTCGGCGGCGCAACGTTTTCGTCAGCGGGCACGCCGGAGTTGGCGGCGGTCGGTCAGCGCAAACTCGGAGACGAGACGCCGGTGACCACCGCCGACCTCTGGCACATCGGATCGATCTCGAAGTCGTTCACCTCCGCGCTGGTCGGCAGGTTCGTCGAGCGCAACGAACTGTCGTGGAC
>CAYZLT010000431.1:0-3153 GCA_964479175.1 uncultured Solibacteraceae bacterium | reverse complement strand
GTCGTCAATATCGTGGTTGACGTAGGCGACGATGTCGGCCACGCGCGCGATCTGGCCTTCAATCGTGGATGCGCGATGTTCGGGCGGCGCGCCGACGGGCAATCCGTGTTTGCCCTTGGAGTGGCGGGCGATGCCGTCGCGCACTTCCCACGACAGGTTCATGCCCTGCCGATTGTTTTCAAGGACATCGACGATGCGCAGGCTCTGCTCGTGATGACTGAAGCCACCCGGGACCAATTTGTCGATCACGCGTTCGCCGGCATGCCCAAACGGCGGATGACCGAGATCGTGGCCAAGCGCAATGGCTTCGGTCAGTTCCTCGTGCAGGCGCAGAACCTTCGCGATGCTGCGGGCAATCTGTGAGACCTCGAGCGTGTGTGTGAGACGCGTGCGGTAGTGATCTCCGGCCGGCGCAAAAAAGACCTGCGTCTTGTGTTTGAGGCGGCGGAACGACTTCGAGTGGATGACCCGGTCGCGGTCGCGCTGAAAGATTGGACGAATGGGGTCCGGGGGCTCGGCGACGATGCGGCCTCTGCTGGTGCGGCTGCGGGACGCCTGCGGGGCGAGCGTCTCGTCCTCCCGCGCCTCAAGTTGTTCGCGAATCGACGACATGACGAGACAGTCTAACTGGTCCACGGTCCAGGCTGCACGGCGTGTGATCCGGTTCATCGGCCCAGGACGATGTCGATGCCGTGAAGGATTTGCGCACGCGGCTTCGGCCCCAGCCGCCCGATCCGCTCGGTGAGGATTGACCGATCAAGCGCCGTGATCTGCGACACGTTGGCCACAGAATCCTTCGGTAAGCCGGTCGTCTTGCTCGAGAGAAGCACGTTGCCCGGTGCGCCAGCCCAGACGGCTGTTTTCATACCGATTGTATAACTCGTCTCTCGCCCGGTCCACCCGGTCACACCCGACGACCGGGTCAAGATCCTCGAACGGATTCGCAGCGGTCGGTAGAAGTACCGTTTGTCAGAGGCCGACGCCGTAAAGCCGATCTGCCTCGCGCGGACAGAGCGCGGAGTATCATCGACGTGGATGGGCGACGAACTGGTGATTTTGCATCGTGTGACTGCAGCCCTCGATTCTGCGGGCATCGCCTATATGGTGACCGGATCGATCGCGCTGTCGGTGTATGCCGAGCCGAGAATGACCAGGGATGTGGATCTGGTGGTGGAGTTGTCGGGGACCAATGGGGACCGGATCATCGCCCTGTTTGCCAGCGAATTCCATTTCGACCCGGACCGCATCCGCGAGGCGGCTCGTCACGGGGGCATGTTCAATCTGATTCACACGGCCACCATCGTCAAAGTGGACTGCATCGCTCGAAAGACGTCGCCGTTTCGACTCGCAGAATTCGAGCGACGACGCCGTGTCGAGTTGGCGGGCCAGGCGGTCTTCGTCGTGTCTGCCGAAGACCTCCTGCTCTCGAAGCTGGACTGGGCCAGGGACTCCCGATCGGAAGTGCAGTTGAGAGATGTGCGAAGCCTCATGGAGATGCGGCCGGAACTCGACTGGGACTACGTGGACGCGTGGGCCGTTGAACTCGGTCTGTCGGACCTGCTCGCGGAGGTGCGGCGGTGACTGACACGCCGCCGGATGTGGCGCGCGACGTCCGCGAACGGTATCGTGCCCTCTCGCCGACTGAGCGAGTCGTGATGGCGTGCGCGATGTTCGATAGCGCCAAGGCGCTGGCGACCGCAGGCATTCACGCGTCTCACCCCGGCATTTCCGCAGTGGAACTCCGGGTCGCGCTCTTCGATCGTTTTTATGGCCGGGAGGTCGCACCCGACGACCGGGTCACGATCGTCGAACGGATTCGCAGCGGTCGGTAGCCTCAGCCTGTCGCCCTGGTTGAGAACATCGAGCGACCGTTCGGCAGGGGGCCGACGCCGAAGATGTGTGCGACGGTCTGACCGAGGTCTGCGAACGTCTTGCGCGTGCCGAGGTCGAGCCCTGCCGGCACTGACGCTCCGCACAGCAGCACCGGGACATATTCGCGTGAGTGATCAGTGGACGGTGTGCCCGGGTCGTTGCCGTGGTCCGCGGTCACGATCAGCAGGTCAGTCTCTCGAAGCACCGGGAGCAACTGCGCAAGACGCGCGTCAAAACGTTCGAGATTCGCCGCGTAACCTGGGACGTCGTTGCGATGTCCGTACTTTGCGTCGAAGTCCACCAGGTTGACGAAGATCAGGCCGCGATCGGTCGCGTCCAGTTCCTGCAACACCATGTCCATGCCGTGTTCGTCGGAGGTCGTATGGACGGCCTTGGTCATGCCGCGGGCGGCAAACAAGTCTTCGATCTTCCCAATGGCGACGACGGGATGCCCGGCTGCCTTCAGCACGTCGAGCACTGTGTCGTGGAAGGGTTGAAGCGCGTAGTCGTGTCGATTGGATGTGCGCGTGAACGCGCCGGGCTCTCCCACAAACGGCCGCGCAATGACACGCCCGACACCCAGGCCACGCCCAACCAGGTCAAATGCCACCTCGCAATAACGATACAACTCGTCGATCGGGACCACCCCTTCGTGGGCCGCGATCTGGAACACGCTGTCTGCGGAGGTGTAGACGATCGGGAATCCCGTCCGCATGTGTTCGGGCCCGAGCCTGTCGATGATCTCTGTCCCGGACGCGACCACGTTCCCGATCGACGTGCGGCCGATGCGCCGCTCGAACTCGGTGATGATGTCAGCAGAGAACCCCTGCGGGAACGTCGGGAACGGCCGGTCGAGGATGATGCCGCCGATTTCCCAATGTCCGGTGACCGAGTCCTTGCCAGGTGACGCCTGCGCCATGCGCCCGAACGCTCCGCTCGGTTCACCACTGTGTCGCGGCACGTTCGCACTGGCGCCGCCATTGATGCGCGCCACGCGGTCGAGCCCCAACGATCGCAGCGTCGGCACGTGCAGCGCCACCGCATCAGCAATGTGCCCCAGCGTATCGGAACCCTCGTCACCATAGAGGTTCGCGTCTGGCAACTCGCCACACCCGACCGAATCCATGACGATGAGCAGGACGCGCGTGATGGGCTTTGGCATGCGTAAATTCATTAGAGCACAAGGCCAAAGGGAAGGCCTGGAAGGAAAGGCTAGAGGGAAAAGGCTAACCTTCAACCTCGCTCGAGCCTCTGATGATCGCGAGTGCCTCGGCCTGCACG
>CAYZLT010000430.1:0-3161 GCA_964479175.1 uncultured Solibacteraceae bacterium | reverse complement strand
GCGCTGTATGGGCCGTACCGATGGGGCCGTTACGACCTGCTGGTGCTGCCGCCCTCGTTCCCGTTTGGCGGCATGGAGAACCCGCGTCTGACCTTCGCGACGCCCACCGTGATCGCCGGCGACAAGTCACTGGTGTCACTGGTGGCGCACGAGCTCGCGCATTCCTGGTCGGGCAATCTCGTCACGAATGCGACCTGGTCCGACTTCTGGCTCAATGAAGGGTTCACGACCTACCTGGAGCGCCGGATCATCGAGGCGGTGTACGGCAAGGCGCGGGCCGACATGGAAGCGATGATCGGCGTGCGGGATCTGGACGAGTCGAGAAAGACCATCGAGGTCGCTCGCGACAAGACGCTTCTGCCCGACATGAGCGGCCGCGATCCGGACGATGCGTATTCGAGCGTGCCGTATGAGCAGGGCGCGCTCTTCGTCCGGTTCCTGGAGCAGCAGTACGGGCGTCAGGCGTTCGACGCCTTCCTGCGGCGCTGGTTCGACAGTCACGCATTCCAGAGCGCGACGACCGACCAGTTCCTGGCCTTTCTCAGGGCTGAGTTGATGGACAGACAACCCGGCCTGGTGACGGACGCGCAGGTGCAGGAATGGCTGACCTCGGAGCACGTGCCGTCATTCGCGGTGCTGCCCGCCTCAGACGCATTCGTGAAGGTGGAACAAGCGCGCGACGCGTGGATGGCGGGTGGCCCGGTGGCGACACTCGCATCGGCGTCGGACGCGTGGTCCGCGCAGGAGTGGATCCACTTCGTGGATACGCTTGCGCGCACACTGACGCCGCTGCAAATGCGCGCGCTCGACACGCAGTTCGGCTTCACGACGTCCGGCAACTCGGAGATCGCGCATGTCTGGTTCCGCCTGGCGATTGCCACGCGTTACCAGGCGGCCTACGCCGCGATGGAGGAGTACATGGTGCGCATCGGCCGCCGAAAACTGATCGTGCCGCTGTATCGCGACCTCGCGTCGACGGCTCAGGGGAAGGTGATCGCGCAGCGCATCTTCGCGAAGGCGCGGGAGGGGTACCATCCGCTGGCGGTCACGTCGATCGCGGATGTGTTGAAGTAGGTCCGGCGTTTTTTCTTCGCGGAGTCCACCACCTTGTAGCCACGGGGTATACTGGCAGTGTGCGTGTGCCCCGTGCCCTGATCGTCGCCCTCGCGCTGATGGTGAGCCCTGTGGCCGCCTCGGCGTGCGAGATGGCGTGCGGGCTGCCGGCCCACGGCGCCTCCCACTCTGCGCAGACGTCGGCCCCTGCGGTGACCAGCGTCGACGAACATGCCCAGCATGCCCATCACGCCGCTCCAGCTGCGGAAGAGACGGTTGCGGCGCCGGTTCCTGCCGTGAACGCGGCGACGGTCTCCCTCCCCGCGCCCGACTGCGATCTGCAGGGAGCCGACCCCGCTCTGGTGCGCACGACATCCGGCGATCGATCGGCCAGTGCGGCAGTCCTCACGACGTCGGTGATCCGACCCGACCGTCACGCTGACCGCAGCCTGTACGTCGCTGCTGCGGCGTTCCGTCCTCCCGCTCCACCTCCACACTCCCTCGTTCCTCTCCGCATCTGATCCGTCGTCGTCGCGGTAGGTATGTAGGGCGCCCTGGTTTTGAAGGGCGCCGGACTCCCCGTGTAAGGGCGCGTCCGTTCGTGCGTTATCAACAGCAAGCAGAGGAACAGTCATGAATCACAATCGCAGAAATTTTCTTGCCGGGCTGGCAGGCCTGGCCGGTGCCGCCACCGCCAGTCGCGTGGCCGCGCAGCAACATGTGCACCCGGCTCCGGCCACACCAGTGAAATCTGTCATCCTGCCGGACCCTCCGGCCACAGGCGTGGCGGGTGTCGTGCCGGTCGTCACTCCGGACATCCCTCACTTGATTCCCACCATGGATGGGAACGTGAAGGTCTTTACGCTGAAGGCGGAGCCGGTGAAGACCGAATTCCTGTCGGGCCGCAAGGTTGATGCGTGGGGTTTCAACGGCAGTGTGCCTGGGCCGACGATCGAGGTCACCGAAGGTGATCGGGTCCGCATCATCGTGGAAAACCATCTGCCGGAACCGTTCGCGCCGCACTGGCACGGTCTGGAAGTGCCGATTGGCCAGGATGGCGTGCCCGGGATCTCGCAGCCGCCGATCCCTCCGCACGGATCACATACCTACGAGTTCACGCTGACGCAGAACGGATCGTTTTTCTACCACTCACACATGCCGATGCAGGAACTGATGGGCATGATCGGGTGGTTCATCGTGCACCCGAAAAAACCGCATCAGCCGCGCGTGGATCGTGACTTCGGACTGATCTTCCAGGGCTGGGACATCAAGCCGCACAACACGGTGCCGAACACACTGGCGATGGAATTCAACTGGCTGACGATCAACGGCAAGGCGGGGCCCGCGACGACCCCGCTGGTGGTGAAGAAGGGTGAGCGCGTCCGCATTCGGCTCGTGAACCTGAGCATGGATCACCATCCGATTCACCTGCACGGCAACACGTTCTACGTGACGGGATCGGAAGGCGGGCGCTTCCGCGGCGATCTGGAACGAGAGCCTGGCAACACCGTGATCGTCGGCGTCGCACAGTCCCGTGATGTCGAGTTTGTCGCGCACAACCCCGGCGACTGGATGCTGCACTGTCATCTGCCGCACCACATGATGAATCAGATGGTGTCGATGGTCGGCCCCATGCATGGGGCCGGACCAGGGGCCGAGGTGCCTGGGTATCCACAGGACATGTGGATGCCGATGGATGAGATGGCCGGCGACAAGCCCGAACTGCTGGGTCTGCCGCAGCATTGGACCGGCGCGATGATGGGCATGATGACGCTCGTGCGCGTCGTCGAGGCCGATGTCTTCGACCAGATTCAGAAGCTGCGCGCGGAGGCCACGCGATGATGGGGCGCACATGGTTCACGGGTGCGCTGGTGCTCGGTGCGCTGGTGTTCGGCGCTGGACGCGGGGCGGCGCAGACCCCGGCGCCTCTCGCGCTGCGTCGCTGGAAGCACGCGCAATCGAACGCCATCCCGCCGTGCGCGAAGCGTCCGCCCGGCTCGATGAAGCTCGCGCCCGGGCGTCGCAGGCGGGGGCGTGGGACAACCCGTCGGTGGGCGGTGACGCGTCCGAGCTTCGGCGCCGCGAGTCCCCGAGCGGGACGTGGGGCG
>CAYZLT010000429.1:0-3203 GCA_964479175.1 uncultured Solibacteraceae bacterium | reverse complement strand
CCCGAGCACCGCCCGAAACCCCTGCAAATTGGCCCAGGTGATCGCCGCAGACGTGGCCGCAAACCCGGCACCGAGCCAGGCCAGCAGGCGCACACTCAGCCACGCCGGCTGCAGGGACCGCGAGGCCACAACTTCCCGCAACAGGATCAGCAGATACACGGCGACGGTGAGGTGGAGGCCGTAAAACGACACCAGCGCGCCGAACCACCGGCCCGTGGTCGCCGAAATCAGCGGCACCTGCGGATTGAGAATCAGCACCAGCACCGCGAGGTACAACGCCCCGAGCACGCCACCGGTGACGGCATTGGTGAACATGCGCAGATACCGCATGGGGGCTAATGTACACTTTGTCCGATGCCCGTCGATGTGCCGGCCGTGGTGTTGGCCAACACCCGCCTCTCCCCCGATTACAACGTGCTGTCTCTGGACGCACCGGACGTGGCCCGCGACGCCGCACCCGGTCAGTTCGTGATGATCAAAACCGCGCCAGGCCTTGACCCGCTGCTGCGGCGGCCGTTCTCCATCTTCGAAATCCTTCGCGACGACAACGGACTTGTCAGAGGCCTGAGCCTGCTGAACAAACGTGTCGGGGTGGGGACGTCGCTGCTCTACGACGCACAGGTGGGTGACCCCATCAGCTGCCTCGGGCCACTGGGTCGGCCGTTTGTGCCGGTGGATCCACCCGCGCACGCGTGGATGGTGGCCGGCGGCGTTGGCTTGGCCCCGTTTGTGACACTGGCAGAGGCACTCGCCGCGCGCGGCACGTCGATGACGCTTTTTTACGGGGGCCGCAGCGCGGCCGACCTGTATCACGCCGAATTTTTTGAACGCCTCAGCGCCCGACTGGTGGTGACGACCGAGGACGGGAGCCGCGGCACACAAGGCCGCGTCACCGGTCCACTCGCCCAGGCGCTCGCGACGCTCAGTGCCGACACGGCCGTCACGCTGTATGCCTGCGGTCCCACGCCGATGATGCGCGCGGTGGCGGACCTGGGCCAGGCCCACGGCCGCACGACGTTTGTGTCGCTCGAACCGGTCATGGGGTGCGGCATGGGCGGGTGTTACAGCTGCGTGGTCCGCGTCCAGCGTCCCGGTGGGACGCACCTGGTTCGCTCCTGCATCGAGGGCCCGGTGTTTGACGCGTCCTGCCTGGTGTGGGACGCACTCGTGGGAGGTCACTGATGGCGGACCTCACGGTTCGGATCGGATCACTGACGCTCAAGAACCCGGTCATCGCGGCGTCGGGCTGTTTTGGTTACGGTGTTGAATACGCCAAAGCCCTCGACATCTCGACCCTCGGCGGCATCGCGGTCAAGGGACTCTTCCTCAATGAACGTGACGGGCACGCGCCACCCCGCATCGTGGAGACCCCGGCGGGCATGCTCAACGCGATCGGCCTGCAGGGCATCGGCGTCCATCGGTTTGTCGCGGAAAAACTTCCAGAACTGCGCGCGCGTGGCGCCACCACCATCGTCAACGTCTGCGGCACGACGATTGATGAATATTGCGAGGTCACGCGCGTCCTCTCGGACCACGAGGGCGTGCATGCCATTGAGCTGAACATCTCCTGTCCGAACATCAAGGAGGGCGGCATTCAGTTTGGCTGCAGCCTTGGCGGCACACACGATGTGGTGTCGGCGGTGCGGAAGGTGACCTCGCTTCCGATCATCCCGAAGCTGACCCCGAACGTGACGGACCCGGCGTCGTTTGCCCGCGCGTCCGAGGAGGCCGGCGCCGACGCGATTTCGCTGGTGAACACGTTCCTCGCGATGGCGATCGATATCGAGACACGCCAACCCAAACTTACCAACGGGATGGGCGGTCTGAGTGGTCCGGCAATCCGCCCGATCGCGATTCGCATGGTCTACGAATGCCGTCAGGTGGTGAAGATCCCCATCATCGGCATGGGGGGCATTGCGAGCGTCACCGACGCGATTGAGTTCATCATTGCCGGGGCCAACGCGGTGCAGATCGGCACGGCCAACTTCGTCGAGCCCCTGCTCTGGCAGGGCATGATCGACGGCATCAACCGTTATCTTGATCGCCACCAGTTCGCCGGAGTGGCGGACCTGGTCGGCCAGGTGAAGTCACGAAAATGAATTCGATCCTCGTTGCACTCGACGTCTCCTCCGCCCGCGAGGCGTTGGCGCTGGCCGACGCCCTGCGTGGCACGGTCGGCGGCTACAAGGTCGGCAGCCAGTTGTTCACCGCCGAGGGCCCCGATATTGTCCGTGCGCTCACGATGCGAGGCGACAAGGTCTTCCTCGACTTGAAGTTTCATGACATCCCGAACACCGTCGCGGGGGCCATCTCGTCTGCCAGCCGCCTCGGTGCCTGGATGATGAACGTCCACGCCTGTGGTGGCCCGGCGATGATGGCGGCGGCAAAGGATGCGGCCGATCGCGCCGCCGCAGACGGACGCGATCGCCCTGTCGTGATCGCGGTAACGGTGCTCACCAGCATGGACGCGGCCACGCTGGCCTCCATCGGCGTCGATCGCTCACCACTTGACCAGGTCGTCCACCTCGCGCGCATGGCGCAGGACGCGGGCCTGGACGGCGTGGTCGCCTCACCGCTGGAGACGTCGGCAATCCGCCGCGCGTGTGGACCGGACTTTTTGATCGTGACGCCGGGTATTCGCGGCGGCGCTGCCGGCGACGCCAAAAACGATCAATCGCGCACGATGACCCCTGGCGAGGCCGTGCAGGCGGGCGCAAGTTATCTGGTGGTGGGACGGCCGATTACGGCGGCTGCCTCGCCGCAGGATGCGGCGAGGCAGATTGCCGAAGACGCGCTTATTTCGCGGTAAAGATGAAGTGACCGCGACGGTTCTGTGAGAAACAGGACTCGACGTCGTCGGTGCAGAACGGCTGTTCTTCGCCCTTGCTGACGATGCTGATCCGCGTCACGGGGACGCCCAGGCTCACCAAGTAGTCACGCACCGACGAGGCGCGACGTTCGGCCAACGCCAGGTTGTATTCGTTCGTGCCGCGCGAGTCCGCGTGGCCTTCCACCGTAATCGTCGTCGAGACCCAGCGGCGCAGCCAGTCCGCGTTTTTCTGCAGGCTGGTGCGCGAGGCGTCCGACAGGTCGGCGCTGTCGTACTCAAAAAACACGTCGGCCAAGGGCTTTTTGTCCTGCAGCTCCTTGAGCGTCATGCTCGCAAACACCTGCTCCTCGGTCAACACCACGGGAGCCGGCGG
>CAYZLT010000428.1:0-3222 GCA_964479175.1 uncultured Solibacteraceae bacterium | reverse complement strand
CCCAGTGCTGGCGGGGATACTCGTACGGCGAGTTCAGAATCGGACGTTCGAAGAAATCCATTCGATTGGGTTCGTGAATTCTATGCGAGGTTCACGGTACCCGGGGGGTGTGACAGGCTGGTTCCTACGCGTTACCTTCGCTGCGCCAACCGGCGTTGTCAGTCGTCGGAACGCCCGCGTCGGACGCGGCCGCGTTTTTCCTTGATGCGGCCGCGGATGACTTTTTCCGCCACCCGGGCCTGCTTGGCAGACCGCGTCGGCTTGGTCTTCTGACGCCGCTTCGGCACGACGGAGGCGAGATCCAGCAACTCTGAGAGTCGGGCTCGCGCTGCTTCGCGATTCTGCGCCTGCGTGCGGTACTCCCGACTGTCAATCAACAGGACGTCGTCTGCACTGAGACGGCGTCCTGCCAGTACTCGCAGTCGCAGCTTCACACCGTCTGACAGCGGCGCCTTCGCGACGTCAAGACGCAGCTCCACCGCCGACGAGACCTTGTTGACGTTCTGACCGCCAGGCCCGGAGGCCCGGACGAAGCGTTCCGTGATGGGCAGGTTGTCCAAATCCATGATCAACTCCGTACCTTTGGCCTTTGGCCTATTCCCTTTGGCCTTCTACCTTTTCCCTTTGCCCTCGTGATACTCCTGCAGGCTCTTCACGCTCAGCCCCTCCTTGCGGATCGCGCCAATGGCGCTCACCGCCGCGGCGGCGCCGGTCAGCGTGGTAATCGCGGGGATCCCCTGGAGCATCGCGGCTCTCCGGACTGCGCGGTCGTCGAAGAACGACTCCCGCCCCAGCGGCGTGTTGATCACCAGGTTGACGTTCTTGTTCACGATCTCGTCGCCGACGTGCGGCCGGCCTTCGTTGATCTTGAACACGATGTCGGCTTCGATCCCATGCGCCCGCAGGAACACTGCGGTGCCTCGTGTGGCCATGATCTTGAACCCGAGATCCACCAGTCCCCTGGCGATCGGCACCACGTTGGGCTTGTCGCTGTTGTTGACGCTGATGAACGCCGTGCCCGACTGCGGCAGATGTTGGCCCGCGCCCATCTGCGCCTTGGCAAACGCAGACCCGAACGTCTCGGCGGCACCCATGACCTCACCGGTCGACTTCATTTCAGGCCCGAGCAGCGTATCTACACCCGGGAACCGCACGAACGGAAACACAGGCGTCTTGACGAAGAAGCCTGACACCGTCAGATCCTCGGTGAGGCCCTGCTCCGCCAGTGTGCGTCCGACCATGACGTTGGCCGCGACTTTGGCCAGCGCGACGCCGGTGGCCTTCGACAAGTACGGCACCGTGCGTGACGCCCGAGGATTGACTTCAAGCACATACACGACGTCGTCTTTGATCGCGAACTGGGCGTTCATCAGGCCGATGACCTTCAGGGCGCGTGCGACCCGGCGCGAGTAGTCGCGAATCGTCGCGATGTGTTTGTCGCTGAGCAGGTGCGGCGGCACCACACAGGAGCTGTCGCCCGAGTGGATGCCGGCCTGCTCGATGTGTTCCATGATGCCGCCGATGATCACGGCACCGGTGGCGTCGGCCACAGCGTCGACGTCGATCTCAACCGCGTCTTCCAGGAACTTGTCGATGAGGATCGGATGTTCCGGCGAGAGCTGCACGGCCTGCCGCATGTAACGGTCGAGCGATCCGGTGTCGTACACGATGGCCATCGCGCGTCCACCAAGCACGTAGGACGGCCGGACCACCACGGGGAATCCGATGGTGGCCGCCACGCCGCGCGCTTCTTCGGGCGAATGCGCCATGCCGCTGGCCGCCTGCGGAATCCCGAGTTCCCACAGCAGCTTCGAGAACCGCTCGCGGTCTTCGGCGAGATCGATCGAGTCTGGCGACGTGCCCAGAATCCTGATGCCCGCCTCCTGCAGTCGCAGCGCCAGTTTCAGCGGCGTCTGTCCGCCGTATTGCACCACGCAGGCGACGTCGCCCCCGCCCTGTCGTTCACGGGCGACGATGGCGGAGACGTCTTCGAAGGTGAGCGGTTCAAAGTAGAGACGATCGACCGTGTCGTAGTCAGTCGAGACGGTCTCGGGGTTGCAATTGACCATGATGGTCTCGTACCCCTGGTCGCGCAGCGCAAACGCCGCGTGACAGCAGCAGTAGTCGAACTCGAGACCCTGGCCGATGCGGTTGGGACCACTGCCCAGGATCACCACCTTGGCCTTGGCTGTCGGCTCCGCTTCACACTCGTCTTCGAACGTGCCGTACATGTACGGCGTAAACGATTCGAACTCGGCCGCGCAGGTGTCGATGCGTTTGTAGGCCGCGACGAGATTGTGCTCAAGACGACGGGCACGGACGCTGTCTTCATCAATCCCAAGCAGCTGTGCGAGATCCGCATCCGCAAATCCCGCGCGCTTCACTTCGCGCAGCAGGTCGGCCGACAGGTCTCGCGCGCCGACGGCGCGCACCTGGTTGGCGAGCTCGGTGAGCTGCTGAAACTGGGTCAGGAACCACAGGTCAATCTTGGTCAGCCGATGAATTTCCTCGATGGTCCAGCCGCGCTCCAGTGCGCGGAACACGGCCCACATGCGGCGATCGGTGGGAATGCCCAGCGCGCGCTGCAGCGCCTGATCGTCCTCGTGTTCGAATGCACTGCCAGGGGCCGCCTGACTGAACAGCCGGCCACTGCGACCCAGCTCCAGTGAGCGGAATCCCTTGAGGAAGGCCTCCTTGAACGTCCGGCCGATGGCCATGGCCTCACCCACCGACTTCATCTGCGTGGTGAGCGTGCGGTCGGCGGTCGGGAATTTCTCGAACGCCCAGCGCGGGACCTTCACAACCACGTAGTCGATCGTGGGTTCAAACGACGCGGGGGTCAGCCGGGTGATGTCGTTGTTGATTTCGTCGAGACGGTAGCCAAGCGCGAGCTTTGCGGCAATCTTGGCGATCGGGAACCCCGTGGCTTTTGATGCCAGCGCCGATGACCGCGACACGCGGGGGTTCATTTCGATCGCAATCATGCGGCCGTCGTCGGGGTTGATGGCGAATTGAATGTTCGACCCGCCGGTTTCCACACCGACCCGGCGGATGATGCGGCGCGCCGCATCGCGCATGCGCTGGTATTCGCGGTCCGTCAGCGTCAGCGCGGGGGCCACGGTGATGCTGTCGCCGGTGTGCACGCCCATCGGGTCGATATTCTCGATGGAACAGATGACCACGAAGTTGTCCTCGCAGTCGCGCATGACCTCGAGTTCGTAT
>CAYZLT010000427.1:0-3243 GCA_964479175.1 uncultured Solibacteraceae bacterium | reverse complement strand
CGGAGTACCCGAGCCCCCCTTGTGCTGCTGTTGAACTCCGACACCGTCGTGCCCGCCGGGGCGCTCGACCAACTCATCGATCGTCTGGAATCCACCGGGGCGGTGGCCGCAGGTCCCCGGCTCGTGAATCCCAGCGGCCAGCCCGAAATATCGTGGGGTCCGATGTTGACGCCCGTGGGTGAAGCGCGACAGTTGCTGCGCGTGCGCCTGGCCGGGTCCTCGGCCCCGTGGGCGCGTGCCCGTGTCGAACAGTGGACGTCGGTGGAGCGGGAGGTGGACTGGGTGACCGGGGCATGCCTGCTGGTCCGGCGTGCGGCGGCCGAGGCGGTCGGGCTCCTCGATGAACGGTATTTCATGTACGAGGAGGACGTCGATTTCTGCGCGGCACTGCGCGCCAAGGGCGGCCGCGTCTGGTTTGCCCCGTCGGCGGAGGTGGTGCACACACGTGGCAGGACCTTTGCGGCCACCGGCGGCACCGCGTCCCCGCTGTATGACCGGAGCCATCTGGCGTTTTACGGCAAACACGCGCCACACTGGGTGCCGCTGCTGCGCCTCTGGCTCACCCTTCGGGGACGGCAGGCACGGTAAGATTCCAGCGTGCCGGCCCGTATCGCCATTGACGCCAGAAAACTGCACGATTTCGGCATCGGCACGTACGTGCGGAACTTGCTGCAGGAGTTCGCCCGCCTGCCGACGGCCGACACGTACGTCCTGATCTGCCGACCCGAGGACGTCGGATTTGTGAAGGCGCTGGGCCCGCGGTTTGAGCCGTGGCCGGACACCTCGGCCAACTACTCCATCCGTGAGCAGTTGACGGTTCCGCTCGACTTGCGGCGGGCCAAGGTCGACCTGTTTCATGCGCCGCACTACGTCGTCTCGCCGTTCATCACGTGTCCGGTGGTGGTGACCATTCACGACTGCATCCACCTGCGGTTCCCGCAGTACCTGCCCAGTCGCATGGCGCACCTGTACGCGCGCACGTTCATGTCGATCGCGGCACGGCGTGCCAGACGCATCATCACGGTCTCGCAGGCGTCGAGTGACGACATCCAGCACTACCTCCACGCGCCGGCGTCGAAGATCGAGGTCATTCACAACGGACTCGACGCCCGGTATCTGTTGCCGCCCGACGAGGACAGCATGGCGAATGTCCGCGAGCGTTTCATCCTGAATGCGCCGTTCATCCTGTATGCGGGCAACATCAAGCCGCACAAAAACGTCGAGCGGCTCATCGATGCGTTCGCGATGTTGCGTGAGGATGGCCACCAGGATCTGAAGCTGCTCATCATCGGCGACGAGTTATCCAAGTATCCGGGCATCCGCCGGCTGGTCCATCGACACCACCTGCGCGCCCATGTGCGGTTCCTCGGCTTTGTGCCCGACGCCACCCTGGCCGCGCTGTATCGTCTCGCCTCAATCTTCGTGTTCCCCTCCCTGTTTGAAGGCTTCGGCTTTCCGCCGCTTGAGGCGATGGCCAGCGGGACGCCGGTGGTCACGTCGAATGTGTCGTCACTGCCGGAAGTGGTCGGGGATGCGGCGTTGCTGGTCGATCCGCTCAACCCGGCGGCGATCGCCGGCGCGATGGCGCGCGTGCTCAGTGAACCCTCACTGCGACGCGATCTGATCGCCAAGGGATACACCCGCGCTCGCGCGTTCTCCTGGACCGAGGCGGCCGCCCGCACGCGCGAGGTGTATCACTCGGTGTTGCATGCATAACGTGCTGGCCGGACGCCGGGTCGTCCTCGTCCACGACTGGCTCACCGGCATGCGTGGCGGCGAGAAGGTCCTGGAGTCGTTGTGCCGGCTGCTTCCCGACGCCGAGTTGCTGACACTGGTGCATGACAAGGGATCGGTCTGCGCGCTGATCGAATCACGGCGCGTCCGGACCTCCTCGATCCAGCGCCTCCCATTCCCCGCGCGCTTGTACCGGCACTACCTGCCGTTGTTTCCCATCGCCATCGAACAGTTCGATCTCGACGATGTGGACGTGGTGATCTCCACCAGTCATTGCGCGGCCAAAGCCGTCGTCCCGACCGGGCGGGCGCTGCATATCTCCTACAGCCACTCCCCGATGCGGTACGCGTGGGATCAGTTTGATGCGTATTTTGGCGTCGAGCGGCTCGGCCGCTGGGGACACGCCGTGGCGCGTCGCGCGCTGGCGCCCATCGCCCGCTGGGATCGCGCCACGGCCCCGCGAGTGGATCGCTTCCTGGCCAACTCCGCGCACGTTGCGGGCAGGATTGCCCGGTACTATAATCGTGAGGCGACGGTGCTCCACCCTCCGGTGGAGACCCGTTTTTTCACTCCGGGCACGGACGGTCCAGGTGCGTATTTCCTGGTGGTCTCCGCCCTTGTGCCGTATAAACGCCTCGACACGGCGATTCGCGCCGCGGCGATGCTGGGAGCTCCAGTGAAGATCATCGGAACCGGTCCCGACGCTGCGCGCCTGCACGCCCTCGCGGGATCCGATGTCGAGTTTCTCGGCCACGTCGATGACGACGCCCTCCGCACGCTGTATCGCGGGGCCCGAGCCATCCTGCTGCCTGGTGAGGAGGACTTCGGCATCGCGCCGGTCGAAGCCCAGGCCTGTGGGCGTCCGGTGGTCGCACTCGGCCGCGGCGGCGCGTGTGAAACCGTCGAGGACGGCGTGTCGGGGTTCCTCGTGCACGACGAGAGCCCGGAGGCGTTTGCGGACGCGATGTCCCGCGTGGAGTCCCTGCCGCTCACAGCCGCCGAATGGCACGCACGCGCGTCAGCCTTCAGCGTGGAGCAATTTGAACGCGGCCTGACACAACGCGTGGCTGAAACGGTGGCGGCCCCCCACGCATGGTGAAACGGTTCAGTCGCCTGTTTGTCCTGCTGCACATCCTGGGTGACATCGGGTGCGCCGCAGCGGCGTTTGTCATCGCGTATCTGATCCGCTTTGAAACCGGACTGCTCGACATTCCGAAGGGCCAGCCGCCCCTCGACCAGTACCTCGCCGTCCTGCCGTTTGTCGCGCTGACAGTCCCGCTTGCCTTCCACGTCCAGCGCCTCTACCGCTTCCGCCGGGCGCGCACGCGGCTCGACGACTTCTTCGCCGTCCTGGTCGGCACCCTGCTCACCGTGCTCGTCGCCGTCGCCGGCACGCTGTATGTGCAGACCTACTACCTGCCCGCCGGCCTGAAGGAACAGGGCTACCTCGAAGTGTCACAGGCCGGCGGGCAGGTAGTAGGTCTGCACATACAGCGTGCCGGCGACGGC
>CAYZLT010000426.1:0-3248 GCA_964479175.1 uncultured Solibacteraceae bacterium | reverse complement strand
TCGTCCCCGTCGAGCGTCCGATCGTGTACTTCCCCTTGTAATTGAGCGCGAATGCGGACAGGATCCGCCCATGCGACAACTTCTGGCCGGTGGTCTGATGGCGGTGTGTGTGGGCGTGGTGTCGATCGCGGAGCAGGCGCCGGCGAGTTGGCCGCAGTTCCGAGGGGCTGGGGCCTCGGGTGTGGCCGACGCGGCAAAGTTGCCATTGACGTTTTCACCGACGGAGAACGTCGCGTGGGTCACCGAGATTCCAGGACGAGGATGGTCGTCGCCGATTGTCTGGGGTGACCGTGTGTTTGTGACGGCCTCCGTGAATGCCGGTGCGTTCAAGGCGCCGTCGACGGGGATTTATGGCAACGACTTTGCCGCCGAGTTGACCGCGAAGGGCTTGTCGGCCGACGAGGTGCTCAAGCGTGTCACCGCGCGCGACATCGAACTGTCGGACGAGGCCGAGGACGTCCGCTACGTGGTCTACGCGCTTGATGCCAAGACCGGCACGATCGCGTGGCAGCGCGATGCACACAAGGGCAAACCCGTCGGTGGGCGTCATCGCAAGAACACCTACGCGTCCGAGACGCCGGCCACGGATGGCGAGCGCGTCTACGCGTCGTTTGGCGGCAACGTCGGCGTGTTTGCGTATGCCATCGGCAGCGGGGAACTCGTCTGGAAAAAGACGTGGCCGCCCCAGCCGATCTATCTCGACTTCGGCACCGCGTCCTCGCCGGTCGTCCACGGCGGACGCGTGTATCAGCTGCACGACAACGAGGGCGAGTCCTTCCTGACGGCGCTTGATGCACAGACTGGGAAAGACGTGTGGTCGGTGAACCGTTCGGCCTTTGAGGGCCGCTCGAAGTCCGGCTGGGCCACGCCCTTCATCTGGACACACAATGGTCGCACCGAAATTGTCACCATCGGTAAAGGCCTCGTCGTGTCCTACGGGCTCGACGGCAAAGAACTGTGGCGCGTGCGCGGCATGACGCAGGCGACTCCGAGTCCCGCAGCGGCCGGCGGTCTGCTGTTTGTGGGATCAGGATCACAGGGCGAAAACAATCGTCCGCTGTTTGCGATCAAACCCGGCGCTACCGGCGACATCTCACTCACGAAAGATCAGACGGCCAATGAGTTCGTCTCCTGGTTCCATCCGAGGTTCGCGGCCTATACGGGTTCGCCGCTTGTGTATCGCGGCCGCGTCTACTCGATCAATGACAACGGCATCCTGCAGGTCGCCGACGCCGAAACCGGCAAGGAACTCTACAAGGCCCGCGTGGGTGGAGGCGGACTCACGTTCTCCGCGTCGCCGCTCGCGAGCAACGGTCGCATCTACGCGATGAGCGAAGACGGCGACGTCGTGGTGTTTGCCGCCGCGGACGAATACAAGGAGCTGGCCAAGAACAGCTTCGGCGAGATGAGCCTGGCAACGCCCGCAGCCGATCTCACCAGCCTCTACGTTCGGACTGCGACGAAGCTGTACAAGGTGGCCTCCAAATAGGTGGCCTAGGTTTCCGACGTTCGCGCATCGCGTAGGGCGTGGCCTTCAGGCCCGCCGCCCAAGCGTGGCTAACGCCAGCGCCCTACGACCCTGGGACCTCTGGACCGCTGGACCCCTGGACCCCAGACTCAAATCTGTACCCCACCCCACGCACCGTGAGCAAATGTTTAGGATGGGTCGGCGACTCGCCGATGTATTTGCGCAGCCGCGACATGAAGTGATCGATCGCGCGTGTGTCAGTGTCCTCGTGCACGTTCCAGACTTCATCGAGCAACTGCTTGCGTGACACGGTCTGTCCGTCGCGCTGCACGAGATATCGCAGCAGGTTGACCTCCATGAGTGTCAGCGGATGGACGGTCTCGCCGACGCGCAGTGCCTGCGCGGCGAAGTCGATCGTACGGCCGGCGAATTCAAAAATATCCGGTGGCGGGGGAGTGGTCTTCCACTTCTGCCGCCGCAACAGCGCGCTGACGCGAGCGACCAGGATCGCCAGATCGAACGGCTTGGGCAGATAGTCATCCGCGCCCGCTTCAAAACCACGCAGGACATCCTCCGCACGGCCGCGCGCCGTCAACATCAGGACGGGATGGAACCAGCCTTTCGTGCGAAGCGCCTGCGCAACGAGAAAGCCGTCGATGCCCGGCAACATCACATCCAGAATCATCGCGTCGAAGGCGTCGGGTGTCGCCGCGATTGCCGACAACGCATCTTCGCCGTTTTCAACCACGTCAACCTGATGGCCCTCGAGCTCCAGATTGAACTTCACCCCCGACGCTATGTGGGGTTCGTCTTCACAAATGAGGATATGGGCCATATCAGGGTGCCGTCGTCGTCGGCGCTGCCGGAATCTCGAGGGTGAAGGTGGCGCCCTTGCCGGGACCCTCGCTGGTGGCCGAGGCCCGACCGCCGTGTTGTACCGCCGTGTTGTGCACGATGTAGAGGCCGAGCCCCGTGCCCTTGATGCGTTGCGTGAGTGCGCCAGGCACTCGATAAAACCGCTTGAAGAGCCGCTTGGCCTCGTTGGGCGCAAATCCCGCGCCGCGATCGGTCACCCGCACCACGCCCCAGTCGCCGACGATGCCGGACTCAACCGAGATGTCGATGGGATCGGTGGAGTACTTCACCGCATTGTCGAGCAGATTCACGATGGTCACGCGCAGCGCACTCGAATCACCGAGCACCTCGGCGGGCCGGTCGTCGCCTGCGAACGGCGTGCGTCGCAGTTGGAGTTCAGTCAGATGTCGTCGCGTGCGTGTGAGCGCGATGCACTCGTCGGTGATGGCCGAGATATTGAGACGTTCTTTGTGCAGCGTCGTCTTGCCGGCTTCGCCTGCGCGCAGGACCTGGTCGATCGTCTGCATGAGGCGGTCGGTGTCGTCGAGCATGACGTTGTAGAACTCGCGGCGTTTGTCGTCGGGAATCGACCCGTCGCGGGACTTGAGCGTCTCGAGATGGAGGCGGATCGAGGTGACCGGAGTCTTGAGTTCGTGCGTGACCGCGTTGATGAACGCGTCTTTTTGTTCGTTGCGCCGAATCTCCCGGACCAGGAAGGTGGTGTTGAGGATCAGGCCGGTGATGATGGCGGCAAAGATGGGGATGCCGATGACCAGTGGCCAGACCTGGCGCCAGCTCTGAATCACCCACTGGACGTTGAGTCCGATGGCGAGTGCGACCAGCAGGACGCAAAACGTCACGAAGAACGCGATTGCGCCTTGCCGGCCTGGAGCCACACTCATCGACCCGATCTTATCGAATCCGC
>CAYZLT010000425.1:0-3251 GCA_964479175.1 uncultured Solibacteraceae bacterium | reverse complement strand
ACAAGCCGGCGATGACGACATCCCCGATGTCGAGGTGATTGAGAAGCGCTGCGAGATCAGCTGCGAAAACGTCGAAGGGCGTCTTCCCAGGCACGACCGTGGTCTCGCCATATCCCCTCAGGTCGGGAGTGAGCACACGCCAGCCTGCCTTCCGTACCGCGTCGAGTTGCGGCCGCCACATCGACCGATTGAAGGGATGACCGTGTACCAGCAGGAGCACGTTGGAGCCCTCGCCGATTTCATCGTAGCCGATGGTGATGCCGTTGACAGATGCCGTCGCCATTGGTCTTGCCTACCCGTCTGACGCCAGCGAAGCGACCGCATAGTGGCCGACGCTGCGGAAGAGTGTCGCCGGCGGGAGCGTGCCGACGATCCGACTCGCGGGCCGGAGCGCCCATGACATCACAGTGAGGGCGGCAAAGGTACCGGTGACCGCCACGTGCCACCCCGCGCTGCCGGCGGCGAGATGCGACAGCAACGCGCCCGTCATGTTGAAGAAGATGCCGGCGTAGGCCCATTCCTTGAGCCGCGGGAGGCCGGGGGCCAGCAAGGCGATGGTGCCCAGCACCTTCCATGTCCCGATGATGGTCACGAAGTATACCGGATACCCCAGTGCCACCATTCCTGCCACGGTGGCCCGGGCCTGAAGCAGCTCGGCTACGCCGCCTGACAGCATGCCAAAGCAGAGCAGGCCAGTTGCCGTCCAATACCCCATCGCCTTTACGTTCATAGACGTCACTCCTCTCGTCTGATGTTCAGCGCCCGCCGCGTCATCGCCTCGGTGTACGCCATAGGTCGGTTGTCGCGGGCCACATGCGCCGCTACCATAGTGACGCTCGGCGATACTCCATTTCGACTGCCGGCTGAGAAGATTGCGGCCACCGGCGAATGCCCGGTAAATGCCGACCAGCCCTCACGTTCCCGGAGGGCGCTGGCAGCGAGCAGAAACTAATGAAGACCAGCCACATCTCGACTCCATGGGCAGCTGCGCCCCACACGATACGGACTATCATCAGGCCATGCTGAAGGACGATGTATTCGCGGGAGGCAGGCCTATGGCCATCTATGGAATACACGTGGGTCCGTTTGCTGCGGGACAGATTGCCGGGCAGCCCGGCGTGATGATGCTGCCCAACGACGCGGCCCCGACAATCCGTCACTCGGCGCTCCTGGAGCGGCTCGGGGCCGGCGAGAAGTGACGCAGGGAACCCTACGCGCGGGGAGTGCGATCTTTGCCGTGGCCATTGCGGCGATGGGTGTTCTGATGATCGTGCGACCCGACGTCCCCGCCGTTCTCGTGCCGCTGCCCGCGTCACTCTCGGGAAGGCCGGTGCTCGTCGTGCTGTCGGGCCTCTGGTTGATCGCGTCGGCGGTGGCGATTCTGGCCGGCCACGGCGCCGGCCCCGGAGCGCTGTCGATGGCGGGACTGCTCACTCTCGGGAGCATTCTGCACATTGGGCCGGTGCTCATGAATCCGGGAACGCCCGCCTGGGCCATCGCGTTCGAGACGGTGGTGCTCGCCGCGGCGGCATGGACGCTCGCCGGCCTGCTGAGGCGAATGCCTGAGCATGTGCGGGTGGCCGCCCGCTGGGCAATATCCGCCTCGCTCATCGCGTTCGGTCTCTTCCATTTTCTCTATCATGCGTACATCGAGAACGCCGTGCCCGCGTGGATCCCTGGTCATGCGTTCTGGACCTATGGCATCGGCGCCGCGTTCATCGCAGCGGGACTCGCCGTCTGGACCGGGATTCAGGCGCGCCTTGCGGCGACGCTGCTGTCGATCATGTTCGGATCGTGGGTGTTCATCGTGCATGCCCCGCGGGTGTCCGCCAGCTGGTCGAATGCCGACGAGTGGAGCAGCCTGTTCATTGCACTCGCCTGCTGCGGAGCAACGTGGATTGTGCGTGAAAGCCTGGCGCCCCGAGCACAATAGTTGCGCCAGCGGCACCGTCCCCAAGAATACCATCCACAGGCCACCATGACCTTCCATCGAAGTGAATCTGTGCGACGCACGGCGATCATCGCGGCTCTAAGCGGCCTGCTCCTTGCCCACACGGCGGCCTCGGCTCAAATCGTGCCGGGGTCGATGGACGTGCACTGGCAGCCCGGCGCCACGGATTGCTCCGCTACCCCGGAGAAGCCGCTCCAGGTGCACGCCTACAATTTGCAGACATTCATCCTGCGCCAGAGTCTTTGCGCGGACGTCGAAGGGAATCTCATCTATCTCCTTATCGGGTCGGAACGGGCGCTCTTGATCGATACCGGCGCGGTGGCCGACCCACAGAAAATGCCGCTCGCGCGACTAGTCATGGAGCTGCTCCCCGCGAGGGGCGACGGCACACTGCCGCTGCTCGTGGTCCATACGCATCACCATCTGGATCATCGGGCCGGTGATCCACAATTCCAATCGCTGCCGGCGGTCGAGGTCGTGCCGCCGGAAGAAAACGCGATGCGCCAGCGTCTCGGATTTACCCACTGGCCTAACGACGTGGTGCAGGTGGACCTGGGCGGTCGCACTGTCGATGTGATCCCAACCCCTGGGCACCACCCCACTCACATCGGCTTCTACGATCGACAAACCGGCCTGTTGTTTTCCGGCGATTTTCTGCTCCCGGGTCGGCTGGTCATCAACGATCTCGCCGCCGATCGGAAGAGCGCGCGGCGCCTCGTCGAATTCTTCCTGACGCGGCCGCTGACCCATGTCCTTGGAGCACATATCGAACTTGATGCGGAGGGCAATGCCTATGGCATGGGCTCTCAGTACCATCCGAACGAACGTCGACTCGAACTATCCAAACACGATCTGCTCGCGCTGCCCACCGCGTTGGATCACTTCAACGGCTTCTACGCCAAATACCCCGACTATATTTTAGCCAATCCGGTCCATAATCTGGCCGCCATTGGGATCGCGACGCTGACGTCAATTGTTTTGCTAGTCTGGCTCGTGCGGAAATGGCGGCAACGGCGACGTGCGGTTGTATCGATTTAACAACTCACGGTTCACTCACTCCGGATTGTCATTTATCTCCGTCAGCCTCGACTTTATCGGAGTGTCAGCTCCGAACATCCCGTTTGTCCAAGGCCGACGCGGTGTTCAGCTGATCAGGACGAGGCGATCGGACCGATCGAGTGGCGCTTCGACCAACCGCATGCGAGCTCCGATGGGGGGGCGGTCCTGCTCCAGCGGATCGATCGGCTGTGTCTGATAACTCGAGGTTATGTCACCGAAACAGCCCCTTCATACGGCTTAT
>CAYZLT010000424.1:0-3256 GCA_964479175.1 uncultured Solibacteraceae bacterium | reverse complement strand
ATGACTTCCGTTTCGAGTCGCCGGTGTCGCATCTTTATGCAATCATGGCACAAGACTCCATCATTGCACATTCATTCATTAAGTAGCTTGTTATCAGTTATTTACAAGCAAACATGACGCGCGGCAACCTGTTCGACCGCCTTGGCGTTCGCAGAGCCCGGTGGCGTTGTGCTCATCGGCGATGATGACGACCCGACCCCGCTCCCATCGATAAACGATAGGACTTGACAGCCCCGCCTGCCCCGGCGCAAGCTCTCTCCCATCGCCTGACGATAGGAGCGACTTGCGTATGGCCAAACTTCTACCCCCCGATCTGCTGCCCGGCACACTTGATCTGCTGATCCTCCGACTGCTCGCGACCGAGACGATGCATGGGTATGGGTTGGCGCAGCGGCTCAAGACCGTGTCGAAGGATGTGCTGCAGGTGGGCGAGAGTTCGCTCTACCCCGCACTGCAGCGCTTGCTCCTCAACGGGTACGTCGACGCCGAGTGGGGGCCGTCCGAAAACAACCGCAAAGCTCGGTTCTACACGCTGACCAGAGCCGGACGGAAACATCTCGCCGCTGAAAAGGCCGAGTTCGAGGACATGGTCGCGGCCATCCGTCTCGTCCTCGAAACGGCATAAGGGGGTTGTCATGTTCAGCCTCTTTCGCCGCCTTCGTGCCCGCCTGAAGTATCGGCACTTCGATCGTGACCTCTCGCAGGAGCTTGAGGTCCATCGCGCGATGGCACAGAAGGATCTCGAAGGGCGCGGTGTATCGCCCGGTGATGCGCGGACCGCCGTCGCACGCGAGCTGGGCAATACCACCCTGATGCGCGAAGACGCGCGATCGGTCTGGATCGCACGGTGGCTTGAGACGACGTGGCAGGACGTGCGGTATACGGTCGCGTCGTTCCGGCGCCAGCCCGTGTTTGCCGTCGGTGCCATCACCATGCTCGGAGTGGGTCTCGGTTTGGTCAGCACGGTCTTCACCTTTGCGGACGCGTCGTTCATGCGCCCGTGGCGAGTGCCCAACCCTGAGACGCTGCTGCAGGTGCGCAGCTCGGCGGCCGGCAGCAACGACTTCGGCGCCGTGTCGATTCCCGAGTTTCGCTACCTGCGGGAACACGCCACAACCGTTCGGCTGGCGATGACGACGCCGGTTGCGGTCGGTCAGGCGACATACCCCGATGGGACCAACGAACGGCTCCAGGCGCTGGGTGTCAGTGCCGGCTATTTCGAAGCGTTGGGCATCCCGGTTGTGGCCGGCCGCACGTTCCGAACCGACGAAGACTCGTCGCCAACTCCGTCCAACGTGGTGATTATCTCTGAACGGGTGTGGACGGAACGCTTCGGCCGCGTTCCGGATATCGCAGGCCGCGCCCTCCCGCTCGGAAAGACGACCTACACCATCGTCGGCGTGGCTCCGGGCGACTTCATGGACGGCGATGGAAGCCTGACCGAACTGTGGCGCGTGATGAACCTCGCCCAGTATCAGGACCCGCGTCACAGAGACTTTCCCCGTAACTTCATCGGACGCGTGGCGCCAGGGATGAGCGAAGTCCAGACCAGCGCCGAACTTGCGCAACTCAGCCGACAATTCCGAGCGGCCACGCAACTTCCCGATATCGCCTTCAGGTTCGTGGACACACGGCCCATCTCACATGGCCTCAATGATGCGGCACAGGTGGTTGGATTTCTGTTTCTTGCACTCGTGGTCGTGCAACTGGTGGCCTGCGCCAACGTCGGCAACCTGATGCTGGCGCGAGCGATGGTGCGACAAAGAGAGATCGCCGTTCGGCTGTCCCTTGGCGCGAGCCATTCTCGGGTCGTCCGTCAGATGTTGACCGAGTCACTGGTCCTGACCGGTGCTGCCGGCATCGTTGGCTTGACGATCACGGCCCTCGTGCCGCCCGTACTGGTTGCCATCGTCCCGGATTTGGGTCAACGCGCCGAGTACTACGCGCCTTCACTGATGACGATGGTGATCGTTGGGGTGATGTCGGTGCTGACCGCACTGGCGTGCGGGCTGGCCCCAGCGATCCGCACCGCTCACGTGAGCTTGGCCGTGGTGACCGGCGAGCGACACGGACACACGATTCAGGTCGCGCGAATGCGCGGGTTTCTTCTCGCCAGTCAAGTTGCTCTGGCGACGGTGCTTTTGATGTCCGCGGGTCTGCTCACACGAGCGGTGGAGCATGCATCAGGGATCGACCCCGGCTTCGATATCGATGCCGTATCCGAGGTTCTGCTTGAGTTTCCACCAAATACGCCACTGGACCAACGCCAACCGGTGCAGCACGGATTGTGGGAGGCCGCCCGGCAAGCTGGCCTGCCTCCCCTGGCGCTGAGTGACTCGGCGCCCGTGGAAGATAACCGCTACAGCGACTGGCTGCGCACGTCGCAATCGGAACGCATGCGCTCCTTCGCTGCGAAGAATGTGACTGAGAACTATTTCGAGGTCGTAGGGATTCCGCTTATCGCCGGTCGTGGACCGTCGACCAGAAACGGCGTTCGCGAAGTGGTGTTGAGCAAATCCGTGGCCGACTCCATGTGGCCAGGCGAGAACCCGCTGGGGAAGGTCGTGTACAGCGGAGCAAGGTTTGAGGATGCGCTCGTCAAGGTTGTCGTGGGAATTGCCCCGGAGCTCTCAGTACGGTCGGTTGCCAACACGCAACCCGCAACCTATTCGGGCACCGAACACGGCGTATCACTGGCGTTGGTGCGAAGCACGGACCCGGCCGTGTTCGAGCGTATCAGGGCAATTGTTGCCGCGCTCAATCCAACGGTGAGCGTCACGTTCCGCCCGGTCCGCGACAGTCTGGCCGAGACGCTGACAGTCGCGCGAATTGCTGGGTGGGTGACCTGGGGAATCGGTGGCGTCGGACTGCTGCTGGCCACCATTGGCGCCTTCGGCGTGTTTGCGCACGCGGTCGAGGAGAAGCGACGCGAAATCGGCCTTCGTATGGCCCTTGGCGCACAGGCGACACAGGTCATCCGGGCGGTTCTGGCGACGACTCAGCGCCCGGTCATCATAGGTCTCGGCGCCGGGGTGATTCTCGCAGGCCTCTCGACCCAACTCTTCAGTAGTTACCTGTACGGACTGAGTCCCTTCGATCCAATTGCGTACCTTCAAGTTGCCTCGTTGCTCTTTGTGGCGGCGATGCTTGCGACGTGGATACCCGCCCACAGGGCGACGCGCATCAACCCCGCTGAGACGCTCCGATCGGAGTAACGCGTCATGTTCACTTTGCTCCGTCGCCTCCGTGCCCGCCT
>CAYZLT010000423.1:0-3267 GCA_964479175.1 uncultured Solibacteraceae bacterium | reverse complement strand
CTCCAGCGTCCGTCCCTGCAGAAACAAAAAATAGGCTTCGCCGGTGGCTGCGGTCGTGGGCCGGGTGGGCGCTTGGACCGGAGGGGGGGTCATCCACATCATGATGCGTGTGCTCCGATTGTTTCACACCCATTGCCCCATTGCCTCATTGCCTCATTCTTCTTATAGTGGCACGCATGGCGATTGATCCGGCCCTCCTCGCAATTCTTGTCTGCCCTGCCTGCAAGACCAAGGTCGTTCTGGTCAAGGACGGCGCGGGCCTCCAGTGCGGCTCGTGCCATCGTGTCTACCCCGTGAAGGACGATATTCCCGTGATGCTCATTGATGAGGCCACGGTCGAGGTTCCCGCCACGGCCCGTTGAACATTCTCCTCGTTCGCCTGCGCCTGATCGGCGACGTGGTCTTCACCACACCGGTCATTCGTGCCCTTCGCCGCCGTTATCCCGACGCCCGGATCACCTACCTCGTCGAGTCCGCTGCCGCGCCGATCGTGGCGACCAACCCCCACCTCTCCGACCTCATCGTCATCACCCATCGCCGAGGATGGGCGCGCGTCAAGGACGACATCCGTCTCGCGCGGCAGATTCGTCGTGAGCGCTTTGACCTGGTGGTCGACCTGCA
Source organism: uncultured Solibacteraceae bacterium (assembly GCA_964479175.1). GTDB lineage: Bacteria > Acidobacteriota > Vicinamibacteria > Vicinamibacterales > SCN-69-37 > SYFT01. Next base: position 2,646 of record CAYZLT010000423.1, on the reverse strand, counting down.
CGGGGGGCCGCGGAGCGCGTGGCTGACGTGGGCGTCGCGCGCACCACGGCGGATCGGATACGACATCGACGGGCGCGCCTGGATGTACACGCAGGTGGTGCATCGACCGCGGGGCTTGCATCCGCGGCACTCGGTCGAAAATCAGTGGGACCTGCTCCCGGCCGTCGACCCGGGCTTTCCGCCCTCCCCTACACGCAACGATGACCGTGTCGAGATGCCGGTGTCCGAGGAAGCGCGGACCTCGGTGCTCGAGCGCCTGAAGGCACGCGGCGTGCCGTTGGGTGGGGCCGCCCGGTTGATCGTGGTTCACGTCAGCGCCGGCAATCCGTTCCGCCGCTGGCCGGAGTCGGCATTTGCCGACGTCGCGGCGGGACTAGTGCGACAATCGAGCGGACATTCTGACAGGTGGGTGTTGCTGACGGCCGGGCCGTCGGATCATGACGCGGTGCGACGTGTGCTGCAGGCGGCTCGCCGACTCGCTCCCGACGCCGGCGGGCGAATCGTTGACGCGGGGGACGTCTCGCTCGCGCAACTGCGGGCCCTGCTCGATTCGGCGGCGCTGTACATCGGTGGCGACAGCGGCCCCCTGCACGTCGCGTCAACATCCGACGTGCCGATCGTGGGACTATACGGTCCGACACTGGCGGAACGGTCGGCTCCCTGGCGACCGGATACCATTCCAGGGACGTCGGTGGATGTCGGAACGTTGCCCTGCCGGCCCTGCGACCAACGTGTCTGTGCGCCGGGCGACTTCCGGTGCCTGACACACCTTCCGGCCGAGGCCGTACTGACCGCTGCAGAGCGACTGCTGGAGAATAGGTGATGACGATGACCCCGAACTCAGGACTGCGACGCGCGGGATTCATCCTGGTGGCCATCGCCCTGGCGGCGACCCAGATCAAATTGCAGATCGCCCAGTGGGCATTTTTCGCGGCGGTGGCGTTGTGGGTGATCATCAACAGCCGCGAGCACCGATGGCGCGACGTGCCGGCGTGTTTTCTGCCCCTGCTCGTGTATGCCGGATGGACGCTGGTCAGCGCCGCGGCCTCGATCGATCCCGTCGAGGGCGTCATCGACTCGAAGCAGCTCCTCCTCTTTCTGATGGTGCCGGTAGTGGCGACGTTCGCCCGCGGCATGAACGCCACCCGCATGATTGACGTGATCATCGCCGTTGGGTCGGCCGCGGCCCTCTACGGCATCGCCCAGTACAACTTCTTCGGCTACGACGACATCAACAACCGCGTGGTGGGTCCCCTTAGCCACTGGATGACCTTCTCCGGCGTCCTGATGCTGGTTACCGGCGCCGCGCTGGCTCGCTTGCTGTACGTCGGGCGCGAATGGGTCTGGCCCGCGATCGCCGTGCCCGCGTTGATCGTGGCGCTCTTCTACACCCAAACGCGCAACGCCATGGTGGGACTCGTGGCCGCCGTGGGTGTGTTGATGGCGGAACGCAACTGGCGGCTGCTGATTGCCCTGCCGGTGCTGGGTGTGATCTTTTTTGCCATCGCGCCGAGCGCCATCATTTCCCGCGTGCAGTCGATCGGTGACCTCAACGACCCTGCCTCGCGTGATCGGGTCGCCATGTTGCGGTCGGGCGTCCAGATCGTCAAGGACCACCCGATCACCGGCGTGGGCCCCAACATGATTCCGGTCGTGTACGCGCAGTATCGCGACGAGACGTACGCGGTCAACGAGGTCAATCCGCACCTGCACAACGTGCCGATGCAGATCGCGGCGGAACGTGGCCTGCCGGCGCTTGCAATCTGGCTGTGGTTTGTCTTCATCGCCTCGCGTGACCTCTGGCGCCAACTGCGGCGCGGCGAGGCGACCGCCGTGGCCGGCGCCGGCGTCGCGGCCATGGTCGCGATGCTGGTGGCCGGCCTGTTCGAATACAACTTCGGCGACTCGGAGTTCCTGATGTTGTTTCTTGGATTGATTACCCTGCCTTACGCCGCACGGATGGCCGAATGACCCTGCGCCCGTCAACCATCGCCGTCATCGGCGACCTGATGCTGGACCACTTTGTCATCGGCCGCGTTGATCGCATTTCACCGGAAGCGCCGGTGCCGGTGGTGCGATTTGAGCGCGACGAGTTCCGCCTCGGCGGCGCCGCCAACGTCGCCGCCAACGTGCGCGCGCTTGATGGGGTGCCCCTCGTGGTCGGCTGCGTGGGCACCGATGAGACAGCGTCGACGTTCCGGCGATTGTTGATCGAACGTGCCATCGGCGACGAGCGACTGGTGGCCGACGGCAGTCGTCCGACCACCCGCAAAGTCCGCGTCGTCACGACGCGGAATCAACAAGTCGCGCGTGTGGACTATGAAGACGAATCCCCGCTGTCGGGCGCCGTGGCCGCGCAGGTGGCGGCGGCGGTGCGATCCGCGTGCTCGGAGGCCCAGGCCATCGTGCTCTCGGACTACCGCAAGGGCGTCGTGACGCCTGCCGTGATTGCCGCCGCGCGCGAGGCCGCGGGCTCAAGTCCCATCGTGGTGGATCCGAAGGTGCCCGACGCCGCCCGGTATGCCGGTGTGACGGTGCTCACTCCCAATCACCACGAAGCCGAGTTGATGACCGGCACCCGCATTCAGACCGCCGACGACTGTCGCGCGGCAGCACGTGCGCTGCACGCGGCCACTGGCGCCAACG
>CAYZLT010000422.1:2029-3282 GCA_964479175.1 uncultured Solibacteraceae bacterium | reverse complement strand
GCTTGGGAAACCAGTGTCGGCGTCGGAACACGATTGTTGGCGTCGAAATCGGCGCGTCGCTGAAAAACGTCATCGCGATCGCGGCAGGTGTGGTGGAGTCGCTGGGCCTTGGCCACAACGCGATGTCGGCGCTCATCACGCGGGGCTTGGCGGAGATCGCGCGGCTCTCGTGTGCGATGGGTGGTCAGCGGGATACGCCGGCGGGTCTGAGCGGCCTCGGCGATCTTGTGCTGACGTGCACCGGGTCACTCAGCCGTAATCGACATGTCGGTATTGAGCTGGGCCGCGGGCGTTCGCTCGACGACATTCTGGCGAGCATGCGGATGGTGGCCGAAGGGGTCAAGACCACCGCGGCTGCCTTGGCGCTGGGCGACAAACACGGTGTCGAGTTGCCCATTGCGGCGCAAATGGCCGAGGTGTTGGCGGGCCGCAAGAGTCCACGCAGTGCGGTCGGCGATTTGATGTTGCGTCCGCAGCGCGGCGAACGGGATCAGGGGAATCGGTGATGGCGTTGTTTGATCGGCTCAAGGCCGGCCTGGCAAAAACGGCGAAGCAGATTCGCGAGCGATTTTCAGAGGTCGACGAGACGGACAGTGCTGCGGTGCCGGTCAGTGCCGGTGGACGGGCGCTGTCGAGTGGACCCAGACTTCAGCTCGACACGTTTGAGGCGGTGGAAGACGCGCTGATTGCGGCCGACGTTGGTCTGCCCGCGACCGAGCGGATTGTCGAGGCGGTCAAACGTGATCGGCAGGGGAGTCTGTCGTCGCGCGTGGGTCGTGAAGTGCGACGGATTCTCGGCGAAGCCGCCCCGGTGCCGGTCATCACGACCGTGCCGCACGTGATTCTCATTGTGGGTGTCAACGGCACGGGCAAGACCACCACCGTGGGCAAGTTGGCGAATCTGTACAAACAGTCGGGCAAGTCGGTGCTGGTGTGCGCCGCGGATACGTTCCGTGCTGCGGCGGTGGAACAACTCGCGGTGTGGACCGAACGTGCGGGCGTGGACCTGGTGCGGGCGCAGATGGGATCTGACCCGGCCGCGGTGACGTTTGACGCCCTGGTGGCGGCCAAGGCGCGGCAGCGCGAGATCGTGCTCGTGGACACCGCAGGCCGTCTGCACACCAAAACCAACCTCATGGCGGAGCTCGACAAGATCCGCCGCATCGTGTCGCGCGAGGTGCCCGGCGCGCCGCACGAAGTGTTGCTGGTGCTCGACGCGACGGTCGGGCAAAACGGGTTGGCGCAGGCGCGGG
>CAYZLT010000422.1:0-2019 GCA_964479175.1 uncultured Solibacteraceae bacterium | reverse complement strand
AAACTGGACGGAACCGCGAAGGGCGGCGTCGCCGTGGCCATCGCGCACGACCTCAAGCTGCCGATTCGGTTTGTCGGTGTCGGCGAAGGCATCGACGACTTTCTGACGTTTGACGCCGACGCCTACGTCGACGCGATCTTCAGCGCGTAGACATCGATGATGACGACCGCCGAACACGCCGCGTGGATCGCGCGGGCGCTGTTTGTCGCCGAGCGCGGTCGTGGCCGCACCAATCCCAATCCCCTTGTCGGCGCCGTGGTGGTGTCACCGGACGGCATCGTGCTGGGTCAGGGTGCGCACCTGAGGGCCGGCGGGCCCCATGCGGAAGTGTTTGCCCTGGCGGCCGCCGGCGAGGCCGCGCGTGGCGCGACGTTGTATTGCACGCTCGAACCGTGTTGTCACACCGGCCGGACGGGGCCGTGCGCGGACGCGGTTATCGCGGCCGGCATCACCCGGGTGGTCACCGCCATCGAAGATCCGAACCCCCGCGTCGCCGGTGGTGGGCACGCGCGGTTGCGGGCGGCCGGGATTGAGGTCATCACCGGCATCGGCGCTGATCAGGCACGCCGGCAGAATTCGCCCTTCCTCACCTGGATCACCCAGCACCGCCCGTGGACGGTGCTCAAGACCGCGGCGTCGAGTGATGGGTTCGTCGGCTCCTCTGGAGTGCCCACACGTTTGACTGGCCCCGACGCCGACCGTTGGATGCATCGCCAGCGCGCCTGGATCGACGCCATCGCCGTGGGCGCGGACACCGTCCTGGCGGATAACCCGCTCCTGACCCCGAGGGGCGCGTTCCGTCCGCGCCCGCTCACGCGCGTCATCATCGACTGGCGCGGCCGGGTGCCGGTCGACGCCCGGGTCTATTCGACCGGGTCGGCAGGCCCCGTCATAATGGTGGGGTTGGCGTCGGTCCCAGCGCGCCATCGTGACGCGTTGCGCGAGCATGGGGTGGAGATCGAGCTGTGTGCCGACCGGAGCCTGACCGAGGTGGCGCAGCGACTGGCGCAACGTCGCGTGCAGTCTCTGCTGGTCGAGGGCGGCCCGGCATTGCAGCAGGCCTGGATCGAGGCGAGCCTCGTCGACGCGGTGCAATACGTCGAGACGCCGGTCCGACTCGGGTCCGGTGTGGCGGTGGCTCCGGCGCTCCGCGATTGGGTGACAAACGGCGTCGGCCGGCATCAAAAGGTTTTAGGGGCGGATCGCCTCGTGGAAGGAACATGGGCCTGACGTGTTTACGGGGCTGATCGAATCAACCGGACGGCTGACGACCGGGGTGGCCGGACCTGACGGGGGGCGCATCGAGATCCAGACGGATCTGGGGGCGGAACTCGCGATTGGCGACAGCATTGCCGTCAACGGCGTGTGTCTTACCGCCGTCGAGGTGACCGCGTCCGGATTTGCCGCAGATGTGTCGCCACAGACGATCCGGGTCACGACCGCCGGCGACTGGCACACGGGCGCGCGTGTGAACCTCGAGCGTCCGTTGCGCGCCGACGCGAGGCTGGGAGGCCATTTTGTGCTCGGCCACGTTGACGGGGTCGCGCGGCTGCTGGAATCACGACCCGATGGTGAGAGCTACTGGCTGGAGTGTTCCTTGCCGGCGTCACTCGCAAAGTACGTGATCCCGAAGGGATCGATTGCGGTGGACGGCATCAGCCTCACGGTGGCGGAGCTCAGGCCTGATCGGTTTGCCGTGCAGATCGTGCCGCACACATGGGCAGAGACGACCTTGTCGGATCGCGTGGTCGGGGACGCAGTCAATCTGGAAGCCGACGTGCTCGGAAAACACGTCGCGCGGTTGGTGGAGTTGGGGAGGACAGTGTGAAGAAGGCGCCGTTACGATTGGCGAAGGGGCGGAACGTGACGCCGTTTGCTCCGATAGAGGACGCACTCGAGGCCCTGCGGGCCGGCCAGATGATCGTGGTTGTGGATGACGAAGACCGGGAGAACGAGGGCGATCTCACGATGGCCGCCTCCAAAGTCACGCCCGAGGCCATCAACTTCATGGTCAAACAC
>CAYZLT010000421.1:0-3292 GCA_964479175.1 uncultured Solibacteraceae bacterium | reverse complement strand
GGAGAATTCCACGGGTTGCGCAATCGCAACAACATGAAGCACTGGACCGTGCATCAGGACGAGTTCTTTGACCACTACCTGCTCGGCAAACCGAAGCCGGAGTGGATGGACAAGGGCGTGCCGTTCCTCGAGCGCGGCACCCGCGACGTGCTGGGCATGTTCAAGCGCGCCACGCCGCCACCGGCCGGCGGCAAATAACACATGCGCATTCATCGTCTTGACCCCGCCGTGCCGCTGCCGTCCTACCAGACGGCCGGCGCGGCGGGGTTCGACCTCGCCGCCAATGCGGATCTGGCCATTGCGCCGGGTGCGATTGTGCTGATTCCGACAGGACTGGTCGTGGAAGTGCCGCAGGGGCACTTCCTCGGCATCTTCGCGCGCAGCAGTACGCCGCTCAAAAAGGGCCTCGTGGTCGCCAATGGCGTCGGCGTGCTCGACAGTGACTATTGCGGCCCGACCGACGAACTGAAGATCCAGGTCATGAACGTCACGAAGTACCCGGTCACGGTGCGGAAAGGTGACCGCATCGCACAGGGCATCGTGATGCCATTTGTGCGTGTGGCGATCGAAGACGGCACCGGCGCCACAGCGGCCTCACGCGGCGGATTCGGATCCACCGGATAGGTGCACAACGAGGAAGGGAGGACACGGAGGTGTTTGTGAAAAAGACTCTCAGCCCTCCATTGCTCTTGTGCATCTGTACTGGGCTCTCAACTCTACTGGCCGCCCAGCCACCACGCCCACAGGACGACCTCTTCGAGCACGTCAATCACGAGTGGCTGCGCGCCACGCCCATCCCCGACGATCGCGTCACCTATTCGGCGGCGGCTGAGACCGTTGATCGCGTTGAGCAGCACATCCAGAACATCGTCGACGAGCTGAAGGCGGCGCCCAGACGGAGCGCCGACGCGCAGCGCATCGTCGACCTGTATGCCAGCACCGTGGACGATGAGGCGGTGGAGCGACTGGGCCTGGCGCCGGTGCGGGACGACCTGAAGCGACTGGAGGAGATCAACAGCGCAGGTCGGGCGGCCGGCGTTGCGGGGCACATGGCCTCCATTGCGGCAGGGGGAATTTTCGACGTCACTCTGGCCACTGAGGGACGGCGCGGACTGGTGGCGACGGTGCGGCCCGGCGGGATTCTCCTGCCTGATGCGGCGTACTACCTGAGTCCCTCGTCCGAGATGTTGTCGGTGCGGCGCGACTACGCGCAGTATCTGGTGCGTCTGTATGTCGCGGCGGGTCAGTCGCAGGTGGACGCCGAGGCCGATGCTGGTCGTGTGATTCGTCTCGAGACCCGACTCGCGGAGGCGATGCGGGTGCCCCCGTCAGGGGCTGAGCATCGACGGGTCACGCTGGACGAAATCGCCGGAGCGTGGCCGGGGTTTGACTGGGGGGCGTGGGCGCGGCCGCAGGGACTCGATCGGGCGCGCGGGCTGATCCTGGTGAACCCGGTGTTTTTCGAGCGATTCGCCGCACTGATGTCGGCCACCGCACCGGCGACGCTGCGCGCCTGGCTGAGGGGGCGATACCTCACGGCGATGGCTCCGTACCTGCCTCATGTCTTTTCAGACGCGAGATTCGATTTTTTCGGGACACGGATGACCGGCCAGAAGAGGCCTCGTGCGTCGTGGAAACGCGGCGTCTCGATGGTGAGCGAGTTCATGGGTGATGCCGTGGGACGTGAGTACGCGCGGCGGCATCTGGCGCCAGAGTCGCTGGCAGCCGTTGAGGCCATCTCCACGAACATGTTGGGGGCCGCACGCGAGAGTGTGCAGTCGTCGACGTGGCTGGCAGAGGCCGACAAGCTGGCGGCGCTGAGTCGCCTTGATCGCCTCTCCTGGCGGATGGGCGCACCGGACGAGTGGCGGTCGTATGCCGGGCTCTCGGTCAACCCCGGCGAGCGGCTTGGCAATCTGCGTCGGCTGCGGGACTTCGAAAGCCGATACCGGCTGACGCGTCTGCGTGAATCGGCGGACGCGCGCGAGTGGCTGGTCTCCGTGCACAGCGTGAACGCCTTCTACAGTCCGGCCCAACATGCCATCACGTTGCCGGCCGGGATCTTGCAGTTGCCGTATTTTGATCCCGAGGGAGGCGCTGCCGGCAATTACGGCGCGATTGGGGCCGTCATCGGACATGAGCTCAGTCACATGCTGGACGTGCGCGGACTGGCGGCACGTGCGTCCGGATTGCGAGCCCATGTCGCGGGCTTTGAGGCGAGTCCCGGGGTGCGAGTAAATGCGGATCTGACGTTTGGCGAAAACGTTGCGGATTTGGCCGGCCTGCAACTCGCGCACCGAGCGTATGTGAGGTCCCATCCCGGGCGCAGCGGCGATCGGGAGTTCTTCACCGGATGGGCGCGGATCTGGCGAGGGCAGTCGCGTCCCGACTTCGCTCGCTACGCCAACGAGACCAGCCCGCACGCGCCGTTTCGTGTGCGCGCCAACGGCCCCCTCATGCATCTCGATGGTTTCTACGAGGCCTTCGCCGTGCGCCCAGGCGACGGCATGTTCCTGGCCCCGTCGCAACGGGTCCGCATCTGGTGATCAGCGCCTTGTGACGAGGACGCCGCCACCACCACGCACCGCGACGGGGGTGATCGTCCACGGACCGGTGTCGTGTCCTCGGGTCACGGTCCAAGCCGCAGCCACGCCCATCGCGGCGCCGAAAACAGTGTCGCTGACCCAGTGTGACCGGTCGCGCACGCGGGTGAGTCCCACAACACCGGCTGCCGCGTAGGCGGGAATGCCGGCTTTCCACCCGAAGTGCCGGTGCAACACAGCGGCCGTCGTGAATGAGGCCGACGTGTGGCCCGAGGGGAACGCATGCCCACCCCCGGAGGGACGCCGCCGGTCAATTGCGATTTTCAGCACGCGCGTGGTGACCATGTTCAGCATCTGTGCGCGCATGAGATCGCTGCCGACGTGTGCCGTGAGCCTGTGCTCGGTGAGTGTGCCGACGGCCCACGTGCTCAGCGCGATCCCACCCTGCGTCCAGCCGTCCCCGCCGACGCGGCCGATGGCGGTCCAGGACCCAGCGGGATGATCACGCGTCCACGAATTGACGCGGTCGTCGGACTGCCCCGCAACGAGCGCACCGGCGCCGCCGGCACCGAGGATGACAAGGGTCTCAAAGCTGGCGAAGTCGCGCAGATCCCGGCCGAGGTTCTGCACGATGTTCGTGAGTGGATTCGGTTCGGTCGTCGTCTGGCTGGCCGGCGTGGCTGTGGGCGTTGCCTGCGCGCGTGCGTCGACAGGCCACGTTGCGCACAGGCACAACGCAGCGGCAGCGA
>CAYZLT010000420.1:0-3311 GCA_964479175.1 uncultured Solibacteraceae bacterium | reverse complement strand
CCTTGGCGGTCATGCGAAGGACGATGCGCCCTTCGAGCATGCGGACTTCACGCGCAGGCTGCGTGAGGACAACCTTGCCGCGCAGTTTCCCGCGCCACTTTTCCGCCTCTTCGGCGTTGGTGATCTGTGGACGCACCACGTCGGCTTTGACGACGCCGCTTGTGCCGCTCGACCACGCCTTCGGGTAGCCAATCAGCGGCATCCCCTGCGCGCCCAGCATCGTCGCGTGAAAATTGTTGAGGGACCAGCCGACGCCGAACGGGAACCGTTCCTTGCGGACGTTCTGCATACCCCAGTCCTGCAGCGTCTTGACGACCCAGTCACCCGCGCTCTCGATCCCCGGCGAACCCTGCAGCCTCGGCCCGTGCACGTCCGTCAGGTAGAACAGGTGTTTCATGACCTGCGAGCGGTTGAGGCCTTCGTCGCGGATTTTCTGGATGGCGGCGAGGTCGACCGGCTCGGGCGCCTGTGCGGCGAGAGAGACAACGGCGGTGAGGAGAAGAAGGGTGGAGAGCAGGCGCTTCATGCGCGCGATCTTATCGCGCCCGTGGCCGGTCTCGAATAATTTGAGGAGACGCGCTCCCGTCCCAAACGAACCGCCAGCGCGCGCCCGGCCGCACGTGGCTGACCAGGGACGGACGGAAACACGCGAGGCAGGTGCCGTCCCCCCGCCGCACGCTCGGATAGACGACGCCGAGCGATCCGGCGTCGAGCATCGCGGCGGCCAGGGCCTGCGAGGCAAGGTAACTTTTTGGGTCGAGGGCGGTCCGGAATCCGCGGGCCTTGCGCAGGTCGTGGAAGTCGACTTTGAAATCAGCGAGGTACTCGTCGTAGGTCACTGACTCGGCCGGAGAACCAATCTCCGCGAGTTCAATGGACTTGTGAAAGGCGACCTCCGCTTTTGCGGTGTCGAGTTCGAACGCCGCATACCAGGCACCGCGATCTGGACGGCTGAACCTCGCGCCAAGAGGGTGTGGATGCGTGAACGCCGCGTTGATCACGGCGGCGTGCGGCACGGCGGTGACCAGTTCAGCTGGACCTATCGCGAGGGCCCGACCCCGTTCGGCGAGCAGTCGTTCATTGGTGGCGGCATCCACCTCGAACAGTGCGGCTAGATGCCTGTCATCGTCGGCGATTCCGGTGAGCACACTTTCCCCGCCCGGCAGGTGACGGGACTGAATCAGTCGATGGGTGCCGACGCGTTTGACCGGCGTCACGGGCGGAAGACGCATAGCTAGCCGGCGCGTCGCGCGTCGAGCAGGCGGCGCACGGTCAAGATGGCGGGCAGGCCGCCGCGCAGCATGTAGTCGAGCGGCGTGGTGCCGTTGAAGAGACGGTTGGTGTTGGGCATGTGGACCCACCGATTTGCAATTGGCGCGGAGTGGAGGACGTGCAGCGCCTTGAAGATCCCGACGAGCAGCGACACGCGCGTGAGGCGGTCCACGTCGAGCACACGTTCTGGTTCGCGTTTCAGCTGGTAGTACGGGCCGTTGGTCATCCCGCCGAGCAGCATCCGTGCATCCACATCACGCACCGCCCAGCGCGACATGATGTTGAAGAAGCCGCGCAGGGCTGGCGCACTGAGTCGCGCACGTTCGTCTGGATTGGTCAGATCCGGCGGTTCGAGAGAAGCGCCGGAGCCAGGGTATGCGCGTGCCAGCAAGGCCAATTTGGAAACTCCTGATCAGGAGGATAACAAGCTCCTGAAGGCAGGATCAAGCGCGGCCGGTCACGCGTCGAACCTCGCGTGGTAGCCCATCGCATCCAGGGAGGCCATCGCGCCCGCTTCCTCCGCAGTGAGGCGGTTCATCTCCGCTCTGGCAGCGCGCAGTTCTGGGCCGGGTTCACGGCCGACGTAGATACCCTCGCAGCGATCCAGTTCCATCCGGGCCCACCGAAGGTCGTACCGGGCTGTTCGCAGGCGGCCGAGTGCTTCGAACAAACCGTCGCCCGGCCAGCGGATTTCGTTGGGCGGTTCGTGGAGCCGGAAAGTGAGAAACCACATCATCAGCACGGGTGAGAACATTTGCCGGTACGCCAGATCCGTCGTCATGCCATTGTGGACGCACAGTACGCCGTACGCCGTCAACAGAATCCACCGGAACTTCGCGGCCGCTGCCGGGAGTGGGCGGCCGGTACTGAGGCTCGCGAATCGCAACCGGAAAAAGCCGACAAACGACCAGACCACCGCACCCAGGAACAGCGGCAGGTACAGCCAGGCCACTGTATCCATCACGTCCTCCGGGAACGGGCCCAGTGCTATTTGGAGCAGGTACCCGACACCAAACGGTACGACGGCAAGCATCAACGATCCGGCGAGGAGGATGGCGATCCACGCGATCAGCGCGATCCCGCTGATGAGTCGAAACGCCGAGATGTGCCGGCTGGGCTCGTAGAGCGCAAGGACACGTTCCCTGATGCAGCCGCGCAACAGGTCGAGCACATCGCGGAGTCGGATGGTGCCTACGCCGATGAGCGCAACTACTTCATCCGCATACCGCTCCCGCCATGCTGCGGGATATCGATGCACAATCGCTCGTGCGAGGGTCTGCAACATTGTCAGGGCCTATCGCAGTCCAAGCACCGTGGTGCGCACCCGGCCGTCATGATCAATCAACTGCAGCCATGGCGACCAGCGCATCATCGCAAAAATGCCCATCGAGCAGGCATCCGGAAGATTCGCGGGCCGACCATCACACACGACGAGGAGCGAGAACGTCCCAAGCCAGCCAAGCGTCTGCAGCCAGGTCGGACGGCGGGCAGGATCAAGGGTCCGCTCGTACGGGTTCATGGCTCCGCGAACAGCGACAAAGAAGACCGACAACTTGCACACGATCAAGACGGCATACCACTGGTCGGTTGCAACGGTGGGCCACCATGCCCGCATCACATCGTTTGGCACCAGCCACTCGAGGCCGCGCACGCCCATCCAGCCCAGTAACAGCACAACGGCGATGCGAATAACGACAGCCGCGGAAAACCGCACCACTGCCACGCCCCACGACGTGGCCTCCCGCCACCACGCATCGGCACACGCCCGAAACAGGTCGCGGCGTTCGCGCCATGTGAACGGGTGCGCCTCAAACAACTCGCGGACCTCGGCCTCGTACCTCGCCCGCCACGCCAGCGGGAACCACGACAACATGCGATTTATCGACATGATGGCCTCCTATGCGTTGGCGAGCCGTGACTGTGCGATTTTCGTGACCGCGCGCAGGGCATCGATGCGCGCGCGCAGCACCTTCTGCCCAGCCGACGTCAATTTGTAGGGGCGACGACGGTCGTCGGCGGGGAGGGGTTCAATCCATCGG
>CAYZLT010000419.1:0-3320 GCA_964479175.1 uncultured Solibacteraceae bacterium | reverse complement strand
GACATGACCGGCGCGCGTCGTCGTACACGGGTGACGTTCACGGTGAACGTGCGTGTCGATCAGCGGCAGGAGTGGGCGCAAATTCTCGATGAGTCGTGGCGGGTGATGAAATACCGCTTCTACGACGAAAAGATGCACGGCAAGGACTGGAACGCGCTGCGGGCCAAATACGAGCCGCTGCTGAAGTACGTCGGTGCCAACGAAGACGTGTATGACCTCGCCAACGAGATGATTGGCGAACTCAACGCCTCGCACACGGGCGTGAGTGGTCCGGACAGTGATCCGCAGGCGACCGAATATCAGACGCGCTACCTCGGCGTGGAGCTGGGCCCCGATGCGGGGCGCTACAAGGTGACGCATATCTACGAGGACGGTCCGGCCGACAAGGAGTGGCTCAACATCAAGGTCGGCGACTACGTGCTCGCCATCGACGGGGTGCAAGTGCGCGCGGGCGACAACTACTGGCCGCTGCTCAACAGCCCGCTCAATGAATACGTGCAGCTGACGGTCTCCTCGGCCGCCACAGGCGCGAACCCGCGCGACCTTCGGATTCAGTCTGTGGCGTCGTTGAACACCCTCAAGTACGACGCGTGGGTCGCGAAGAACCGCGAGTTTGTGAGCAAGGCGACCAATGGCGAGATTGCCTACGTGCACATCCAGTCGATGAACCAGCCGTCACTGGTCAAGTTCCAGAACGAGATCAATCAGTTCTGGAACGCCAAGGGCATCATCGTGGACATCCGCTACAACGGTGGCGGCAACACCGACCAGGAAATCATCGACATCCTCGAACGCCGTCCCTACCAATACTGGAACAGTCGTTGGGGCGCGCCCGAATGGGGCCGTCGGCCTCGTCAGGCCATTGCGGGCCCGAAGGTGATGATGATCAACTCGCGATCCGGATCGGACTCTGAGGTGACGCCGCAGGCGTTTCGCGATCTCGGTCTCGGACGCATCGTCGGCAACCCCACCGCCGCCGCCGTCATTGCCACGGGGTCGTACGCGTTGATCAACGGCGGATCGATTCGAACACCGGGCTCACTCGTGGTCACCTACGATCCCGAGCGTCCGAACAACTATGGCATCAACCTCGAAAATTTCGGCGTCGCACCCGACGTGTGGGTCGAGAACACACCCGACGACGAAATCAAGGGCTTCGACCGCGAACTCCAGGCGGCGGTCGACGAGGTGCTGCGCATGCTCAAGGAAGGGCTCTGGCAGTATCGCGGGCGGTAACGAAGTCCCGGGGTCCCGAGGTCCCGGGCATCTAATAGGCCGCGGCGTAACAGTCGCGCCGCGGGTCGGCACCGGCAATACGGGTGCCGGTGCGGAGGTCGATCATGACCGCCGTGGCGCAACCGCTGATCGAAAACGGCGCCACCATGCGGACGTTGTGGCCGCGCGTTTTCAGCGACTCGAACACGGCCGGCGCGATCCCGGTTTCCAGGTCGAGTCGGTTCGCGTCGATGCGGTGTGGCCAGAACGACCCGAGGAAGTGGAACGTCTGCAGGCGCGGCAGTTCAAACGCCGTGTGCAGGTTCGGATACCACGCGGCCTGGAACTCGATCACGTTGAGCAGCGCCTGCAGGATCGTCTGCTCCTGATTGTCACCACCCGGAGTGCCGAGCGCGAGGAACGGCTCGCCATTGCGAAGCACCAGACTCGGCGTGAGCGTGTAGCGAGGGCGTGATCGCGGACGCAGCTGCGCCGCCCTGGTGTCATCAAGCCAGAACTGCTCCCCTCGCGTGGACAGTCCGATCCCGGTGGTGCCGGCAATCACACCACCGGTGATCCATCCCCCGGACGGCGTCGAGTCAAACACATTGCCGGCCTTGTCGATGATCGCGATGTGCGTCGTGTCCTTGAGGGAGTGGTCTTCGTCACCGGGAAGGACGGGGCCCCCTTCGACTCGTCCGGCGCTTCGCTGAGGCTCGCTCACGGCACGCCCGCTTCCAGCTCTCCAGTACTTCCACTCCTTCACCTTGTCGTCAAACGGCAAGGGGTCACCGGCGAGTTGCTCCGCTTGCGCTTTGGCCATGTCGATCTGACCGGCGCGTTGTTTGGCGTACGCCTTGGAGAGCAGACCGGTCTGCGGGATATCGACAAAGGCAGGATCGGCGTAATACGTGTCGCGATCGGCGTAGCCCATCTTCATCGCCTCGGTGACCACGTGCAGGTAGTCGGCCGAGTTGTGGCCCATTGCCTGGAGATCAAAGGTCTCAAGGATGTTCAGCGACTGCAACATCGACGGGCCCTGGCTGTTGAAGCCCTGCTTGTAGACCTGGTAGCCGCGATAGGTGATCGACGTTGCGGGCTCAACCCTCGAATAAAAGTCCGCAAAATCGCTCTCGTCCCACGGCAGCCCATGTTGTTTCAGGAAGGCGACGATCTCGCGCGCGATGTCACCTTTGTAGAATCGATCACGAGCGGCAACGATGCCCGCTGATCGGCCTCCGACGACCGCACCACGTTCAGCGTCGACAAGTTTCTGCAGCGTGGCCGCAAGGTCGCGCAGCGTGATGGTGTCGCCCGCTTCGTACAACGTGCCGTCAGGCTTGAGCCAGGTCTTGGTGTTGCTTGGCCATTCGTCGATGAAACGCCGCTGGCCGGCAATCGAGCGCGCCGTGCGCGGACGCAGCGGAAAGCCGTCGCGGGCATATTCGACCGCGCGCTTCGACACCTGGCCCAGTGACAACGTGCCCCACTTCTCGAGCACCGTCAGCGCTCCGTGAATCGCACCGGGGACCACAACGGGGTCCAGTCCGGAACCCGCGAGCGTCCGGTTGCGGGAGGTATACCAGTCGATCGTCGCCCCTCGCGCGGCCCAGCCCTGGCCGACGATGGACGTGACGGTCTTTTCGGACTGCGGATAGACCAGCACAAGGGCCTCGCCGCCGAGGCTGTAGAGGTCCTGCTCCACCACCCCGCCGACCAGCAGCGCCGCGACCCCAGCGTCAAACGCGTTGCCCCCCTGCTGCAGGATCTCCATCGCCGCCGCAGTGACCAACGGATGCCCCGTTGACACCCCCGCGTTGCGCCCCATCACCGGCGGACGTTGACCCAGCACCGGGACTGCGAGCACCACCACAAGCGCCACGGCGAGTACGTGAACCATTCGACCCATGGCCCCCATTCTAGAACCGTATGGGCAGCGCCTCAGGATTTTGCTTTTTTCGCCGCTCTGGGTTTCGCCGCGGCCTTGGCCGCCTTCGGCTTCTCCGACTTCACCGCACGCTTGCGCGCCGGCTTCTTCGCGGGAGCTGGAGCAACGGGCGTCTCTGCCGGAGCCTCGGTCTCCTGAGACGCGGATGTCTTGAAGG
>CAYZLT010000418.1:0-3322 GCA_964479175.1 uncultured Solibacteraceae bacterium | reverse complement strand
CTCCTGCGCGTTTCTGGTGATCCTCCTGCGCTGGTCCGCCGTCATCCTACCGGCACGACGATGGTCGATCCGGACGTTGATCATCGTGGCGCTGGTGCTGCTCGCAAAGTTCTACGCGCACGAACTGACACTCGGACAGTCCAACCTGCTGCTCGCCGTCCTGCTGATGGCCGGACTCGGCGCGCTGCAGATCGACTCGCCGAAGCTGGCCGCGGTGTGTGTGGGGCTCGCGATCTTCGTCAAACCGTACGCGCTGATTCTCCTGCCGTGGCTCGTGATGTCGCATGGCGTCGTCGTCGGCGTAATCGGCGTCGTCACCATCCTGATTGGTCTGCTGCTGCCCGTGGTGCTGTACGGGTGGGCAGGCAACCTTGAACAGTTGGCCGGGTGGTGGCACATCGTGTCCAGCTCAACCGCGCCGAATCTGATCGGCGCCGACAACATCTCGCTGGCGGCCATGTGGGCCAAATGGATCGGGCCGGGTCCGCTTGCAGCCGGCCTGGCCGTGGCCACGATCCTGCTGCTCCTGGCGGTGGCCGCCGCCGTCTGGATGCAGCGACGCGGCCTCGACGAGCCCGACTACCTGGAGTTTTCGCTGCTCCTTCTGCTGATCCCGCTCATCTCGCCGCAAGGGTGGGACTATGTGCTCGTGCTTGCGACACCGGCCGTGATGCTGATTGCCGACCGCTGGCGCGAACTGCGCACGCCCTGGCGCTGGGCGAGCGGCACCGCACTCGTCTTGATGGGGTTTTCGCTGTTTGACCTCATGGGCCGCGCCGCCTACGGCCGATTCATGGCCCTCTCCCTCATCACAGTCTGCGCCATCGTCATCGCGGCGACTCTCGCGCAAATACGGCTTCGCCGACTCGCTTGAATCGTCCCGAGGGCGGGTAGGTAGTTCCCGCGGGTGGCGCTGCGCGCGGGCGAATCGTACCCACCACTCAATCTCACCCAACTACAAAAAGCGCACTCCAAGCGACTCGACGATGGGAGGCGGCGAATGGCCTGCGTGGCATCAGCGTTGCCTTGTCCCCGTGTGGAGGGGACATGTATCAGCATCGGCAAATTCACGTGTGGATTTCAGAGAGTGACTATCTGCTGCTTCACGAACAGTCGGAAGTGACGCGAGAATCGGTCTCTGCACTCCTCCGTCGCTTGATCAAGAGTGAGAGGCTGCGCCTCAAACACGCAGAGTCAGTCCCGATGCCTGTCTCGATCGTCTCAGTTGACGAATCAGAGGAAATGCTCGAGTCGTACGCGTCGTAAATTAGGGCAATCCCACAGCTCGACTGCGATGCGTCGGTGCCAGCCGCAGCGCTCGCTACACCAGCGACCAGTCGGAATGGGGACGCTTGTTCTGGACGATCCAGCCATAGATCAGGCCGCGATAGGTTTGCCAGCGCATCCCCTTGCTCTCGTAGAACGGTCCGAGTGCGCGCTGCAGTGCCGACAGGTGATAAAACGGCACCCCTGGAAAGTAGTGGTGCTCGAGGTGGAGATTTGACGTGAGGAACACGAAGTTCCAGAACCAGTGGCTGCGCATCAACGTGCCCCACTTGGCCGGATCGTTCGGATCGATGTCGTAGTGCTGCCCCAGCCGATTGAGCGTGAACGCAATCGGAAAGATAAAGAACACCGGGAACGCATGCGCACGGAATGCGGCCGCGCCCCCGAACATCCACCAGATGCCGCCAAGCACACTCAGGTGGAACAGCATCGACACTTTGCGCTCCCAGGCGATCGTCCGTTGCAGCTCGGCTGGATACGTGGACGTCTCCTTGAACGCCGCGCGGAAGTAGATCGGGAACAACGCGGGGGTGGCGTACAGGAGTTTGTACCAGCGGGCGTTGCGCTTCGGAGAGAGGTGATGCCGCTTCGGATCATCCACGTCCGACCCGAGCTCGGCGTGATGATCGAGATGCCAGCGGGTGAACTGACTCGGCGCGATCCCGCTGGGGATGGCGTAGAGGAATCCGAGCGCGCGCTCCATTTTTTTGTGGGGTTTCTGGAAGACCAGGTGATGCAACACCTCGTGCAGCAGCACCGTGAAGTTGAACACGGTGAACCCCTGCACGACCGCGAGGGGTAGCCACAGGTACCAGGTGTCGATACGAATGAGTCCCCAGGTCGCCAGACCGAGGATCAGAAACTGCCGCCCCGCCACCAGGAAGTGCCGCACGGGCGACTTCGTGTGCAGCACACGCATCTGCTCGCGCGAGATCGCGCGGCCCAGCTCCGCCCGGAGGGCGGTCGCGTGCTGGCTGTAGTAGTGGGACATCTCTCTCAGGATAGCCGCAGCTCAGCTCTGCAACAACAGGCGCCGACCAAGACGGGTCAGGAGGACGCCGCCCAGCACCGCAGACGCTCCGATGATTTTCGTCCAGGTCAAAGACTCGCCCAACCACACCGCCGCCACGAACATCGCGACGATCGGCACCCCGTTTGAGTAGATGGACGTCCTGGCCGGACCAAGCCGCTGCACGCCCGTGTACCAGATGACGTACGCCAGGTTGAGCGCCAGGAGCGACGAGAGAATCATCGCGCCAATCGTCCACGTGCTCACTAGGCTCCAATCCACCCTCAGAATCTGCGGCGTGGCGAGCACGACATACGGCAATCCCCCGTACACCATCGTCATGCCGGTCACGTAGAGCGGGGAGTGACGGGAGATCAGCGAGGCAGACCCGAGCGTGAAGGTGGTCCAGCAGGCGACCGAGCCCATGACCATCAGATCGCCGCGCCAGGTCGTGCCGCCAAAAGACACACTGGGGCCCACCACAAAGGCGATGCCGGTGATGGCCAGGAGCGCCCCGGCCCAGTGGAATCCACTGATCCGTTCGCGGCCGAGCAGTGCCGACACCACGGCCAGAATCGCGGGTGTGGTGCCCACGATGAGCGCCGCGTTGGAGGCGGTGGACAACGCCACCCCCCCGACAAAAAAGAATTGATACCCCATGTGGCCCACCAGACCGAGCCAGACCAGGTCAATCCGGTCGCGTCGCGTCAGGTGGTTGGGGGTGTGGAGGATGGAGGACACGGTCCCGCCGACGCGCACGCGCCGACGGGCCCAATAAATGGCCGCCAGAAACACCGAGGACGAGATCACCAGCCGCAGCGCGTTGAACGGCTGCGGCGGGATTTCCACAAACGCCTGCTTGATGACGCTGAAATTGGCCCCCCAGATGAGGACCATCAGCACCAGCAGGGCGTCTATGCGGGTCACTGCACGCGCTTGAATTGTCCGATCGCGTCCTGGATCAGCGCATCGTTGTCGGCCGCGGTGATGTTCTTCCGCAACAACTTCGACGCGATGGCCACCGAG
>CAYZLT010000417.1:0-3327 GCA_964479175.1 uncultured Solibacteraceae bacterium | reverse complement strand
ATGTAGTTCTGCCCGTCGAGCAGCGGGTCCATGCGCACACGGTCCATGAAGAACTCGCGCATTTTTTCTTCTTCAGCGCCGACCGGCTTGCACGTGGCCTCCAGGTCGGCGTTGCCCAACATCGGTTCGGTGAACCGCACCATGTTGAACACGATGTCGAGGTTTTCCTTGCGCGCCCACTGCAGGATGTTGTCCGCGTCGGACAAATTCATCGAGAAGATCGTCGTCGAGATCCCGAAGTTGAAGGGCACACGCTTCTGCAATTCACGCATCGCATCGATGGTGATCTGCGCCTTGTCGAAGCCGCGCTTCACCTTGCGGACTTGGTCATGCATGTCGCCAATGCCGTCAATCGAGACACGCGTCGAGAAGATCACGCCCCGTTCGTGGCAGAGCTCGGCGATCTTCGTGAGCATCGGGATGCCGCGTTGCGGCGTGAGGCCGGTGGTGTTGATGCCGAATTTGCGGAGGCGCGGCAACTTGTCGAGCATGATCCTGCAGATCTCGACAAGGTCGTTGCGGGTCGTGGGCTCACCGCCGGAGACAAACGCGATCTCGACCTTCTTCCAGAGATCGCTGTCGAACACCTTCGAGATGTCCTCGATGGACATGTCTTCCTTGCGGTTGCCGCGCGTCCAGTTGCTGCACATCTCGCATTTCGCGTCACACACGAATGTGCAGTGAAAAATCAATACCGTCGGATGGATCGGTCTCATCGTCGCCACGGCGGCGTTGAGGAGATCGCGGGGAGCGCTGGCGGCTGCCTTGAGCAGATACTTCGCTGCGTACGTCTGGGCCATAGCCCGATTGTACGCCCTATCGTCGCTTGAGGAACGCCTTGGGGTTGAAGGTCATCAGGAACTTGTCCATGGCCGAATCATGGGCAAACTCGGGATGGCCCTTGAGAAACGCCTGCATGGCCTCCATGGGGCCGGGGCCATGCTCGGGCTCGACCGGATGCCCGTTGAGGTTGGTGTCCTCGACGACGAGGTAGCTCCCGGAGGTGACGAAGGGGTGATAGAGCTCAAGTTCGGCCGCCACATGCTCCATGCGGTGGTCCGAGTCCAGAATGACCATGACCGGGCCGGAGCCGTCAATCATGCCCTTCACGCGCTCGACGGTCTCAGGCAGTGTGGATGAGGCGTTCACGTATGTAATGCGTGGATGCTCAGGTCGATTGGGCTGCGGGTGGAGGTCGATGGTGACGATTTTGCCGTGACCGACCAAATCACACATCGAGGCCATATACAGCGCACTGCCTCCAAACGCGGTGCCGGTCTCGATGATGAGCGAGGGCCGAAGCGTGTGGATGATCTCCTGATACAGCCACAGATCGAGCGGGCACTTGAGAATGGTGTGGCCGAGCCAGAACGTATTGCGCCATGTGAGGTTGAAGTCGCGCGCGTCGAAATATTGCTTGTGGAACGCCTGGGTGACGTCTCCATGCGGATCAAATTTCGCCGCGCGCTGATACATCGCGCCCCGCAGGATCTTCACTTCTCGGCTCAACGCGCGAATCAGGCTCACTTGGTATCCGTTCCGGGCTTGCGGGCGGTAAACGCCAGCGTCTCAAACAGGTTCTTTCGCACCTTGAACAACAGCTCTTCGGTGCCCGTGTAACGCGACAACGGATCCAGCCCGGGCGCGTTGGCCAGCATCGCGGCGCCGGCGAGCAGATCGCGCCGCACACCCGTGGCCAGCCCGATGCTGCGCACCATGTGTGTCACATCAAACCCGCCGTCATAAAGCAGTTGTCGCATCCGACGTTCCGTCGTGATGAAGTTGTGGGTGTAGTCGATGTCCCAGAAGAACTCGCGCTCCTTCAGGTAGTCGGGCACCACGACAAACAACACACCGCCAGGTCGCAGGATCCGCAGCGCCTCAGCCACCCAGGCACGGGCCGCATCAATGCCCGACATGTGCTCGACCACCTGGTCGGCGTAGACGATGTCCATCGAGGCGTCGGGGGCTGGAATGGGCGGGGTAAACGCCTCGGTGACCTCGATGCCACGCGCGCGCAATTGCTCGACCAGGATGGCGCTCGGCTCGACCGCTTTGTAGCGATACCCGGCGTCCATCGCGAGGTCTGCAATGGCGCCCTGGCCTGGGCCGACCTCAAGAAAATCCGCAGGCGCCTTGATGAGCGTCGACACCATGCCGAACCGGGCTTGTTCAATTTTGCCGCGCCGCGCTGCGCCGGCACCGGTCAGTTTTTTTTCTGAGAACGTTCTGTAAAAGGCCATCTATTTTTTCGGCACCCGCCCGCGATTCCTGTGTGTATAGAGTTCGTAGAAGCCGCCGTATCCCTGAGATGGGAGGAAGGTACTCTCACAGAGCCACCATCGATCGCGATCGTAAACAGCGGTCAGCGTGAAGTCGCCCAGCGCGTGCCCGGAGGCCCCAGTGGCGATCACTGTGTCGACAAATTCAGCAAACGAGACGACGACCGCTTCCTGGGGAGAGAAGATCGTCACAGACTGCGAGCGGATTCGAGCAGAATTGATGACGACCTTCTTGCGGTTCTCAACGATGTCTTCCAACTCCAGCTGTCGGCCTCTGGCGCACCTGCCCACAGTCGTGAAATCAACCAGACAGTCTTCCGGCGAGATGGACGAATTACCGAACAGATCGATCAGAAACTTGCGCGCAAGTTCCTTGGTCTCCGCCTCGGAGTCATGCACCCTGAACGCCGACGACGTGCCGAGGACCGTGAACTGGCGCTGCACGATCTGGTTGTTGAGGAGCGCGTTGTAGGTGTCGACCACCGTCAGCGTGATCGTGACGTTGACCCCGGCCGTGATCCCTCTGGGCATCGTCCACGTCGCCACGGTGCCGCTGCCGGTGATCGTTCCGGCGCTGGCCGACCATTGATACGCGAGCTGTGTCAGCGGCGTCTCGGCATCGTCAACGGTCGCGGTGATGGCAACGTCCTGCCCCGCCTCCACGCGCGAGGTCGGCACGGAGATCGCCCGAATGATGGGGGCCGTGGCGGGACCAGGATCGGGCGGTGGTGGTGGAGGTGGAGTGGTGGGCGTGCCACAGGCCGACGCCAGCAACACCACCACACCCGCCGCGAACCGTCGCCTCATACCGTCGACGAACCTAGAATCGCCGGCCCATCCCGATCACAAGCCGCTTCACGGTTGTGGGATGGTCGGTCGTGTGGATACGGGTAATGCGCACCCCGAGGTCGAGATACCAGGTGTCGCCCAGGATCAGGCCCGCCCCGCCGCTGTAGGCAAACTTGTTGGTCGTGCCCAAGAGGTCGCGTCCCAGCGTGACGCCAAACGAGGAAATGCCCCCGCCGCTCACCGCATTGCCTTCGAT
>CAYZLT010000416.1:0-3327 GCA_964479175.1 uncultured Solibacteraceae bacterium | reverse complement strand
GCAGGAACCGGTGGTTCACATAACCGAACACGGCGGCGGCGGCCACGAGAATCGCAGCGACATCGAAGGCGTTCACGCGGCCACCCCGAGGCCACGACCACCAGCAACAAGACGCTCGCGGTCGGGGCGTGCCGACACCGAACGAAAGAGCGACGCCCGCCACGGTGCAGGGGACATACTGTAGTGTGGCGCGAAACACTGACACTCTGGCCCAAGAATGACGCGGTTCCGTGCCCTGTGGGAGGGGATACGTGGCACCTACTGGGCGGTGCCATCGGCAATGGTCGCGGTGTCAGTGGTTGTTTCATTTGTCATGGTGGACCTCGACCGGGTGCTCACGGCTCAGTTCCTGAGCGAATTGTCGTGGGTCTTCACCGGCGGGCCCGAAGGGGCCCGGGCCGTGCTGTCGACCATCGCCGCGTCGATGATCACGGTCGCCGGGGTGACATTTTCGATCACCATCGTCGCGCTCACGCTCGCCTCGCAGCAGTTTGGGCCGCGTCTGCTCCGCAACTTCCTGCGCGATCTCGGCAACCAGGTCACGCTGGGCACTTTTGTCTCGACATTCACTTACTGCTTGCTCGTGCTGCGCACGGTGCGCGGTACCGACGACGAGCAGTTCGTGCCGCATCTGGCCGTGACGGTCGGGGTCGTCCTGGCGATGCTCAGTCTCAGTGTGTTGATCTTCTTCATCCATCACATTGCCACCTCGATCCAGGCGTCTCAGGTGATCGCCAACGTCGCCGACGAACTCGCGGGAGCGATCGACCGGTTGTTTCCCGAGCAGATCGGTCAAGAACCCGCGCCGGACCCGAGCGAACGAGCGGCGCGCGCGCCATCGCCGACGTTCGTGGGCGGGCACGCCATCGTGGCCGTTGCGGGCGGTTATGTCCAAGCCGTCGATGGTGCGCGGCTGCTGAAGCTGGCGACCGCACACAATCTGGTCGTGCGCCTCGACTCGCGGCCCGGCGCCTTCGTGCGCAGGGGCACCCCGCTGGTAACGGTGACTGCGGCCCTGACGCCGAGCGACGACATTGCGGCGTCAGTGCGGGCGTGCTTCATCACCGCTAGCGAGCGCACCGGCGTCCAGGATGTTGGGTTCTTTGTCGATCAACTCGTGGAGCTGGCCGTGCGAGCCCTGTCGCCGGGCATCAATGATCCGGCGACGGCCCGTACCTGCATCGACCGACTGGAGCAGGCGCTCTGCCATCTGGCCGGGCGCAGCATGCCATCGGCGTATCGCCACGACGCCGATGGCACGCTGCGCGTCGTCGCCAGCGAGGTGACCTTTGCCGGCATACTCGATCTTGCGTTCACTGAGATCGCCCGCTACGGCCGCTCGAGTGTGTCGGTCAGCTGTCGGCTACTCGCGGCCATGCGCGATCTGGCGCCGTGCGTGCTGCACGAAGAAGACCGGCTGGCGCTGGTCCGCCAAGCCGCGTTTGTGGGCGATCGCTCGGCTGAGTCGTTCGACAACGAGAATGATCGCGCAGAACTCACTGGCTGCTATCACGCGGCGCGGTCGGCGCTGCATCAGCCACGTGCATTTGACCTTCCTCAGGCCTGACCGTCACGGCTCCGGTTCATTCAGCGATCAGCTGTAGTCAAGGACAGCGATTTCCGGTCCGCTTCTCCGCGCCCGCACCGCGGTGCAGCGCGCGACAGGCCGCGCGGGTGGCGATGACGACCTCGGCAACATCGTCCAACGGCCCAGTAGCAGGAACCAGCGCCAACGCGGCCGCGGCGGATCCACTTCGGAACGCCAATTGCATTCTCTTTAGTCCTTAACCAATAGAGCTACGAATGATGAAGAAGATAAAGAGTCTGAACCAGGTCATGTGTGTCGGTGTCGCCGGATTGCTGTCGGTCGGCGTTGCAGCCCAGGCCCCGCCACAAGCGATGCAGCAGGACAAGAAGCCGATGCCGGGTGAGATGCACGCCGCGATGAAATCCGAGCAGGTGATCGCGTCGTGGAAGCCGGCGCCGAAAGCGGCCGCCGAGAGAATGATCAAGAAATACGGCGAGCCGGCGGAAGTCACGACCATGCGGCTCATCTGGCACGACAACGGTCCGTGGAAGTACACGGAGGTCATGAACGAGGAGATCGAGCACAACTTCCCGATCCCGCACAAGGACGCCATGCACCAGGCGGTGAACTACAAAGTCGATCCGTCGAAGGCCGACGACATCCTCGAGTTCGACGGCAGTATCATCCTCAACCGCACCGCCGGCATGATTGGTGCGATGTGCGACAAGGAACCGGCGAACTTCCCCGCCGTGAACCTCGCGCACGAGGTGGCGACTGGCAAAAAGAGCGTCGATGAAGCGCGCAAGCAGTACGCCATGTCGATTGACCTGCTGATGAAAGAGCAGAAGATGGACAAGTACACGTCGGGCCTGATCTTCGAGCCGCCGACGAAGGCTGGCTTCGCGGACGCGCCGTTCGGTTCGACCAGCACGGACAGCAAGAAACAGTAGCCCCGACGCTCGTCCGACGGCACAGCGGTGCCGTCGGACGACGGGTCCGGACGTGCGTGGCGCCGCCAAGTGCCTGGCTGATGGCAACCGGGTCGTCGGTCACATGAAGGTAGCAGGGGGACAATGATGAATCTCGGAAGAGCATTTCTGGCCGGTGTCGTCGGCGGGATCGTGATGTCGATGGGCCTTGCGATGGGGCGTGCCATGGGGATGCCGGCAAATATCGAGATGATGCTCGGGACCATGCTGCTGCAGCCTGGTACGGCCGCCTTCATGGTGGGGATGGTCATGCACCTGATGATTTCCGGATTGATCGCGCTGATCTACGCGTGGGGGTTCGAGACGATCACCCACCGATCGAGCGCCCTGATCGGCGCCGGATTCGGATTCATGCACGCCATTATTGCTGGCATGGTCATGGGCATGATGCCGATGATGCACCCGCTAATGCCGGAGATGATGCCCGCGCCAGGCGCCTTCATGTCGAATCTCGGCATGATGGGAGTGTTGGCGGAGTTCATCCTGCACATCCTGTATGGCGCGGTTGTCGGCGCCATCTATACATCGGCACACGTCCACAGCCCCGCCCACGTCTAGTCGGGTGAGGAACAGGAACCTGAGGCCCACGGCCAAGAGCAGGTTACCGATCGAGCTGGCGCGTGCGCAGAAGTCGTCGACGCGATAGCCGGATTCGCGCGGCCATGAGCGCCCCTCACCGCAGCCGCCAGATCAGCCACCACATCACTGGTGAAGCGGCCGTGGTGAACACGCAATACGTGCAAAAGGCGCCGAGTCTGGCCATGTCGACGACGCCCTTGATGTTGGCGTAAGTGGCGAGGGTAACGATCA
>CAYZLT010000415.1:0-3338 GCA_964479175.1 uncultured Solibacteraceae bacterium | reverse complement strand
TGATAGACCTTGCGCGTCTGCCACGGACGAAGGCCCGCCTGAATCTGCTCGGGGAACCGTGTCGGATCCGCCGCGACCCGGAACGCTTCGTGTGCCAGCCGCGCCGAACCCATGTGGTGCTGACCGCCGGCTTGCCCATCACGATTCATCGTGAGGATGACGTCGGGGCGCACGGTGCGAATGACCTTGACGACATCGCGGAGGATTTCCTCCTTGCCCCACTTTTCAAACGTTTCTTCCACGCTGAACGAGTAGCCGAACTCAAAGGCGCGCGTGAAGTACTGGTCCGCGCCATCGTAGCGATGGACCGCCGCCAGTTCCTCTGAACGGAGGATGCCGATCGCCTGGAACAGTTCGGCGCCGATCTCGTTCTGGCCACCGTCGCCACGTGTGACAGTGAGCAGCGACGTTTTGAGTCCACGCCCGCGGTTGAGTGCCACCAACACGCCGTTGTTCTCATCGTCGGGATGTGCGGTGACGTACAGGACGGCACCGTCGTTGGGCAGTTGCCGCAACGCCAGGCCGAGTCCGGTGGCGCCGGTGTCGTACGGCAGGGCCGTGACCTGTGTGGAGACCGTCGGCGTGAGCCAGAACAACGTGGCGGCAAGCGCGGCCGCCGTGAACGCAGATCGCATCAATCGTCGTGACATCGTCTTTCTCCTTATTCCGGACCTTTGGACCCCTGGACCCCTGGACCTTTGGACTCCTGGGCCTCGTCAAGTGTTGCCAACGCCCACGGCACGCCAAACGCCGTGGTCCACCCAAAGACGCGCAGGCCATTGGTGAAGGACCAGATGGCGCGGCGGGTCGGTGGCGCGGCCGTGTATTCGTTGGTGGCGTTGGGCCGCAGGCGATTCGGATCGACCGGCAGCTTGCTGCCCTTTTCCAACGCCGCAAACAGATCGGTGCGGGTCCAGCTGTCGTCGATCGGGCGAGGCAGGGCCTCGGTGCGCAACGGTTCAAGACGGCGCTGCATCTCCTCGACAAACGACCGGTCGCCGGTCAAGCGATACCCGAGGCTCAGCCCGTGAATCGTCGCCAGATACGACTCCATCATGTGGTTGAGCGGCGGAATGTCACGCACGGCGCGGGCGTTGCGAATCAGCGCCGCGCGCACCGCAGGGCTCTCGGTCATCGTGTAGTACTTCCACAAGCCGTGTGTGGCGTACACGTTGGCGTAGCCGTATCGCTCGATGGCGAGTTGGTCGGCCTGCTCGCGCTGCAACTGCAGCATTCTGGCGACGCGGACTTCGAGCTCCTTGCCGTACCGATCGTCCTTGGTCGCGTCCCAGACCTCCGAGAGATTCCAGATGGAGAGATACAGCCGACGTCCGGTCAGTTCGTGCTCTCCCCACAGGCGACGCAGGTGCATGTCGGCGGTGAGCTTTGCGACGTCGAGCGCGCGTTGGTCGGCGGTCAGATAGTAGGAGGCCATCCACCCCTGCACCCAGACGTGGGCGCTCAGGATGTGCATCCAATGTTGTTCGGCATGCCGACGCCCGACGCCGAGATATTTGGTGGCCGGCGGCGCCGTGCGGGTGTTCCACCAGTCCATCGGATAGTTGGTGTCGCCGTAAAACGTCGGCCCGGCCGGCCAATGCGTGTTGTCGACGTCCATCAGGTGTCGGCTGAACGCCTGCGCGGTGTCGTAGACCTTCGCGTCCCCCGTGCGCATGAACTGCAGCCACCACATGAAGTCCTGCGCGGGCTCACCGTGGCCGTACACACTCCACCGGGTGCCGTCGAACGTGTTCATCATGTCGCCGTAGTTGAACGCGCCGTACCACGGCTCGCGACGCTGATTAAACTGCATCCAGTCGTACTTGTAGTCGAGCGCGCGTTGCAGGTCGGGCTCGCGCGTGGTGCGCGGTGCGAAGTCGCCATAGACGCCGGACGCGCCGTACCACGCCGGGTCCACATGCGCGACCGGGGGTGCCAGCACGAGATCCATCGTGCGTCGGACCTCGTCGGTCGAGGTGCCGGGGCCATGAAAGAACCACAACGCTTCACTGGTCTTCGCCAGTCCGGTGGCCCAGTTCTCGACGGCCCCTTCGTTGGCCGGCGCGTTCGATGAACGCGCGAAACTCATCGGCCCGCCCTTGGGCGACCAGAAAAACGAGGTCAGTTCGCCGGTGGCAGGGTCGTAGGCGAGTTCCTTCGGATATTCCTCGACGAAGTTCCTCAGGCCCACCGCAACACCACGTTGTCCGTCCGTGATGTGCACGAACCCCGGAGCGCCTGGTGTCGCATTGACCTGTGCGCGTGACACGGCGCCCAGGCCGTTGCGGTTGAGTCGCAACGCGAGCGACAGGCCCAGGCCCTGGAGCTGATCCTTCGGCGTCACCCATCCGGTGTCGGTGGGGTCGGTCGTGATCAAACGTTCGGTCTGTGTCGCCACATGGGGATAGTCGCCCTCTTGCGGCCGGTGCTGATCGGGCGTGCCGGTGTAGACCCAGGTGTGCAGGACCCGGATGTAGGACCGGCCGGCGTACGCGTGAATGCGGGTGACAAACGGCGAGGCCTGATTGTCCTCGCGGCCGTAGCGGTATTCACCGTCCACACGCAGCACGACGTGCAGCGGACCCGACCCGCGCTCGAGTGTGGTGCGGATGACGGTGGCCTTCGAACTGTCCACGCCGGCCTCGTCGAGCACGTCGGCAAAGGAACCGCGCGCGGCAGGACCCGAAGCAATTTCATCGGCATTGGTGAAGCCATTGTTGTCGAGGTCGAGTTGGACCGAGGTCAGAAATCCTGTCTCGCCCTGACGTACCACGATGCGCATCGGACCGGTCGTGAGTTCGGCGAGGCCGGCCGCGCGTGGATTGTTCAGGGCCTCGATCTGGGCCGTGGCACGCGCACGTCGAATCGTGGGGCCGTACTCGAGCGAATACTGATTGTTGTCGGTCGCGAAAAAAAACACCCAGATCCACTTCAGGCTGGGATCGGCCGGTTCCCATGTGGTGACTTCGGTGACTTGTGAGGGCACTTCCTGACCGGCGGCGTCCAGGACTCGCACATGGTCAGGGGAGGCCAGGGCGCCCTTGGGGAAGGGAACGCCGAGGGTGATTGGAGCGCCGGCTTGATGGCGCTGGATAGTCAGGGCCACGCGACCCGTCTGTGCGACGGTAGGTTGTGACGGGGAAGAAGCCGACGAAAGGACCGTGGGAATGGTCAGGGCGAGTGCAGCGAGAAGGGGGCGGAACAATGGAAGAACCCGTGTCAGGCTGAAGGTCGAAGGCTAAAGGCCACAGGTACGGACGGTCCGTACCTGTAGCCTTTTCCCTTTAACCTCTAACCTAGAAGAAGAGTTTGAATCCCAACTGGAACTTGCGCTGTTC
>CAYZLT010000414.1:0-3340 GCA_964479175.1 uncultured Solibacteraceae bacterium | reverse complement strand
CACCTGGATATTGCCATCGTCAGTGCCAATCCAGATCTGCCCCGGTTCGATCAGGGACTCCGAGATCGTGATGATCGTGGCGTGGTACTCGGCGCCGCCTCCGGGATTTTCGTCCGGCGTCATGCCGCCGGAGAAGCGGCTGGTGCGCTCCGGATCGTTCTGCGTGAGATCGGGACTGATGACGCGATAACTCTGGCCGCCGTCGAGCGACATGATCAGGTGGTTCGAGCCGATCATGATCGCGCGTGGGTTGTGCGGCGAGAGGATGAAGGGCGTCGACCAGTTGTAGCGCAGCGGTCCCATCTGCGCGGGCTGCAGGCCCCAGTTGGCCGCCTCGGCTTTTTTCTCCATCTCGGGCGTGATGTATTCGTCCCAGTTGGTGATGTTGGTCTTGCTCGGGCGCACGCTTGTGCGCTGGCGCGTCTCGGCATCCGATCGACCGATGTTGCCGCCTTGCCGGTCCGGTTGCGACTCCGAGTAGATGTTTCGATAGTTGGTCGGATCTTGTTGGGTGTGGTATCCGTCCCCACCGGAGATGTTGAACCAGTCACTCAGATAGATGCCCTGCGCGCGGGTGGCTGACGGGCCGCACGAACTGCCCGCGTCCTGCAGGCCGCCGCAGATGTAGTACGGCTCCCGCATGTCGGCGGAGATGGCGTAGTACTGCGTGACGTTCAGGTTTTCGAACCGGATGTCGTTGGCCCCGTCGTCGTGGGTCAGATTGAGTCCGCCGTCGCTGCCGATGTAGTACCGGTTCTTGTTGTGGGGGTCGTGCCACATGGCGTGCCAGCAGTGACCGCCGTTGCCGCCGCCACCTCCCACAAACGTCTTGCCGCCGTCGCGCGAGCGGCGATAGGCGATGTTGTAGCTGAAGACGTATTTGTCGTCGACCGGGCTGATGCCGATGTGGTTGTAGTAGAACGGCCGGGTCAGGTAGCGATCGAGGAACGTCCACGTGTCGCCGCCGTTCTCGGACCGGTAGATCCCGGCGCCAAGTTTGGTCATGTCGGCGTAGTCGGGATTGGGTGTGCCGCCACCACCGCCTCGTCCGCCCTCCGCCGCGACGGGCTGTCCGGGGGGCGGAACCGTGGCGGGCGGCTGGAATCCGTGTTCGATGTGCGCCATCACGACCTTGGGATTGGAGCGCGCGATGGCCAATCCGATCTTGCCCATGTCACCCGCAGGCAGGGTGTTGGTCAATTTCCTCCAGGTGCGGCCGGCGTTGGTGCTCTTGAAGATGCCGCTGTTGGGGCCGCCGCTGTTGAGGCGCCACGGATACCGGATGCGCTGCCAGAAGGACACATACAGGATGTCGGGATTGGACGGGTCCATGACGAGGTCGATCGCGCCGGTCTGCGGATCGTTGGGCAACCCGTCTGTCAGCTTGTTCCAGCTCTTGCCGCCGTCGGTGGTCTTGAACAGTCCGCGCGAGCCGACCGGACCGTAGATGTTGCCGATCGCGGCGACGTACACGGTATTGACGTCTTTGGGGTGCAATGCAATTTTGCCGATGTTGAACGTGTCTTGCAGGCCGACGTTTTGGAACGTGGCACCGCCGTCACTCGATTTGTAGACACCGTCGCCCCAGGCGGCCGAGTTGCGTCCGCACTCCTCGCCGGTGCCCACCCAGATGATGTCGGGAGTGGTCTGGTTGATCTTGACGTCGCCAATCGAGGCGGCGCCGTAGCCGTCAAAGATCGGGTCCCAGCTGATGCCACCATTGCGGGATTTGAAGACACCGCCCGACGCCGATCCGACCACCACGTGGGCCCAGTCGTTCTCCAGGGCATCCACTGAAGAGATCCGTCCGACCAGATTGGCGTTGCCGATGTTCCGCCAGCGCAGATCCTGAATCAGTGGGTCAGTATTTCCAGACTGTGCCGACAGACCGGCACCGCCCGACGTGAGGGCGGCCAGTATGGCGACCAGAGCAGCGACAAAGACACCTCTCCGATGAGGGGCAGGGTGGATCATGGGGATACGACCTCCGGTGGATTTGGGGAACCGCGCAGATTGTGCCAAAAGCGGACGCGAAGGTCCAGCAGCTCGCGTGGTAGAATCCGCTCGCGTTCCCCCCGATTCCTGAATGGCCACCTGCCCCCGCTGCCTCGGTCCACTTTCTGAAGGGCACCGGTGTCGGCCGATTTGGGTGAAGCGATTCCGGCGTCAAGTGCTGGCCGCCCTGCTCGGGGGTCTCTTTGGGGGCTTTGTCCACATCCTGGTGGTACCGCAGCACATTCCCGTCATGGGCTTCGTGATCGGAGGCCTGCTGTTTTTTGGTCTCAACGAAGCCGTTCGGCCGGAGTAGACGCCAGCCAGTCGACCAGGAGCCTGAAGGCGCGCCCCCGGTGCGCGACCGCGAGTTTTTCCTCGTCCTCGACCTCACCAAACGTCCGCCCGTACGGCGGGAAATAAAAGATCGGGTCATAGCCGAACCCGTGTGTCCCACGGGGTTCGGGCCAGATCTCGCCTTCAACGGCCGCCTCACACTCGTAGAGCAACGGGACCTCGGAACCGCGTGGCGCGACAACAGCGACCGCGCAGACGTATCGCGCGGTCCACGGTCGTGGTGCCGCGCCCAGCGCGGCGTACAGGTTGCGGAACTTGTCTGGATAGGTCGTGCCCGGGTACCGCGCGCTGTGTCCCCCGGGCGCGCCGTCGAGCGCGTCAATGACAAGGCCGGAGTCTTCGGCCACCGTGACCAGGCCCGACGACCGGGCATAGTAGCGGGCTTTGAGCGCGGCGTTGTCCGCGAACGTGGCCCCGGTTTCCTCAGGCTCCGCCATCGGGGGGAGGTCCGGCAGCGTCAGGAGATCCGGCCAGTGGGCCAGCAGGTGGCGAATTTCCCGGATCTTCCCGGCATTGGTGGTGGCAATAAGGAGAGGGGCCATCGGTCTCACAGGTATAATCGCGCCGTTACCAAAACGTCCCGGTTGGGAGGAGTGTCTCATGGTCAGGAAACGCAATTTGTTCTCGTCGTGGTTCGTGGTCGCGTGTGCGGCGGTGTTTGTCGCCCTCGCGAGCACGCCCGGCGTGGTCGCTCAGGATCCACCGCCAACGCAGGATCCGCCTGCGGCCGCGGGCGGTCGGCAGGGTGGTGGTGCGCAGGCGCCCACACGTCCGCAGCCGTATGATCGTGTCATCACCGCAGAAGCCAAGTCCGACGAAGGCATCTTCAAGGTGCATCGGATTGGCGATCGGTTGTTCTTCGAAATTCCCAAGGCCGAGCTCGACAAGGACTTCTTGTGGGTCACGCAGATCAAGCGCACGACCACGGGCGCGGGGTGGGGCGGTCAAGCTGGTGGCAACCGCGTGATTCGCTGGTCGCCGCGCGGCGACC
>CAYZLT010000413.1:0-3344 GCA_964479175.1 uncultured Solibacteraceae bacterium | reverse complement strand
AGGTCACGTTTGGCGCGGTGGCGAGCATGCCCATCCTGGCGCCCGCACGGTGGGCGCAGGTGGCGCAGGCCCGGCAACAGCGGGGCATTGCCGAGCTGTCGGTGGCGGATGTCGAACGGCAGATCTCGGTCGCCGCCGCGCAGGCGTATCTCGCAGTGATTGCCCAGCGGCGCCAGGTGGAAGTCACGCAGCGGGCCGTGGAGAACGCGCGCGCGCATCTCGACTATTCGACGAAACGTCGCGAGGGTGGACTGGGCAGCCGGCTGAATGAACTGCGCGCGGAGCAGTCAGTGTCGACCGACCAGGCACGCCTGGAAAACGCGCGCCTGGCGTTGCTGCGCGCGCAGGAAGCCCTCGGCGTGATTCTCGCCGAGTCGGGGCCGGTCGATGCGGGGAGTGAACCACCACTCGAGGTGCCCGCCGGAGCGGTGAGTGTGGACGCCGCGCTTCAGGAGCGCACCGATCTGCGCTTGCAGGGCGCGGTGAGAGCGGCCGCCGAGAAGGTACTGGCCGACAGCATCCGCGACATCTGGCCGACGGGCACCGTGTCTTTTGCGCCGCAGTACGTCACGCCGAAGGGGCTGTTTCAGCCCTCCGCGTCGTGGCGGCTCACGTTTTCAGTCACGCAGCCGATCTACGAAGGGGGTCTGCGTACCGCGGCGAAGCAGTCGCGCGCCGCCAATGTCTCGCAGGCGCGCCTGAACATCGAGACGCTCGAAATTCAGGTGCGTGCGGACGTGCGACTGGCACAGGCGGCGGTCACCAGTTACGCCAGAGCCCTCGAATTTGCGCGCACAGCGGCGTCGCGCTCGACCGAAGTCCTGACGATTTCGTCGGGGGCGTTCGAACTGGGCGCGACGACCAATCTCGAGGTCATCGACGCCCAGCGCTCTGCCCGTGATGCGGAAAGCTCCGCCGTGATTGCGGAGGACGCCCTCCGCCGCGCCCGGCTCGATCTGCTCGTGGCGCTTGGGCGGTTCCCCTTCAAGAAATGAGGCACTGGGGCAATGTCATTGCCTCATTGCCGCTTGCGTGCCGTCAGCGGATCCCCTGTCTTGTGATCCTCGATCTGGTATTTGAGGAACGCGTGCACGGCTGAGAGGGCTGCGGCGTCGGTGGTCACGATGTCCACGCGGCCGCCCTTCGCGGTCTCGACGTATTTCCACGACAGCTTGGCCTTGAGCGCGGCCAGGTCTTTTGTCCCGGGGACGTCGGTCGCGTGCACGAGCGCCGGCGCTTCGAAGTCGCCCTCTCCAAACTTCATCGCGATGTGCGGCAGGTGCGCGCGGATGGCGTCGAGGTTCGTCTTGTCCGCGGCGTCCTTGACGGACACGTCGATGGCGCCGCCATCCTCAAACAGCAGAAAGTGGTGCGTGGTCTTGTCCTGGTCAAAGCCCATGACGTGGGCGCCGCGGTGATTCATCTGCGCGTGGTCGTGGGCGGACTGCTGCGTGGTCGTCTGCTGGGCAGTCGCCTGGGGGCCCGCTGCGAGGGCGACGGCGGACACAAAAAGAACGGTCAGATTCATCATCCATCCACGCTACACCCGGAGGGCGTTTTCTGGCGAACTTGCTAATTATTTAGCATCATGCTAATTTCCTCCCTTACCAACCCATGACCAGACCTTTGGCCCTCTCGTTGTCGCGCCGTGAACGGCAAATCATGGACGTCCTCCACCGCCTGCAGCGGGCCTCGGCCGCGCAGGTGCAGCTGGAAATGCCGGACCCGCCCAGTTATTCCGCCGTCCGTGCCCATCTGCGCATTCTCGAAGATAAGGGCCATATCCGGCACATCGTGGACGGACCACGCTACCTGTTTGAACCGACCGCGGAACGGGAGCAGGAGCGGGCATCGGCCATGCGTCACCTGGTCCGGACGTTTTTTGATGGGTCAACCGAAGACGCGATGGTGGCCCTGCTCGACGCGTCCGACACGAAGCTCTCGAAAAAACAGAAAGACGACCTGCTCAAGCGCATCGCCGAGGCACGCAAGGAGGGACGCTGATGTCACCGGAATTTGTGTTCGACCTCGTGCTCAAGTCCACCGTGATCTTTGCGATCGGGTGGATGGTGACGATGGCGATGTACAGGGCGTCGGCGGCCTCGCGTCACGCCGTGTGGGCCGCCGTGTGTGTGGCGGCGCTGGCGCTGCCCATGGCGCAGGTCGCGCTGCCCACGACTGGCGTGTCGTGGTGGCCGCAACTGTCAACGTTGATCTCGACACGGGGTGTGGCGCCCGACGTGCGGGTTTCGACCGCGTCGACCCTCAACGCCGGCTCGCCCGCGTCGTCGTTAGACACGGCGGTAGCGCGCTCGGCGTGGACACCTGGACGGTTCGTCGGACTGATATGGGCGGCAGGGCTGATGGTGGGGCTGGGGCGCTTCGTGCGTGCGCATCGGGCGGCGTCAGAGTTGACGTCGGCGACGGCGCCTGTCACCGATGCCTCGCTCCGCGCACGCGCGGAGTTGATCGCGGGCTGGCTGGGCGTGCCGCGATATGACCTGCGTGAGGGCCCCTCAGACTTGATGCCGGCGACCTGGGGCACACGCATGCCCGTGGTCGTGTTGCCGTCAGTGGCGCGAGAGTGGCCGCAGGCGAGGCTCGATCCCGTGCTTGTGCATGAACTCGCACACGTGCAGCGGCGTGATGCCCGGTGGCTGCAATTGGCACACGTCATGTTGGCGGTGTGGTGGATGCATCCGATGGCGTGGCTGGCCGCCCGGCGGCTTCGGATGGAACGGGAACGTGCGTGTGATGATCTGGCGTTGGCCTTTGGCTCGCGCGCCTCGGACTACGCGTCCGAGCTGGTCTCGCTGGCGGGTGAGTGTGGTGGAACTGAACTGACGCTGGCGATGGCGCGACGATCGCAATTGGAGGGACGAGTGATGGCGATTCTCAATCCCCGTGTAAACAGAGATGGCCGAACGCGGCTGGCGTCAGCCCTCGCGGCCGTGATGGTCCTGGGCATTGTGCCGATGGCGTCGCTCCGTGCGGTGACGGCGGTGTTGCCGGAAGACACGACAACACCGATGGCGCAACAGCAACCGGTCCGCGTCGGCGGACAGGTCAGGGAACCGATCAAGATCAGACACGTCGCGCCGGTGTATCCCGACGACGCGATCGCGGCCGGTGTCCAGGGCATCGTCATCGTTGAGGCCATCATCGATGGCGACGGAAATATGAGCAATGCGCAGGCGATTCGCCCGGTGGCCTTGTTGACCGACGCGGCGCTCGACGCGGTGCGGCAGTGGCGGTTCAGGCCGACCACGCTCAACGGTGAACCGGTGCCGGTCATCATGACAGTGACGGTCTCGTTCCGTCTCGGCGAGGACGGTCTGCCATTG
>CAYZLT010000412.1:0-3344 GCA_964479175.1 uncultured Solibacteraceae bacterium | reverse complement strand
GTAAGCGCGCGCATGCTCAAATCGTCGGCTCGGTTTTTTGAGTCCGCACGAGAGGACGGGCCCGACCGAAACCTTCAACGCGCATCGATACTGCAGTCAGCAAGGACCTTACGCAAGCCCAAGAGCACGGACTCAATCCGTACCTCTCTGGCCCTGGCCTCCGCCTTTTTGCCTTCAGTCTTATTCGAAGAGCTTCAGTCCGAACGCCTTGTCGATCGAATCCAGATACGACCGCTCGAAGTCGTCCGAGAGTGTCAGCGCATGGCCGGCCAGATCGCGCCGGCCGGTGCGGCCCACGCGGTGCACGTAGGTATCAAGCGACCGCGGCACTTCGTAGTTCACCACCAGCGCCACGTCGTCAATATCGAGTCCTCGTGCGGCGACATCGGTGGCGACAAGCACCTGCACACGCCCGGACCGGAACGCTTCGATCGTTTCCGTCCGCTCCTTCTGCGGGCGGTCCGCATGCACGGCCGCGGCCTTGAGGCCCGATCGCTGCAACGTCCGCGCGAGACGGTCGCAGCCAATCTTCGTATTCACGAACACGATCGACGTACCGCGCTCACGCCGCAGTTCCTTCGCGAGCACTTCCGCCTTGTCCTTGGCGTGCACAAGGCGCGCTTCGTGCGTGATGGTCTGCGCGGGGCCGCGCACCGATCCCACCTGAATGAACACCGACTTCGGTGCGAGTTCATCCGCAAACCGCATCACTTCTTGAGGCATCGTCGCCGAAAACAGCATCGTCTGCCGCTGCTCGGACGGCGGCATCATCTCGGCGATCTTGCGGACGTCTGGCCAGAAGCCCATGTCCATCATGCGATCCGCTTCATCAAGGACCAGCACTTCAATCCGCGAGAAGTCCCCGATCTTCTGCCGCATGTGATCGAGCAATCGCCCGGGCGTGGCGACGACGATGTCGACGCCGGCTTTGAGGGCGCGTTCCTGCGGTTCCATGGGGACGCCGCCGTAGACGGCGACGCTGGCCACGGGCGCGTGATACGCAAAGCCCTGGATCTCGTCGTCGATCTGCGTGGCCAGTTCGCGCGTCGGCGCAAGGATCAGCGCACGTGTATGCGTGTGCGAGTCCTTGTGGCCGGCCGACATGAGTTTGGCGAGAATCGGGAGCAGGTAGGCGGCGGTTTTGCCCGTGCCAGTCTGCGCGCAGCCGATGATGTCGTGACCCTTGAGGGCGTAGGGCAACACGGCGCTTTGAATCGGGGTGGTGACTTTGTAGCCGCGCTGCTGGAGCGCGTCGAGCACGTGCGGGTCGCTGACCAGATCAACGAAGGGCAGGGGAGCGGGGTCGAAGGGGACCGATTCACGGGTGGTCGAGGCCGCCTGTGGGGTCGCCTGTCCGCCCCGCCGCGGGGCGCGCGCGGGCACTGGTGCGGCAGAGGCAGACGGACGGGGACCGTCTCCCCCTCCACTGCGGCGTCGTCGCCTGGGTTTGGGAGTGTCTGTGGGTGTAGTCAATGCTGATGGCGCGAAGTGTTATCGAGCGCGGAAGGTGATGATGCCGCGGATCGGGTCGTAGGGAGACACGCCCACGGTGACCCGGTCGCCCGGAACCACCTTGATACGAAAGCGGCGCATCCGGCCGCTCAACTGGGCCAATACTTCATGGCCCGAATCCACCTGCACGCGGTAAAGACCTCCACTATGGACGGCCACCACGGTGCCTTGGACATCAATCAGATCGTCCTTGCTCAAATTCGCAGTCCTTTCAAGCTTCCTAGTATAAGACCTCAGAGGTCGTTTCGGCCCTATCGCCGCGAAATGACCTCTGAGGTCTTACTTCACGGAGAGCCCGACCGAGAGCACCACGATGCGTTGGGAGCCCCTGGGGGCGACCAGCAGGGTGCCGTCCGAGGACTTGGTGAGGTAGAAACGCATGTCGGTGGTGAACCCGGCGTGACGCCACTTGAACCAGCGGGCCCCGCCGCCAACGTTGATGGTGTTGGTCCCCTCGTCGTCTCCTGGACCGTCACCAAGAAAGGTGTCAAAGGAGAACAAACCCGAGCCGGCGGTGACGTAACTCCAGCCCTGGCCACGCCCGAAGTTCAGTGAGACCTGCCATGTCACCGACTCCAGCGTCCGATTGATTTTCGAGGCGACCGGATCCCCGTCGGCGTCCTTTTGCTGATAACTGCCCCGACCGCGGAGCAGTTCGGCGCCCACGCCCAGCTTCCAGCGACCACGGCGGAGTGGATAGGCATGAATCGCCAGGCCGGCGGTGAGCGCACGTCCGGGCAGGTCCGTCGCGTTTCGACCAATGGCCTCGGCGGTCAGCTCGTCGTTGCCGATCGCGGGCCAGCCGACACGGACATCGGCGACCACCCACGGCATGGGTTCCACCCTCACCGGCGCCACCGGGCCCTGGGCCGTCGCGGTGATCGGAACCAGGAGGAGGGCGGAGAGGGCGAGCGAGACACGCGCAGACGTCATCAGGAGAGGGTACCGCACTGAGCAAGGCTAAAGGTGAAAGGTCGAAGCAAGGGTAAAGGTGAAAGGTCGAAGGCCATAGGTACGGAAAGGGGCCGTACCTTTCGCCTTCTCACTTCTACCTATGCCAATCGCTGAACCTCCTGCGCCGCCTGGATACGTGCATTCGAGGCGTCCTGCAGCGCGCGTGCGCGGTGGCGCAGCAACTCCTCTGCATCGGTGCGCTGCTTCTCAAGAAACTGCAGGCGGTCCCGCACGCGGGCCAGTTCTTGCTCGACATGAGTTGCCGCTTTCTTCGCCTCCGCGTGCGCGGCTTCGGCTTTTTCCTCCGCCGTCGTCGCCGCCTTCAGGGTCTTTTCAGCGACCTTCCGTGCGGCCACCCGTTCCGCGACCTCCTTTTTTGACGGACCCTGGACCCTGGACCTTGTCGAACCCTGGACCACTGGAATCCCCATCGCGAGCAACGCCGAGAACGAGAGCGGTTTGAGCGGCCGCGTCAGGCGCCCGGCTGGGTCTTCTGACGGCAGCGCCTGCAGGGTTTCAGAGATGGCGTCGATGGTCGCCGGAGTGGCCTTCTCTCCCACAGAGTCGATCAGCCGCCGTGCCGACTGCACTGCGGCCTTGATCGCGGCGGCATGAGTTCCTTCGGCCGCGGCGACATCGGCACTGCGTCCCGAGATCACCTGCACATGCGCCTGCCGCATGGCGGTCGAGGCTTCGACGAGCGCGTCAAATGTCGCGCGGTCCCGCCAAAACAGCTGGTTCACCGCCCAGGCGGGCAGCGTGGGTTTTTCGAGGGTCTTGATTTCCGCGCCTGCCGCCCCGCGTGCCTTCGCCAGCACATTCCGCGCCGCCGTGAACTCGCCCGGGGGCAGCCGATACACCGCGTCCAGTTCGTCGTC
>CAYZLT010000411.1:0-3355 GCA_964479175.1 uncultured Solibacteraceae bacterium | reverse complement strand
CACCGCGAAGAAAGAACCTGAACCAGCCTTCCCAATCACCCAAATCACGGACGGCATGGAGTCGCTCGTAGTACTCCGTGCGGTGCTGCTTGAAGTAGTGCGAGAGATACAGCACCGGCCGCGAGAGCAATCGACGTTCGGTCAGCAGGAACGTGATGAGCAGGCGGCCGACGCGCCCATTGCCATCGAGAAACGGATGAATCGTTTCGAATTGCGCATGCGCCAGTCCTACCTGAACCAACGCGGGGGAGCCGCGCCAGTCCGTGTTTCATCGCCCTCACGTAGTTCACGACCTCGGCCACGTCACCCGGTGCGTCAGGGTCATACAGGCGCGCTTCAGCCGCGAGCAGATTCTGAAGGGAACTCTGTGTCCCTTCGATCTGGCTCGAGAGCACAGCCTCTTTGCGGACATACATGAAGACGAACAAGTCCGGGTTGGGCAGCGTGAGAATCGCCCCATCAAGGCGACCCAGCGCGTGGTCGGCGGCCGACAGCGCGACCCGAAGGTCGCCGGTCAGATCAAGGGCTGGAGCGCGGCCATGACTCCCATAGTAAACGTAGCGTTTACTATACGCTCCGTCCCGCGCCCATCATCAACGTTCGTGGCCCTTGCGGAATCCGATTCGGTCCAGGTTCGCGTTGATGGCGGTGGTCAATCGTTCCGCCTCGACCGATGAAGGGGCTTGGCCTGGTCGGCGAGCATCAAGACTGACGGCAGGCAGATCCGCAACCCAGGCGCTGCACGCGCGTTGGTGGTGCGTGACGTGATTCGCCTTCAGCCATCGGGTGCGTACGCCGCCAATGTGATGGGCCTCTCGGATCAGGTGCCCTCGCGCATCGTGTTCCTGACTGACGGTCCGGCTCGGAAGGTGAAGATCGGCAAGCGCGAGATTATGTTGCAGCACACCCCGCCTCGCAACATGGCGACGGCAGGCCGCAAGAGCGGCACCATCATTCACGCGCTGCGAGACCTCGGCAAAACTCAAATCAACGACGGCGTGCTCGCCGCGGTCCGGCGGTTCATCACAAACTCGGATCGAGCGGCCATCCGCAAGGACCTTCGGCACGCGCCGGCATGGATCGCCGATCTGTTGCGGCCGCTCACAGAGCCGGTGGCCTGATCGATGCGCACATTTCTCAGCCTTCCCGCCGACTGTCGTCTGTTGGCGTTCGGCGCTATTTGGCTGAAGTCTCAGATCGGCCGAATTGGACGCACCACCAGCCGGGCTTTCGCCGCGAGCTGTTGGCGTAGGTTCTTGCATCGCTCAAGATTCGTATCAGGCCAATCCGCTATTGCGTGCCGCCACGGGGGTTCGTCGCAGCGAATTGACATTTCAATTTCTCGCCACTCTGCGACAGGTAGCCATGCGTACGCTGCAGCCGGTTTCTTGCGGGCTTCTCCGGCAACGTCGCCCAATCTCCAAATGGTGGAAGCCGGGAGAGCGTCGATCAAGCTCACCGACAACTCGGGCTGATCAAAGGCCCTATCCCTAGCACGACCAGTTGTAGCTGCGTATTTCCCGCTGTCAAAGATAAAGCGGGCTGCGGTCTCGGTATCTTTAACTGTGCGTCTATTCCGCCAGAACCGCGCGAAGCAGGTCAGCGATTCGGCGATCGAGGGAGCCATCGAACTGAATCCTACCGTACGTCGATTCGACTCCGATCAGCGCTGAGTAACCCAGCATACCGCCTCTGCCAACATTCAGGCTGAGCGTGCGACGGCGGTCCAAGTCCCAGTCGAAACCGATTTGTCCGTCGCTCTCGACAACGACCTCCGGTGCGGGTGTTCCCAACGGGAGCGCGCCCAAAAGCGCAGACCCGGCGGACATTGCCTCTGGCAAGGCCGCGCGCCCTTCGAGTCGTGCATCCTCAACGGCCTTAACGATGGCTTCATCCCACTGTGGGTATGTATCGGAAAGACTCGTAGAACGCGCAGAAA
This sequence comes from uncultured Solibacteraceae bacterium, assembly GCA_964479175.1. Taxonomy (GTDB): domain Bacteria; phylum Acidobacteriota; class Vicinamibacteria; order Vicinamibacterales; family SCN-69-37; genus SYFT01. Next base: position 1,416 of record CAYZLT010000411.1, on the reverse strand, counting down.
TTTCAGTCAACGCCGCGCCGATACTAAACGCGTCAGCACCGAGGGCGCGATCAAACGCGGGGCAGTAAAGAGCCGGGGGGGCGTCCGCGACAATCATAGGAATAGCTTAACAGCGTCCTCAGTAAGAACCGAGAAGAAGCCCCGGTTCTTCAAGTCGCGCAACTGATCGAACTTGGGCTTCAGTATGGAATCCGCGGTGCCAAGCCGTCGTGTCGAACTTGCGTCGAGGTCCAGGATCATCTCAGGTGTGCTTCCACCCTTGGAAGCCCCAAGTTTCTGGGTCAAGACCAGCGTAGGATCGCCATCAGCCTCAACGAGACCGACTCTGACAACAAACTCGGAGACAGCCTGGGGCAGATCTACCGGAATGGGCGGAGAGAACGTCAGATACTTATCGATCGGGTCTCCATCGCTCAGGGGCAGATGGAACCGATTGATATAACGTAGTGCAAATCGGGTCACAGACTCCGGTTGAATCTCTGCGACGTTCACGAACATCGACCACAGCCGGATTGCCTCGGCGTACAAATCGTCGGCTGACGTGTAGTGTTCCAGCCAGTTCAAAGTAAAGCCATCCGACCGGAATTGTGCCGCGGACTTTCGGTCGGCAGAGCGACAGAGCAATCCAACGGCGCCGAGATCGCGTGTCTCTGTCGCGAGCTTCCCAGCGCTCAGGTCGAATCTCGCTTCCTTGCGTTGGATTTCCTGGATGTCGGGGTAACGGTCGGAAACGAGGGGTTTGAGGCCCTCGAGCAGCTCAAGGCTGACCTGCGCCACGTCGGCTAATCGAATGTCGAACAGCGTTTCCTTGATCGGTGGGTGCGTTAAGTGGACCGGCGCGGCCATGGTGTTGCGAATCTTATCGCCATGCGCAGTTGTGTGTCGCGGTCCAGTCTCGACTGGGTGTCAGATTGGGTGTCAAACGTCCGATCGGGCGAACAGACCGAAGCGAAATCGTTGAATTTATTGAGGAAAATTGGAGCCGGCGATAGGACTCGAACCTACGACCTGCTGATTACGAATCAGCTGCTCTACCAACTGAGCTACGCCGGCACGGCGGGGGGCACTGGACCCTCCCTTGCGGTCGGACCAGACCCTGAATAGTAACATGCCAGCACGATGGTCCGGATTGGCACCTTTCATTTTGACCCGGAGACCGGCGAGCTGCCGCTGTCCAGGCGTCGCGCAGGGTGGCTGCTGGGCACTGGCCTGGTCGCCGTCGCACTCGTCGCCGCAGCGTTTTGGTTCGCCAGCCACCGACCGGTGGTGGCGGTCGCGGTGTTTGACAACAAAACGGGCAACCCGGCGTACGACACGTTGACGTCCGGCCTCTCCGACGCGGTCCTTGCACACCTGGACCAAATCGACATCACACGCCTCGACGTCGTCGGCCACACGATGGCGGCCCACATGCCG
>CAYZLT010000410.1:0-3359 GCA_964479175.1 uncultured Solibacteraceae bacterium | reverse complement strand
GACGACACGCGGCAGACCACCCGTGATGTCCTTGGTCTTGGTCGTCTCTCGCGGATCGTCCCTACTAGCGGACTTCGACAAACGCCGCTGTGCGCGCGGTTGCGGCAGTGTGACTGACGTGGACCTTCACTGACTGTGGTGCGGGAAGCCCAACCGGCACGGTGGTGAGCACGCTGTAGGCGTAGCGATGAAGATCGACCACGTTGCCAAGGAGGCTGGCTGGAATGACGCGTGTCTTGAGGACGGTCGCATCAGTGATGTAGTGCCCACCGGTCGCCTCCGCGAGCCAATTAAGCAGCCGGTCTGGCCGTGTCGCGGCTACGAGCATGTCCTCCTGTCGCACCTGCTCGCGATACCCGATGTCGATCACCGACACAGCGACACCCGATCGCACAACCTGTCTGGCTGCATCCTCAAGTGACAGGGCATTCGCATTGCTGCGACCATCGGTGACTAGCACGAGTAGTTTGCGGCCCGGATCACGCTCGATCCGCTTCGCGGCATCCGACACAGCATCCCAGATAGGTGATGAACTGCCCGGAACCCTGGCGAGGCCCCATGTCAATACTTCCAGCCATGCACCCAGGTTCGGCGCCACCGGGCCGCGAAACTCAGTGAACCCGGAGAAGCGCCCGAAATACTCGCGGCCTGACGGGTGCCTGCTGCGCAGGATGGCTTCGCTGACGGTGCCCGCGTCAAGCAGCGCGCGTCGGCTCGATGGACCGAACGGACTGCTTGGGTTCGGTGGTACCGAGAGCACACTGGCGGATCTGTCAAACAGCAGCATCACCGACAGCGGCTCAGCTATCTGGCTGACCCCAACGGCCGTCACCGGGACTCCGCCTATCTCAACAGTGAAGTCGCGATCGGTCAGTCCCGCAGCGACCGTGCCGTCTTGGTTCGCGACACTGACGATGAGCGTGCGAGACCGCGAGGCCTGGCCACCGACCAGCGCCGAGGCCGTCAGCACGAGCGCAATGATCCTTATCGTCACCGTTGCGCTCCACCGCTTGGTGCGGTGAACTTGCGCTGTGCGCGTACTGTGAAGCCGCCGCCGTCTGTAGTGATGCGGAGATCGTGCATTCGGCCATCGCGAACCGGAGGGACAAAGCCGAGCAGGTACCGGTGACGAAGTTCCTCCGCCACCTGGGCCATCGTCTTGCCCGCCTGCTCATTCGGCGTCAGTTCAACGAAGCCGCCGCCGGTCTCATCCGCCAACCCGCGGAGCGCACCGAGGCCACCACCGCGTTGATTGATGCCGTACACCAATATCTGCTCACGCGTCAGCAGGTCATAGGCTTCTTTGCGCCAGGCACCGAAGGAGCTGGGCTCCCCGTCGCTTATAATAACCACAGAGCGAAGACCGGCTTCCTTGATCAAGGATTCTGCGGCGGCAACCGTACCTTCCCACATCGGCGTGCCCCCGCCAGGCCAGAGCTCCTCCTCCAGAACGCGGTCGAGGATCCTCCTGTCGCCAGTCAGGTGCGGACTGAGCGCAACCTCTGACCCAAAACTCCCAAGGCGCACGCGGTCAATAGGATTCAAGGCATCAAAAAACTGGCGAACGGTGCGCTTGATCCACAACAACCGGCTCGCCATGCTGCCACTCATGTCGACAATCACTGCGGCAGTGATTGCTTGTGGCTCGTTTGAGAAGGCTACGACCCCGACCGGTTTGCCTGCAGCCGTGATACGGAACCGCTCCTGCGGAAGATTTGTCACAAGCCGCCCCTCGCGGCTTCGGACCGTCGCGTAGACCGACACCAGATCCGTCGACGCGCGAAATACCGGCTGGAACTGCGCTGAGAGCGCAGCCGAGAGCGCCAACCCAAGGAGAGCGATTTGCCAGACGAGTTTCATGTGAAACCACGGATCTAAGCCTAACGGTCGCCGACCGGTGTCAACAGGGTACCGCCAATTCCTGAGCCGGGTCGTCCAAGCCCAGGGGCTTGTCGAACCATGCGCGGCACACGAGTTTACCACTCCTAACGCGAGTCCAGTGGCGCAGTTGTCATCAGTTGCCTGAGGCGCGCCTCCTGCGATCCGTCCATTTGCCCCCTCCAAGAGTCGCGCACTCGGCCCGATGAATCCACGAGAATCAAGATGGGGGTCCCCGTGACACCGGGAATCGGCTTTTCTAGGAACTGCACGCGCTCAGGCTTGAACTTATGGAACGTCAAGTATTCGAGCAGCGCAGGCAGCGGCTCCCTGCCTACGACCACGAGCTGGACGTTTGAGCCAGTCTGAAGCAGACTGCGATAAAATTCCATGCTAGCCGTACAGAATTTACAGCTACTTTGGAGGAACATGACCAACGTGTCGCGATCTCTGGGCCATTCTATCCCCTGAATTGACAGAATTTCGCCAGCGACCAAGCCTGTCGCCGGCTTGGCCGATGTGCCCGGTTCGGTGTCGGGTCGCACAATCTGAGGCCATGCCAACCAAAGCAGGGCGCACCCGGCGACAATCATTACAACTGTCGCGATGACATCGAGATTCGTCAGTTGAAGCCCGCAGAACCGGATTGGACGTCAAGACCGCGACAGTCAAAAGAAACAGAAACGCGAACCGCTTAAGAGTGCCTAATCGTGTAGTCACTCGCGACCTCCAAGTTTTGACCTTGTATCGACAAATTGGATTCTTGAAAGCGAGATGTTACCCCCCCCCCGTCATGGTGTCAAGGAAAATCGATGGTCCTCAAAATTGATGGATTTGGCCTGTCGTCACTGTTGCGGCGACGAGCCGCAGGCTTCGGATCCGACTGGGATGATCTGCCGGAGCCCCCCTTGAGGCGGTGGCTTCACGCGATATTGCCGTGTTGTTCGCCGCTCTTCAGGAGTTGGGCAACGGTCATATCCGTATAGCAGCGTCGTCTGCGAGCACCAACAAAAACGGGCGCGGAAGGTGTCGCCTCCGCGCCCGTGTGTCGTGTGTTCGAAGCGGCGGGCCTGAAGGCCACGCCCTACGAGGGGTCCCTAGTCGACGTCGTCCCGGAACATGTAGTCCGCATCGGTGAGGTCCGTCCATCTCCCGCTGCATCTCCAGTTCCTCCGCCGTTGGTGGCGGTGGCGGTGGTGGCTCGTCCGCCTCGATCCGCACGTTGCGGTAGACATCGAAGCCGGTGCCGGCCGGGATGAGGCGACCCATCGTGACGTTTTCCTTGAGGCCGCGCAGGTAGTCCATCTTGCCCGAGATCGACGCCTCGGTCAGCACCCTGGTGGTCTCCTCCGCCCCAACGCGCACAGTCCGCGCGTCGGGGGCCCCGGTCAACGACGCCGCCGAAATGAACGAGTCGGTCGAGAGCGACGCCTTCGTGATGCCCAGCAGCAGCGGTCGGCCCTTGGCCGGCTGCCCACCAT
>CAYZLT010000409.1:0-3368 GCA_964479175.1 uncultured Solibacteraceae bacterium | reverse complement strand
CGGGCGCCTCGACGCTCCAAATGCGTCACGTATTTCCTGACAGGCCCTAAAGGGTTTTCACACGTGTGTAGTCCGGAGCAGACGGCGCCGGCCCTGCGCCAGGCTGCACCCGCCCTTCTTTCTTCGTGGGACGTGGAGGGTATCCTTGACAACATGGAATCCCTCAATACGCTGCTGTCGCAGGGCCTCGATTGGCGGTCCGCCTCTAGCCTGGTCGGTGCGTGGCTGCTCACCAGCGGGCTACGCGTCATTCTGATTAGCGCGCTGGCGTGGGGCTTGCTGCGCGCGGTTCGGGCTGGCCTCGATCGCTTTGAAAACCGGGTCATGGCCAACGCCGGTCCGGGCGGCTATGAAAACGCCAAACGCACAAAGACCCTCAGCGACATGCTCCAGAACGTCGCGAGCCTGGCAATTGTCGTCACCGCCACGCTCACGGTCCTGCAGGAACTCAACGTCAACATCATGCCGATCCTCACGGGCGCCGGCATTCTCGGGCTGGCCGTGGGGTTTGGTGCGCAGACGCTGGTCAAGGATGTGATCAGCGGGTTTTTTCTCATCCTCGAGAATCAGGTGCGCGTCGGCGACGTCGCCCAAATCAACGGCACAGGCGGGATGGTTGAGGCCATCAATCTGCGCACCATCGTCCTTCGCGATCAGGGCGGCGTGGTGCACATCTTCCCGTGTGGGAGCATCACCACACTCGCCAATCTCACCAAGGACTATTCGTACGCGCTGCTGGACATCGATGTGGCGTACAAACACGATACCGATGCGGTGGTGGCCGTGTTGGTGCAGACGGCTGAGGAACTCAGGAAGGACAGCACCTTCGGACCGGTCACCCTCGAACCCCTGGACGTGATCGGCGTGGAGCGTTTTGGCGAGTCATCCGTGACGATTCGAGTCCGAATGAAGACGCTGCCCCTGCAGCAGTGGAACATTGCCCGAGAGTACCGGCGCCGACTGAAGAAGGCGTTTGACGCGGCGGGCATCGAGATTCCGTTCCCGCAGCGCTCCATTACGGTGCAGCACAGCTACGCCGAGCCTGCGACGCCGCCAGGATCCTCCCCGGCGGTTCAGTAAGCGGATTTGATGGGCGTCTGGGGCGGAGCCGGTGAAGCCACGTCGCCACCTCGTGACTGCTGGACGATCTTGACGCCGGCGCTGGCACCCACGCGTGTGGCGCCGGCGGCGACCATCGCCGTGAGGCCCTCAAGATCGCGCACACCGCCGGCGGCCTTGACGCCCATCTCGGCCCCGACGACGCGTCGCATGAGCGCGACGTCGGCCACGGTGGCGCCGCCCGGACCGAATCCGGTGGACGTTTTCACAAAGTCCGCGCCGGCCGCCTTCGCGAGCGTACACGCCGTCACCTTCTCGTCGTCGGTCAGGTATGCCGCCTCGATGATGACCTTGCTGATGACGCCGGCCTCGCGACACGCTTGCGCGACGGCCTCGATGTCACGTTCAACCAGGCGCACGTCGCCCGACTTGAGCGCGCCGACGTTGATCACCATGTCCACTTCGCGCGCGCCATCAAAAATCACGCGACGCGTTTCATAGTTCTTCACGTCGGCCGTGGTCGCCCCCAGCGGGAATCCAACAACGGTGCACACGCCCACGTTGCTGTGGCGCAACTGGGCGGCGCAATACGCGACCCACGTGGGATTCACGCACACGGTGGCGAACTTGAACTCGGCGGCTTCGCGACACAACTTCTCGAGTTCCTGTCGCGTCGCGTCCGGTTTGAGCAGCGTGTGGTCGATCAGACCGGAGACGCCGTCAGGCGCGCCGCCCGTCGCGTGCAGGCCGATGCGGGCCGCACCCGCCTCGAGCACACCCTGCAGTCGGGTGGGACAGCAGTCCTCGTTGACCGAGTGACAGCCGCACCGCGCTGCGGGCTTCCGCGACGCGGCCAGCACTTCTTCCGCGATGATCGCGATCAGCCTGGAGAGATCAACCGTCTGGGTATCCATGTCAGAACCGTTCCTCAAGACGACGGACCTTCAGCAGGCGACGAAGGTACCGTGCTTCCTTCGTTGGCGTACTCAGCCATGTATCCACGATGGCCAACGCCGTCGCCGTATCAATCAAGGTCGATCCCAGCGCCAGCACGTTGGCTCCATTGTGTTCCCGTGCGTAACGCGCCAGCGTGACGTTGAGGCACATTGCCGCGCGGATGCCGCGTACCTTGTTTGCAGCAATCGTGGACCCCAACCCGGCGCCATCGATGACGATGCCGGCGTCGGCCTCCCTACGGGCCACACCCCTGGCGACCGCCGCAGCGATATCCGGATAGTCCACCGCATCGGTGGTATGGGTGCCGACGTCTTCCACAGCCAGCGCGTTCCCACGCAGGTGCGCCACGATGGCCGCCTTCATCGCAAGCCCGGTGTGGTCCGAGCCGATCAACACGCGGCGCACTGGACTGACCGGGGCGAGGTCGGCAGGGATGGACGGGTCCATCGCGCCGACCGGCACCACCGTCACCCGCCGCTCTCGCAACGTGTCGGCGGCAAGCGGCGTGATGTGTCCCTTCGCCTCAAGCTCCACCGTGGTGCCGGGCTCTATCTGCCTGGCATCAGTTTCGCTGATGATGGAGAACCGGCGAACGGCCACTACTGCGCCCCTTCCACCACACCGATGAACGGCAGGTTGCGGAACTGCTCATCACAATCCAGCCCGTACCCGACCACGAACTTGTCCTCGATCGTGAACCCGATGTAGTCAACCGGCACGTCAACCTTGCGACGTGACGGCTTGCTCAACAGGCACGCGGTCTTCAACTGACTCGGCTTGCGTGTCTGAAACACGTCCTGCAGGTGGGCCAGCGTCAGGCCGGTATCCACGATGTCCTCGATGATCACCACGTACCTGTCGTCGATGGCGTGGCCAAGATCCTTGATCATCTGGACCTGGCCTGTCGTTGATGCGCCGGCGTAACTCTTCACCACGATGAAGTCACAGGTGACCTGTCCCCCCACCACACGGATCAAGTCCGCCAGAAACATGAAGGCGCCCTTGAGCACACAGACGAGATGGATGGGTACCTCAGGGCCGGCATCCCGACGGATCTCGGCGCCCAGCGCCTGAATGCGCTCGGCGAGTGCCTGCTGGCTGATGAATTCGTTGACGCGGGTCACGGCTGCCTCTTGACGGCCGCACGGACCGTCTCCGCCATCTCGCGCGCCTCGCGGATGACTTCGTTGCGGTCGAGCGAGAGCACCTGCCCACGGCGCATCAGCACTTCGCCATGCACGATGGTCGTCCGCACATCGGTCCCACGCGTCACGTACACAAGATGGGAAATCGGGTCGAAGAGCGGCGTCTGCCGCGCGGAGTCCACCGAGACGGCGATCACGTCGGCCAGC
>CAYZLT010000408.1:1444-3370 GCA_964479175.1 uncultured Solibacteraceae bacterium | reverse complement strand
GCACGGACGCCGACGTCGTCGGCAGTTTCCCCACCCGGGCATCCGTCCTGGAATCGGCGCCAGCCGGGGCGCTCCGCCTGAATGTCGGCCGTGCGCCGGCCCTCGTAGGCGCCGTAGTCCCATTCCTGTAGATCGGGATCGGCCTCGCTCCGGTCACCAAAACCCGCCAGGTCCGCCGTCCGTTGCGCGCGCTGCAGCGGACTGCTGAACACCTTGGCAAAGCGCAGGTCCCTCAGCCGCGCCGCGAGCCCCTGCGCGTCGCGCTCGCCCTGTTCCGTGAGCGGAATGTCGGTGCGGCCGGTCGCCTGGCCGCTGATCGTCCAGGCGGTCTCTCCATGCCGGACGAGATACACCCGTGGAAGGGAATCACCCGGCATTCCATCTCCAATTCCGGATCTCCGGCATGTCGTCGCCGTATTCGCGGATGTAGCGCTTGTGCTCGATCAGCGTGTCGCGAAGAAGCTGTGTGACGTGCGCGGCTCGGGAACCCAAACCGGGGACGCGTGCGATGACGTCGCCGGCCAGGTGGAACCGATCGAGATCGTTGAGCACCGTCATGTCGAAGGGCGTGGTGGTGGTGCCCTCCTCCTTGTACCCGCGTACATGAAGGTTCGCGTGGTTGGTGCGACGATACGTGAGGCGGTGAATCAGCGGCGGATAGCCGTGAAACGCAAAAATAACAGGCTTGTCCCGAGTGAAGAGCGCATCGAAGGCTTCGTCGCTGAGTCCATGCGGATGTTCGCGCTCCGGCTGGAGCGTCATCAGGTCCACGACATTGATCACACGGATCTTCAGATCGGGCACGTGCTGTCGCAGAATCTTGACCGCCGCCAATGTCTCCAGTGTGGGCACATCGCCCGCGCAGGCCATCACCACGTCCGGCTCACCACCCTCGTCGTTGCTGGCCCAGGACCAGACGCCGAGACCGGCCGAGCAGTGCGTGATCGCGGCATCCATGTCCAGCCACTGAAGTTCCGGCTGTTTGCCCGCAATGATGACATTGACGTAGTGACGGCTACGCAGGCAATGGTCGGTCACCGACAGCAAGGTGTTGGCGTCGGGCGGGAGATACACGCGGACGATGTCTGCCTTCTTATTCACGACGAGGTCGATGAAGCCGGGGTCCTGGTGGGTAAAGCCGTTGTGATCCTGCCGCCACACATGTGAGGTGAGCAGATAGTTCAACGAGGCAATGGGCCGTCGCCACGCAATGTCACGGGTGACCTTGAGCCATTTGGCGTGCTGATTGAACATCGAATCCACAATGTGAATGAACGCTTCGTAGCAGGAGAACAGGCCGTGCCGTCCCGTCAGGAGATAGCCCTCCAGCCACCCCTGGCACAGATGTTCGCTCAGCACTTCCATCACCCGGCCGTCGGGCGAGATGTGATCGTCGGTGTTCCATATCTGGGCGGTTGAGACGCGCTCGGTGACGTCGAAGACGGCCGTCAGCCGATTCGAGGCCGTCTCGTCTGGACCCATGACGCGAAAATTGCGGCTCTCCCAGTTCAGCGTGATGACGTCCCGAATCAACGCGCCCATGATGCGGGTGGCTTCCGCCACCACGGTGCCGGGGTGAGGAACGGCAACCGCGTAGTCTCGAAAGTTCGGCATCTTCAGGTCGTGAAGCAGCAGTCCGCCGTTTGCATGTGGATTGGCTCCCATCCGCCGGTGCCCGATGGGCGCCAACTCGGCGAGTTCGGGCATGAGTGACCCGTTCTGGTCGAACAACTCGTCGGGCCGATAACTCTTCATCCACTGCTCGAGCATCTTCAGATGTTCGGGTTTGGTGGCCAGTTCCGCGAGGGGTACCTGGTGCGACCGCCACGTCCCTTCGATCTGGAGCCCGTCCACGATCGTGGGCCCCGTCCATCCCTTGGGCGTGCGGAAAATAATCATCGGCCACCGCGGCCGCGTGCTGAAGCC
>CAYZLT010000408.1:0-1344 GCA_964479175.1 uncultured Solibacteraceae bacterium | reverse complement strand
GAGTGCCAGCTCGCGGCCAGCGCGCCGGTTTCTGCCTCGCCATCACCGATGACACACGCCACGATCAGATCGGGATTGTCGAATGCGGCGCCGTAGGCATGCGCCAGGGAATACCCGAGCTCGCCGCCCTCGTTGATCGAACCAGGCGTCTCTGGCGCCACATGACTCGGGATGCCGCCGGGAAATGAGAACTGGGTGAACAGGCGTGTGAGGCCCTGTTCGTCGCGAGTGATGTTCGGATAGAGCTCGGTGTAGGTGCCCTCCAGATACGTGTTGGCCACCAGACCGGGCCCTCCGTGTCCGGGCCCGGTGACGTAGATCATGTTGAGATCGTGCTGCGTGATGATCCGGTTGAGGTGGACGTAGAGGAAGTTCAACCCCGGCGTCGTGCCCCAGTGGCCCAGCAGCCGCGGCTTGACGTGGTCCAGTGTCAACGGTGTCTTGAGCAGGGGATTGTCGTACAGATAAATCTGACCGACCGAGAGGTAATTGGCGGCCCGCCAATAGGCGTTCATCTTCTGAAGCAGTTCCGGAGACAGCGGTGTGTTCATTTGGTTCCTTGCGCCAACACCCGGCTTACGGTGTTCGCGATCATCAGCTCTTCGTCGGTCGGGATCACGCGCACATCGACCCGACTCGCATCGCCTGAAATCACTGGATCGTTGCGGTCGTTTGCGGTGTGGCCTATTTCGATGCCGAGAAAACCGAGGCCCTCGCAGATACGCGCGCGAATCACGGGTACGTTCTCGCCGATGCCGCCGGCAAACACGATCGTGTCGAGCCCGCCGAGCGCTGCGGCATATGCGCCGATCCATTTCTTGACCTGATAGCAGAAGAGCGCAATCGCTTCCGCAGCTCGCACATCGTCGCCTTCGCGAGCCAGAAGATCGCGCACGTCGGAACTCGTCTCCGAGACGCCGAGTAGTCCCGACTCGTGGTTGACCATGTGATGAAACTGCTCGGCGGTCATGTGTTCTGCCTGCGCGAGATACCAAATCAGTCCCGGATCCAGATCGCCGGAACGTGTGCTCATCGGCACGCCTGCCGCCGGTGTAAAGCCCATGCTGGTGTCCATGCTCTTGCCGCCGCGCACCGCGGCCAGGCTCGACCCGTTTCCCAGGTGGGCCAGGATCACTCGGCCCTGGGCAGCCTGGGCGCCAGCCACGCGCGCCAGTTCCTCCATGAGAAACGCATAGGACAGCCCGTGAAAGCCGTAGCGCTCCACGCCCATCGCCTCAAAACGTCTGGGAATCGGGACGATCCTGGCCACTCGCGGCATGTCGCGATGAAAGGTGGTGTCGAAGCACACGATCTGCGGCACATCGGGAAGGCGTTCGCGACACA
>CAYZLT010000407.1:0-3376 GCA_964479175.1 uncultured Solibacteraceae bacterium | reverse complement strand
CTGCGAAATTGTTCGAGGTGCCTGAGGATTATCGTGAGGGCCCCCCGTCAGCTTTGGAGGCCGCGCTTCGCCAGTCGGAACCCTGCAGCCCTGCCTGTCAGAAGGCGCAGGAAAACTATTTTCGAATGCACGACGCGGAGTACTGGAAAACGCGCGTACCCTGAACATGACGCTGGTGAAAGGCCGCGACCGATAGCGGCGTTTCACCAGCATCTCCTCGCCATAGTCAACCGGGGCCCATGGCCACCCTTGTCAGCGTCCACCCCGGCGCATCCCCTCGACAAATGCGTCGAATGCGTCCCACGACTCGTCAAATCGCTGGGCATCCTCGGACCTGATTTTGTAGGCCTCATTGGTCCAGAATTCGTCGAACTGCGCGTCGCTCCAGCCCAGCGTCTCCGCGAAGGCGCGCTGAAACTCGTGCCTGACGTCGCGATCGGTGCCGCCCGCGTCCTGCACGGACTGCCCTGCGGCCAGCCCTGCGTCCCACGCGTTGTTCCACATCAGTCCGAACAGCGCCGCCGACACCGCGGACGGATGCACGACGCCGGCACTCGCGCTGTACACGTTCCGCAGGCTTTCCAAGAGTTCGATCATGTCGTCGTCTCCTTTGTCGTTGTTCCCCCGCGTGTCGCGCGCCGCACCGCCTCGAGGGTGACCCAGGCCGCCGCATTCACCAGCCGCGCCTCTTGCGCCGCCAGCAGCGCCACCTGCCACCACGGTCGCGCATTCGCCGGTCGCCCACCCAGGAGCGCGGCGCGTGTCATCGCCACGCGCATGCGAAACGTGCGCGAGCACGCGATCATTCGTCGCGCACGGTCGATATCGGTGGCGACGACGATCGCGACGACTGCCAGGAACAGCCACGGCGTCAAACGGCCATTGCCGAACCAGAGCGCCGCCTCTGAGCCCGTGTTGACGCGATGGTTGGCGAGAACATGTTCGAGTGTGACCCAGCCGATCGGGGCCAGCAGCGCGACGCGCGCCAGCGCAGCCGGTGCGGCACCGATCGCGGCACTGCGACTCGCCGCACGAGCGAGGCCGATCCCCGCGGCCGCAAGTCCGGTGGCGGCCGCGTGTCCCACAAATCCTGTGACGCCCCAGGCGCCCGGCACCAGCCAGTACGGGCCATACTGCCGCGCCATATCCCGCAAAATGCCGGGATCGTGTCGAACCAACTGCGCGTTCTCCACCATCGCGAAGCCGGCACCCGCCGCACAGCCGATCAGCAGCCAATCCGACGGGTTGAGTTGCAGCTTCGTGCGACGACGGACCAGTGCGGCGACGACGAACACCGGCACAAGTTTCAGCAGTTCCTCGATGACGGGCACGACGGCCCAACTGCCAAACTCCGACGTCGACACGTCCAGGCCCGCGCGTGCCATCGTCCATCCGGCAACAATCATCAGCGGGGCCGCCAGCCCCACGCCCAGGGAGAGCGCAAGCATCGTTTCGCCCCACGACACCGTGCGCGTGGCGACGGTCAGGGTGAGGATGACGAAGACAAACCAGCCTTCGCGAAAGACCGGGCCAGGGGCGTCGACCAGCAACCAGCCGAGCGAGAGCGCCACGGGGCTCAACACGAGCAGGCGGCGCGTAGTCGACGTCACGAGTGGTTGGACCGGCGTCACGGGGCCGAAGTATAAGGCGCGATGAGTTCCAGAGACTTGCGCTCGACCGAACCCGGGGCTGTGAGCGCCGCGATGCGGTGGTCCAGGGTCGCCAGCACTCCGCCCTGTTTGAGCGCGAGCCCCAGCAGATAGGCATCGGTCACCTGCTGATGTCCCACCAGACGCGGTCCTGCACACGCGGCTGCCGCGGCAAACGGCAGGACGTCTGGCCAGAAGACATGATCGCCGGCAGCCGTGTTGGCGGCCAGAAGGCTGGAGGCTTCGCGAGGCGTCACGGCATCACGCGAAAACGCGGGGTTCGACACAATCCGCACAAAACCGGCTTCCGTCAGCGCGCACGTGGCCCAGCGCTTCGCACGATGCCGGGAAAACCACCGCACCGCCCCGTCATGTTGCGCGTGGCTGGACCACAACAGCGCGATCAGCACATTGGTGTCGAGCAGGTACGCCTTCACGCCCCCTCGACTTCGAGTCGGCGCACGTCAGCGGTGGTCACCGTTGGTGAGTCGTCCGGCAACCGGAACACGACCAATCCGTTCTTGTCGGTGGACGGCGTGGGCGCATTGAGCCCCCGACGCACCAGGTCCGAGACGGCCTTGCCCAACGACTGCCCGCGTGCCTTCGCCTGGCGTGCCGCCAGCTCCGCCACATCATCATCAAGCGTCAGTGTTGTTCGCATTGTTAAATGATGTTGCACGGCGATAATGATGTCAACACAGCCACCTGCTGTGGACCGACGACAACTGGTGACGTTCGACGCGGGCATGCACACCCGATACCCCTCGGCCGCCGTGCACTTGTTGACGTGAGAGCTACGTAGACGAGGACCAGTTGGCCGAGTTGGCTGCGCGCGTGGATGTCTGGCCGCCCGCTGTCTAAGATCACAGTGTGTGATCTCGGACGCCCGGTGGTGTGGGGCTGCCTGCCGCACGCGTCTCTGCCACGGCAACACACCCAGCACCCACCCGCTCCGCCAACTCCTCAGCGACCTCGATCCAGTTGATCAAGTCCGTCGCAGATGGCGGAAGCGCGTAGCCGCCGTGGTGGCACGCGCGGCTGAGGCCGAACCAGGCAAACGATACACGGCCGGCAAGGGATGGATCGCCGAGGTAGGTCGGCAGACACAGCAACTGGGCCTTCGCAGACGATGCCTCCACTCCCGGCGCTCTGAGTCGCCACAGATCATCCATCGCGCTCTCCATCGCCTGTCGCGCCAGCAATGCTGCCGCGCGTGGCCACAGCCCCGCGCCGATAGTCCGTATGAAGGGGCTGTTCCGGTGACATAACCTCGAGTTATCAGACACAGGGCCGATCACGTTGGGCGGATTGTCACGCCCCCAAGCCCTGGGCAGTGTAGCTGAAGGCACACGTCCAGCGGCCCGCTGTCGCAGGATCGCTGGAATCCGCTCGCTCAGTCGTAGGCAGAATCGCCAATCGATTCGGAATCAGCCTCCCACGGCAGCGGCGGCGCGCGCCCCGCACGAGGCACCGGCACCACGGTAGACCGACCCAGATGCCGCAGGATGCGCCCCACGACCGCCGTGTCACGAATCAGGGCCACCAGCGTCATCCGTCCCGCACACCGCGGGCACGCGAGCACATCAAAGCCAAAGCTGCGCTCCATCAGTTCGGCCCACGCCCGGTTCGGGCGGCGGCCGACGCGTCCCCCATGGGCACACGCGCGCGCCGCATCCGGCGGGCCCACGTCGTCATCCACCGTCGCCGGTACCACCGCCTCGCGCCAC
>CAYZLT010000406.1:0-3390 GCA_964479175.1 uncultured Solibacteraceae bacterium | reverse complement strand
CTTACGTGCTCCGGGCGGTGCTGCTCGCTGCGCTCGCCCGGAGCACGTAAGACCCCTGGACCGTGGACCGTGGACTACGCACCCCGCACCTCGCACTCCGCACTTCGCACTGTCATCGTCCTTTCCATCCGAACATTCGCCCGGCTGTCCGCAGCAGAATGTTGACGTCAAACCAGAAGGACTGGTGCCGCACGTAATACAGGTCGTATTCGAGTTTGGAGGTCGCGTCTTCCACCGAGTCGCCGTATTCGGTTTTAACCTGGGCCCACCCCGTGAGGCCTGGTGCGACCGTGAGTCGCGCGCGATAGAGCGGCACCTGATGTTCGAGCACCGAGACAAACTCGGGTCGTTCAGGCCGTGGGCCCACCATGCTCATGTCGCCGCGCAGCACCGCCCACACGTTGGGCAGTTCATCGATGTGGGTGCGACGAAGGATGCGTCCGACTCTGGTAATCCGAGGATCGTGTTTCGGACTCCACTGCGGCCCATCCACCTCCGCATCCTTCCCCATCGTCCTGAACTTTGTCAGGAGGAAAGGACGTCCGCCGCGACCCAGACGCGTCTGCGAGTAGAGGATTGGGCGGCCGGATTCGAGGAGGATCGCGAGTGCGGCGAATACACCCAGCACGGCACTAATGACGACGAGCGCCAGTCCGGCAATCACGTCGAGAAGGCGTTTCGCGAGTGGCGAGGCGTCTCGTGATGCTGCGCCGGCGAACAGTTGTGTGAGCATCCAGTCGTGGCCGACGTGGCGCACCGGCACGCGGCGTGTGGTCTGTTCGTAGAGGTGGGCGAAGGTGACGACGTCGAGTCCACGTTCCTGGAAGGCGAGCAGTTCGTCGAGTGTCTGTTGTGGCACCGGTCCGCTGACGGCGACGATCACGTCGGTGGCGAGTCCAGAGGTATCGACGACTTCGACGTCAGCAAATTTCTCGCTTGTAAGCAAGGCTCGCGCTGCGTCGGCCACCGGGCCCGTGCCGACGATGAACATGCGGCGTGTGAAGGGGTGGCGAGTGAGGGTCCAGAGCAGGAGGAGGCGCCCTGCCCAGGTGAGCCACGCGGCGTTCCAGAGGATGTAGAGCGCGACGAGCCTCGGGAGGGTGTCCGGCCCGATGAAAAAAAACGCGGCGAGGTATGCGACGAGCAGCAGACCGCAGGCCTGCGCGATGCCGCGCTGCACGGACTTCAGATCAAGTGCGGCGCCGTGAAGTCTGGTCGGCGCAAGCGCGACGACCCAGAGCGGCGCAGCCAGAAGCCAGGGCCAGTGGGCGACGATGAAGGAGGGGGAAAAGGTGAAGCCCGCCGTGAGCGACCACGTCCAGAGGGCCAGCACCACGGCAAGCACCGCCGCCAGCGCGTCTGACACGGCGATGACGAAAGTGCGTTCGGAGGGTCTCAGTGGGCGCGCCATCGGCACCGCCCAATTGTAGTGCGGAGTGCGCGGTGCGGAGTGCGGAGGTGTGGAACGTGCCGGGTTCCTCTCCGCACTCCGCACAACGCACTCCGCACTTACAGAGCGCGCAGCCAGTAATAACCCCGCCCGTACAACTCCCGGAGGGCTGTCTGTGTCTGACCCAAAGCACCCACGCTGGGCACGAAGTCGAGGACGGTGATCGCGCTGTCGGCTGAGAACCGGAAGTCCACCGGAAACGGATCGACGCTCAGCCCTGCCTGTTCAAAGATTTGGCGCGCCCGCGGCATGTGAAACGCCGAGGTCACGAGCAACACTCGGGGCGATGTGATCCCGCGTCCAGCCAGAGTCTTCGTGACCTCCCTCGCTTCATCAGCCGTATTTGCGACGATGCCGGTCACGGCGATCTGAGTGGCCGGAACGCCGAAGTCCTGGGCATATTTGGCGAGGACCACTCCTTCCTGGAGCGCGTCTGGTTCGAATGAGGTCCACGCTCCCGTGAAGACCAGGAGCGGCGCCTTCCCCGCTCGCAAGAGCTGGACGCCCCCAAAAAATCGATTGGCGTCGCCCCATTCGCTGGTCTTGTCAGGTCCTGGCGCAGTGACTCGTCCAGCGCTGAGCACGACGATGGCGTCTGCAGTCGCGACCTCGCTGACGGCCCGGCGCACAGCCCAGCCCTCTGCGCTGCGCATTGCGTAGTGTCCGACCAATGGGTTGGTGCTGACGAGCAGGATGAGCACGCCCGCCCAGACAAAACGGGGCCGACGTCGGGTGGCTCCCCACACGAGGCAGATGAGGCTCACGCCCAGGGGAAGAATGAAGAGAGGAAGGAGTTTGCTGAGCAGGAACATCAGGAACGCCCGCTCGTGGCCTAGACGCTCGGCTGCTTCTGGACCAGGCTTGGGCCGGGTGCGCTCTCAGTTGGCCGAAGTGTGAGGTTGACCGACGGCACACATTCCTGGAACAGGCGGGCGATTCGATCGCGGTCGTCGCGTGCCGCTGCCTCTGTCAACCGGCTGATGATGTCATCCAGCCGCCCATCGTCGGCCACAGCCGCCTCGCGCACGCGTCGGATATCGCCACGGGCGGTGGGTTCAATCGTCGCGCCCTCTTCCCAAAGGATTTCGTTCAGCTTCTCTCCCGGCTTCAGCCCGGTAAAAACAATCGGCACTTCACTTTCGTCGAGGCCTGAGAGGCGAATCATGTCAGCGGCCATCTCGCGCAGCAGGACCGGCTCACCCATGTCGAGCACAAACAGTTCCCCGCCCGCGCCGATGCCGCCTGCCTGCAGGATCAGATGCACCGCTTCGGGAATCGTCATGAAGTAGCGTCGCACTTCAGGGTGCGTCACCGTCACCGGACCACCACGTTCGATCTGGGCCTTGAAGATGGGGACCACGCTACCCCGGCTTCCGAGCACATTGCCAAATCGCACCACTACAAACGCGCGCTTCTGCGTGCGCGCGGCGCGTTGGACGATGAGCTCCGCCACGCGTTTTGACGCGCCCATCATGTTGCTCGGCGCTGCGGCTTTGTCGGTGGATACCATCACGAATCGGTGCACGCCGACTGCGATCGCCGCGTCAACGACGTTGCGTGTACCTGTGACGTTGTTGGTGACCGCCTCGGACGCATTGTCCTCCATCAGCGCGACATGTTTATGGGCAGCGGCATGAAAGACCACCTGCGGCTGGACCGTGCGGAAGATGCGCAGCATGCGATCCCGGTCGCGCACGTCGGCGATCATGGCCTGCACGGCGACGTTCGGGAAACGCGTCCGCAGTTCAGCGGCAATTTCGAAGATGCTGTTTTCGCCGTGACCTAAGAGCAACAAGCGACTTGGTCCGGCGTAGGCCACCTGGCGGCACAGTTCCGAGCCGATGGACCCTCCCGCGCCTGTGACCACGACACACGCGCCCTTCAGGTATTCGGGGCTTTCGGAGTGCGCGTTGACCTGGGGACGTCGCAACAGGTCAGCG
>CAYZLT010000405.1:0-3393 GCA_964479175.1 uncultured Solibacteraceae bacterium | reverse complement strand
GCCGAACTCCGACTTGACCAGGCCACTCACCTCGCCCACGTCCTGCCCGAACGCGGCGTCGGAGAAGGGTTTGACCCAGCCTTCGCGCGCGGTGAAGTCGAGATCCCCCCCGTTGGCAGCCGAGCTGTCCTGGGAGAACTGCTTGGCGAGGGCGGCGAAGTCTTCACCGGCGCCGACACGGGCGAGCACGGCCTGCGCGGCCTTCTCCACGACGGCCTCGTCCTTGCCTTCGGTGCCTTCGGTCTTGAAGAGGATATGGCTGGCGCGCACTTGTTCGGGCGTGCTGAACGTCGACATGTTCTCGCGGTACCGCGCGTCCACTTCCGCGGGGGTGACGGTCATGGTCGCCCGCAGGGTTTCGGGATCGATGTTGATGAACCGCACGCGTCGTTTCTCAGGCGAGCGATACGTGTCCGGATTGGCGCCGAAGTGGGCGCTGATTTCGGCGTCGGTCGGGGTGATGCCGGCGCGGAAGTTGTCCGCCATCAACACGGCCATCTCGAGCTTCACCTTCTCGTTGCGCTGGCGGTATTCCTGCTCGACGTCGCTCTCGGGCAGGGTGACCCAGCCGGTGACCGCCGCCTGCAGCTTTTCGGCGAGCAGGCTCTTGCGCAACTGCTCCTCGAATTCGCTCTCACGCAGGGGCGGGCGCTGCATCTGGAGCACCTGGCGATACCGTTCGCCGCCGATGAACTGCCCGTCCTGCTGGAAGCCGGGCATGCGCACGATCCGCTCGCGCAGTTCCGCGTCGGTCACCACCAGACCGAGGCGATCCGCCTCGGCGATCATGGCTTCCTCGTCGATCATCTGCTGCACCACGCGCTGGGGGATGCCCAGCTGCTGGATCATGTCGTTGGTGAGCTGGCCACCGTAGGCCTGCTGCACCTGCATCATCTGCTGCTGATACAGCCGCTGGAAGGTGCCGACCGTGATGCGACGTCCGTCGACCGTCGCGACCGCGTCATTGGGGTTTGCGCCGGTGCCGGCCAGGGGGTCCATGAAGGACGGCACATAGAGCAGGATGAAAGTAACGACCACCAGTGCGAGACTCCATTTGAGCCAGGCTTTGTGGCGGCGCATCCGATCGAGCATTGTCATGGTCGGGATCTCTCCAACGTTGCCAAAAGAAAGTATTATGCCACGTCGTGGTATAGTCCGGGGGTTTGGCGGGCCGTTTCGGCCAATTTTCAGGGACGCCGTTACGATGCCGGGACGACGACAGCGGGCGTCAACCGCACGCCAGACAACTCAGTCCAATGAGACCGTGACACTCGCGGTGTTTCACCGGAGCCAACCGGGGGAAAGTGTCGAGCACCACGTCGCACCCCTGCGTCGTGCGCGGCGGGTTGCCTTGACGATCACCCGGCAGCGCGCCGTGTCGGTACCCCCGAAGGGAACCGGCGGGATTCTCTGGGAGATTTCGGCCGATGCGGGCCTGGATCGACGGAGGGTGTCTGCGCTCCTGGCCAAGGCGCCCGCCGCCTCGTATGCGGCCGTCGGAGACCGGCATCTCGCCGACCTGTCGCGGTCGCTGGGCTTCCGCCACCACCTGACGGTGCCCCTGCGGTGGCCAGAAGTGGAGCGCGCCCTTGGACTACCGGGGGCCGTGGACCTCGCCGATCGGCTGGAGAAGGCGACGCCCCGGCTGGTCGCGACGGCCAAACGTGCGGAGGTGCTGAGCGACCTGCTCCGGGCGGTGAATGAGTCCACCGATCCGGGAGCCGTGGCCTCGGCGCTGGTCGCGCGGGTGGCCACGTGGATTCCCCTCGCGTCATGGTCGGTCGTGGCCGTGGAGATGGACGGGCAGGTCCACTGGTTGTCAGGGCATGAGACCGACAGCGCGCTCAAGGCGCCGGTGGAAGCCATCGCCGACGTTGTTTTGCAAACGGGCGACGCTTATGCCACCGATCGGGTGGCAGGAGATGCCAGAATTGGAGAAGCACTCGAGGCGGCAGCGGTCGGATGGCCTCTGGTGGCCAACGGCGCCATCGTCGGGGTGTTGGTGGGCGTGGACCACGGCCGCTCGCGGCGAGTGGCAAAATGGACGCCGACGCTGCGGTCGGCGTTGACGCGACTGGTCGAACCGGCGTCGTTTGCGTTGGCGCACGCGCTGCGGGTGGTGCGTGCGGAGGCGTTGTCGGTGACCGATGACCTGACGCAGTTGTACAACTCCCGGTACCTGCATGAGGTCCTGCGGAAGGAAGCCAAGCGGGCGGTGCGAAGTGGACGTCCGTTGTCGTTGTTGTTTGTGGACCTGGACGGGTTCAAGAAGATCAACGACGCGCATGGGCATCTGCTGGGCAGTCGCGCACTGGTGGAAGCGGCGGCGGTCATTCGCGGCAGCGCGCGTGAGACGGATGTGGTGGCGCGGTTTGGCGGCGACGAGTTTGCGATCGTGTTGCCCGAGACCGCCGAAGACGGCGCCCGCGCCGTGGCAGCCCGGCTGCTCGAGCGGATTGCGCGTTATGTGTTTCTGGCTGATCGCGGGCCGGGGAGCCGGTTGACGGCGTCGATTGGTGTGGCCACGTTGCCCACCGCGGCGCAGACGGCTGATGGAGTGTTGCAGGCCGCTGATGCGGCCATGTATCGGGTAAAGGAAGCGGGACGCAACGGCATTCATATTGCCGGACGCGGGTTGCTTCGAATTGAAGATCTGAAACAGGAGTCACGTTGAACCTCCGATCGTTGTTTTCTCTGTTCTCGAGCGACCTCGCCATCGACCTCGGTACCGCCAACACCTGTGTGTATGCACGGGGCAAGGGCATCGTGGTCAACGAGCCGTCGATTGTCGCCATCAACAAAATTACGGGTCGCATCGAGGCGGTCGGGCGTGAAGCCAAGGAGATGCTTGGCCGCACGCCGGGCAACATCGTCGCGATCAAACCGATGAAGGACGGCGTCATCGCCGACTTCGAGGTGACCGAGAAGATGCTCGCGCACTTCATCAAGAAGGCGCACAACCGCACGATGTGGGTCCGTCCGCGCATCGTCATCGGGGTGCCGTCCGAGATTACGCAGGTCGAAAAACGCGCCGTCAAGGACAGCGCGTACCGCGCGAAGGCGAGTGAGGTCTACCTCGTCGAAGAAGCGATGGCGGCGGCGATCGGCGCCGGGATGCCCATCGAGGATGCCTCGGGCAACATGGTGGTCGACATCGGCGGCGGCACGACCGACATCGCGGTGATCTCGCTGGCCGGCATCGTGTACAGCAAGGCCATCCGGGTGGCCGGCAACGAAATGGATGAAGCGATCATCCAGTACATCAAGAAGACGTACAACCTGCTGATCGGTGAGCGCACGTCCGAGCACATCAAGATGGAGCTGGGATCGGCGTATCCGCTCGACGAGCGGCTCACGATGGAAATCAAGGGGCGGCACCTCATTGAGGGTGTG
>CAYZLT010000404.1:0-3399 GCA_964479175.1 uncultured Solibacteraceae bacterium | reverse complement strand
TTCGAGCCGATTGCCTGGCGGAACCCGGAGGTCAGCGACCACAGTCGCCGCGTGCAAGTAGGACAACTTGCGACGCACGACCGGCCAGATTGCCTTCGGAATCGTTCGGGCCTGTCTCGTATCTTCCCCATAGAAGACGTGTTCGGTTGCCGTGTCCCCGAACGATTGAATCACCGACCGATTATACCCGAATACCGGGTAGTCGGTGATCCCGTGCCCTCTGGCACAGGGCTCCGGTCGTGCTTCCTTGTGCGCACTCGCGTGTGGAGCAGTTAATATCTAGTTATTGACAATAACTAGATTGACGCTCACAATTCTTCGATGGCCCTGACCGTCGACTCGATTCAACACCTGACCCGTGCCCACATCGGCGCCCGGGTGTTCCAGGGGCTGCTCTTCTGGTTCGCACTGGTACAGAACATCAAAGCGGCGCTGACACACGTCGGCTACCCCCCCAACCCACGCCTGCAGATGTGGCTCACTCTCAGCGCCATCGTTGCCGCTGCCGCGCTGGGGACGTTCTACCGTTGGCGATTTGGACGCGTCGAACCCGCACGGCCGTCGCGGTCGCGGCGGCCCTTCGAAGATTTCAGGTACGGCGTTGTCGGCGCCACGGCGGTCGCCATGTTCACGATAGCGGTCGTGATGGCGATCTTTGTGACTGGCAGAGAGGCTGGCGTGAGGCCGATGGACCTCGCCTTGCTGCTGCTATCGGCCTACACCGCGACGTCTTTGGCGACCAGCCGCGGCCAGCGCCTGGGCTGGGTCGTTCCTGTGCTGGCGTCTGCCGTGCTGCTGGTCACCTTTTTGGTGCCCGTCCTGCAGCCGTACCGCGCCCTCGGTCATGCAGGCATGGCCGCCGCGCTCGTCGTCACGGCCGTTCAACTGCATCTCTTCCTGGTGCGAGGATTCCGACATGCCCACGTCTAAGGGTGCGCCATTTGAACGGCTGATCGCCGCCGACAAGCTTGTGCACGAACCCGCCCGGCTTGCCGCACTCACGGCGTTGTCGGCGTGTGAATCGGCTGATTTCGTCTTTCTGCAGCGCCTGACTGGTCTGCAGCCGGGTAACCTTTCGCAGCACTTGGCCAAGCTCGAGGAGGCGGGCCTTGTCACGCTCACAAAGGCCTTTGCTCGGAAGTACCCCCAGACGACTGTCCGGATCACGGACGGGGGACGGAAGGCCGTGACCGAACACTGGAAGCGGCTGGAGGCGCTGAAACAGGAAGTGCAGTCGTGGCCGCGCGCCCGCGGCGTCCACTTGCGTTCCCGCACACTGATTCCCCGAGATTCACAGGGCTAGCAGAATCGCCGCATCACGCGCGATCCGGTCAAGGACATCGCTCGCCGACCAACAACTCAACACAACATAACCCAGAATCGATCGGCGCACCCTGCCACCGATCGATGAGCAGTGGTTCACAGAGTTGTGGATACGCCCAACCGCGCCACCGCCACCTCGGTCATCGGCTACGCCACGTCCTTACGAGCATGATGGGCAAGGATTTCGTTGATGAGGGTCTGGTAGCCCACCTTGCGCTTTCGGGCTTCTCGTCGGAATGAATCGAGCACGTCGGCATCTACCCGGATGGCAATCAATTGACGCGCGCGATCGCCGAGGGGGGGGCGTCCCACGCGTCGCATTGTCCGCAATTGTTCAGGCGAAGAGTCGGGGATGTCGGAAAAATCAATCTTCCGCCGAGTACGCGGAGCGTTCGCGGCGGCTCGCCCGACGCGCGCTGATGATGCGGATCGTTTCGACATGACTCGTTCTCCTCAGGGTATACACAACCATCAGGACGTCGCCCGCTGCGGATCGACCCAATCTGCGAAAGCGAGACTCCTTCGCCGAGTGCTGCAAATCCGGACCGTCCAAGGCATCGGTGTCGAGAAAGATCGTGACAGCGTCATCGAAAGTGATGCCGTGTTTGTCCGCGTTGACCTGGGCTTTCAGTGGGTCCCACTCGAACACGCATTTAGTATATACTTAATGTGATTCTCGTCAGACGGCACGTCCGTTCGGCTACTTCGCAGAGCTGGAAGTTGGCGTCCTTCTGCTGATCGTGCCCACAGGCGCTGGGTGCCACCTGCCCGACGGAAGCGCACTCAGCCCAAGCCGAACCACGACCATTGCAAACCATACGCGTTGAGCGTATGGTCAGGTTGTGGAGTTCTTCGAGACGCCCGCCTTCACCCGTTACGTGAGCGAGTACCTCGATGACGCAGGATTGCTGGCGCTGCAACTCTTCCTGAGTGACCATCCAGACGCTGGCACGGTCATGCCTGGCACGGGTGGATTCCGGAAGTTGCGCTGGGCAGACCCGACGCGCGGGAAGGGCAAACGGAGGAGGACTGCGAGTCATCTACCTGTTCGTTCCGGCTGATCATCAGGTGTGGCTGTTCACGGTGTACGGAAAAAGCGAGGCCGACGAGCCGATAGTCCGTATTACGTGGGTCTTTCCCAGACATAACCGACCTTATCCGACGCTGGCCCCCGGCCCGAAAATAGGTCGACGCTTTCCGGATGACGCCCTGAGGGCTATAGAACCGAAGTAGATCCTGGAAACCTTCGGCTTCGTCGTCGCTCATGTAAGGAAGCACGGGCTCCCAGCGGCTGTTAATTCGCTCCGAATGAAGTTGGACCATCGATGTATCCGCCCTGATGAGCTACTGCAATTACCGAATGAAAAGACGGCCGCCCGCACTCGCGGACGGCCGTTCACCGTGTTTAGATAACGCAGCAGCAGCAGGTGCAGCACCAGCAATTGCAGTTGCAGGTCCAGCCGCCGGCCGGTGCGAGCACGACATCAACGGAGTCGTACGCTTCTTCGATTCGATCCAGGAACTTGAGATTCATTCGAGTCGCCTCCCGCGGGTATTGCACCGGTAGCGGTGCGTCCCTGCTTATACCGCTGGGAACCTCCCGCCTTGGTACAGAAACCAATACAGAATGCGACACAAAGAGACGTACAAGAATCGACTGATGTGAGCCCCGCAGAGGAGCGGCTGGCTCATGGAGAGTGGGAGCTTTAGGAGTCGCGTCGAGACGATCGACGACCGACGTGGTGCCCGAACAGCCACGGCCCCAATGAGAAGGGCAGCCAGCTAAACGTCCAGAAGATCACGAAAACAACGCCGGCCGCGTACCACAGGACGCTTCGAGAGCCAACGCCATCAATAGCCACGCGGTTATTGATCACGGCGTCGCCAAAGTACGCGACCGTCGCCACGACCGCGAGCATCACGGATGCAATCGGATATGCCAGCCATAGCTTGCGAAACTTCATGATGGATCCTCCCTGGGTGCTAATTTTACTGCGGCAGCGAGATCGACACGTACTTCACGTCGCCGATAGTCCGTATTACGTGGGTCTTTCCCAGACATAACCGACCTTATCC
>CAYZLT010000403.1:0-3407 GCA_964479175.1 uncultured Solibacteraceae bacterium | reverse complement strand
TCGCCAGCCTGTTTGATGGCGGCGTGGAAGAGGCGTGTGCGGCGGCGCGGCACAGCGAACAGCAGTTCGTAGTCCTCGCCGCCAGTGAGCGCCTGATCGAGCGTGGCGGCCTCGTGAACCGGCACGGTTGAGGTGTCGACGTCGGCACCACAGCCGCTGGCTTCGCACACCTGCTGGATCGCGTCCGCCAGACCGTCGGACAGATCCATGCAGGCCGACGCCGATCGGTTGTTGGCGACCACGATGCCGGTGCGCAGACGTGGGGATGGACGACGGTGGGCGGCGACACAGGACGCGAGCGCATCGGATGTGATGTCAAGACCGGCAGTGAGAGCCGCGAGCCCGACCGCAGCGGCACCGAGTCGCCCGGTCACAAAGAGGCGGTCACCGGGACGTGCACCAGAGCGGCGCAACACACGCCGCGGACGCACCGCACCAATGGCTGTGATCTCAACATGCAGGTCGCCTGTGGACCGCGCGATGTTGCCGCCCACAAGCGGCGCTTTCGACACGGTCGCCAGCGCAAGCACGCCGTCGAGCAGCGCGTCGAAATGTTCGAGAGACAGATCCGGCGGCAGGGTGAGTGATAACAGAATGGCGCGCGGCGTGGCGCCCATGGCGGCGAGGTCACTCAGATTCACGGCGAGCGCTTTGTGCCCGATGTCATTGGCCGACGACCACTCGCGGCGGAAATGCACGCCTTCCACGAGGGCATCGGTCGTGACGACGTCCACCATCCCGCGTGCCGGTGCCAGCACCGCCGCATCGTCACCAATACCCGTCAGGACCCAGTCAGGAGGGGAGGGCACACGCGCACGAAGGCGCGCGATGAGCGCGCGTTCAGTCAAATCAGAAATGTTCAAGGGGGAGAACCTGGAGAAAATGGCCCCGCTTTGCCGTGTGGGGAGGTCGAATGAACCTGTAGATACAGGTGGAACCGCTCAGAGCCGCGCTTCAGGCTTCCTCGCCACGGAGGCATGCACACCGCGCGGCATCGCAGCTCACTTGGTGAAAAAGCATCGGCTCAAACGACTCTCCGAAACCATCACAAGCAAAGCAGGACGCCAGATCGATACTACACCGCAATTCGCTGTTGTCCACTGAGAACCGCATCCACCAGGCGTTCCAGGGCGGCAGTTCTTTCAAGCACACGGCCTTCGACGTCGCTCCCGTCGGCACGCGAGCGGTACAACTCGTCTGCGAGATTCAGTGCGGCGATGACGGCGATGCGCAACGAGTCCGCACTCGACAGCTCGTCGGCTGCCAACCGCATTTTCTGATCCACGTACGTCGCCAGCTCTGTGATATAGGCCTGATCAAGATCACTGCGGACGGCATACCGCTGTCCGTGAATCTCGACGGTGACGACGCGCGCATTCATGAGATCAGATGTTGAGTTTGTCGATGTGCGCGATCATTTCGACCACGCGGTTGCGGATTTTTTCGCGCTCTTCGCGCAGCGACCCTGCCTCGACGTTGGCGGCTTCTGTTTCGGTGAGCCGCGTTTTCGCGACTTCGAGCTCGCGCTCAAGGCGTGCGACCGAGTCGAGGGCCTGGGTGCGCTCGGTGCGAAGGGTTTCAATCATGCCGACCAACTGGCGGACTTTGTCCTCCAGCCGATCGATGGGTTGCAGGTCGGTCATCGTTCGTGACATCACAGTCCTCGTACCGTCGCGCCACACTCCCGCTGGAGGGCCGCGATGATCACATCCATCGCCTCGTCAACTTCACGATCGGTCAGCGTGCGGTCGGCGTCCCGGAACGTCAGCCTGTAGGCGAGGCTGATGTTGCCGTCCGGAATACCCTTGCCCTGATACCGATCAAACTCCCGCACCTCGTGCAGCGTGCTGCAGGAGGGCTGTCGAATAGTGGCACGAACGGTCGCGGCAGACAAGGACGCGTCCAGCACCAGCGACAGGTCGCGCACCACGGCGGGGAATCGCGGCAGCGGTGTGACCTTGCGGGGCGACGACGGGTCACCTGAGAGCGCCGTGAGGTCAATCTCGCCGGCGACGACCACAATGCCGGCCGGAAGGCCTCGCGCCTCGGCGATGGCCGGGTCGATTTGGCCGACCACACCGATCGACCGGTCGGTTCGGAGCTGGGCCGTACGTCCGCGCACAAAGCCGGGGACATGGTCGACGTATGGCGAGGTCATCTCCAGACCCCATCCGTCGGCGAGCACCTCGGCCACACCCAGGGCGTCGAAGATGTCCACGGACGCCGGACCGTCGCTCCAGTGGCCGTCACGCACGCCACAGAGCACCCAGGCCACCCGCTGCGACTCGCCCGAGGTGGCAAACACGGCACCGGCTTCAAAGAGGCGCACGTTGGTCATGCCGCGGCGGCGGTTGTAAATCAGCGAGTCGAGCAGACCCGGGATGATCGAGGGCCGCAGGACTGCGAATTTTTCCGAGAGGGGGTTCGCAATCGTGACCAGCGCCGGGTCGGTCGAGAACGGCGCGGCGGCCGCGGCTTCCATGAACGTGAAGGTGACGGCCTCCTGCAGGCCTGCCCCACACAAGACACGTCGAATCCAACGGGCGCGCGAGACACCTGGGTCTGACGGCCGTGGCGCCGATCGCAGCGCGGGAAAAGTCGCGGGGATCCGGTTGACGCCCCAGTGGCGGCCGACTTCTTCGATCAGGTCCGCTTCGCGGTGCACGTCCACACGCCCGGTGGGGGGCGTGACCATCCAGCCATCGGTCGAAGGTGCGACGTCAAACCCGAGGCTGCCGAGGATGCGTTCGACGTCTGCCGCAGGTACGGTGTCACCAAGCAGTCGTGCAAGGCGACTGGGCCGCAACGCGATCGGTGCACGCGTGACGGGGGCAGGGTAGACGTCGGTCGTGGCGCTTGTGCGATGGCCTGCGCCGATGTCCTCGATCAAATCCAGCGCGCGCGTGATGGCGTTGGCGGTGCCGCCGATATCCGCGCCACGTTCGAATCGTGTCGAGGCCTCCGTCTTGAGGCCGAGCTTTTTGCTTGTCGCACGCACGGTGGCCGGCTGAAACCAGGCGGCCTCGAGTGCGATCGATGTGGTGCCCTGCGACACTTCCGACCCCGCGCCGCCCATGACGCCGGCGATGCCCACCACCTGGTTGCCATCCGCGATGACGAGCATGGACGGATCCAGTGTGCGGTCCTGTCCGTCGAGTGTCTTGAGCTTCTCGCCCGCGCGCGCCTGCCGCGCCACCAGTTGCGCCCCGGCAATCGTCGTCACGTCGTACGCGTGCATCGGCTGACCCATCTCGAACATCACGTAGTTGGTGATGTCGACGATGTTGTTGATGGGGCGCACGCCGCAAGCCGTGAGCCTGTCAGCGAGCCACGTCGGCGAGGCGCCAATCTTGACGTCAGCCGTCGCGAGCGAAAACCGTCCACAGAGTGCAGAATCAATCGTGACC
>CAYZLT010000402.1:0-3437 GCA_964479175.1 uncultured Solibacteraceae bacterium | reverse complement strand
GGACAACGACGCGATCAGAATAAGGGTAGGGCAGCGGCTGCAGGATGACCGCGTCGACGACCGTGAAGATCGCGGTGGTGGCCCCGATGCCGAGTCCCAAAGTCAGGATGGCGATCAGCGAGAAACCGGGCTGACGAATCAGGCTGCGGAGGGCAAGGCGCACGTCGGACATGTCCGGCTTCTACCCACAACGCCCTCGTCAGTGCCGGGTGTTCGTCCCTGCGCTCGTCCCTGGTTTCAGGCGTACATGAAGGCCGAAACCGCCGCGTGCACCGTAATGTGTCAATACAGCCGTATTGACGTATGTGCTCACGGTTAATATCCTGAGTTGTGGCCAAGTCCCAGCAGTTGCAGATTCGAGTCTCTGCCGTCCAGAAGAACGCGCTGAAGCGGCACGCCCGCATCGCGGGTATGGACATGTCGACCTACGTGTTGAGTCGAGCGCTTCCCGCGGCTACAGCAAAGGTGACGGCGGTCATCGGCCGTCTCGGCGGTCCTGACGGATACAAGTACGCGTTGGCCGAGCTCAATGATCTGCTCGCGACCCTGCCCGCTGCGGCGTTTGCCGATGCGGTGGCCGACGTCGACGTACACAAGCTGTCCCCGTTCTTGCAGAACTACGTGGCGGCGATGGTCGAGCATGCGGCGCATCAGAAGCTGGTGCCTCCGCCCATATGGGCCACGGGGATCGAGCCCCTGGAGACTCCGTACTTTGCGGTGGAGTTTCCCCGGCTCAGGATGCACCTGCTGCGAACGGCGCCGGTCGCGTTCAAGCGACGGAATATTTTTGTCGACGCCACCGTCGGTGATCGGGTGTGACCATGGCATCCGGCCGACTCACCAGTGTCGAGATCCTTCAGCTGTTCGGTCTTCTGAACAAGGAAATGGCCGGCGAAGGCAAGGTGGGGGAGTTGTACATCGTCGGTGGCGCAGTGATGTGTCTGGCGTTTGGTGCGCGCGACGCCACAAAAGATGTGGATGCGTTCTTCGAACCCGCGCGGGTCGTTCGAGAAGCGGCCGCACGTGTGGCTGTTGAGGCGGGTGTGGCGCCGGACTGGCTCAATGACGCCGTCAAGGGATTTCTCGGCACGCGCGGCGAGTTCGATCGCTTCCTCGACCTCAGTCACCTCCAGGTCTTTGTCGCCCAGCCGGCGTATCTGCTGGCGATGAAATGCGCCGCCCTCCGACTTGGCGAGGAGTTCCA
Source organism: uncultured Solibacteraceae bacterium (assembly GCA_964479175.1). GTDB lineage: Bacteria > Acidobacteriota > Vicinamibacteria > Vicinamibacterales > SCN-69-37 > SYFT01. The sequence goes on along the minus strand of CAYZLT010000402.1, from coordinate 2,233 downwards.
CGATCTGGACGACGTGCGGTATTTGTTGCGGCATCTCAACATCACAAGTGCCAAAGGCGCGCTCGCAGTGGTGACGCGGTACTTTGACCAGAATCAGTTGCCGTCGAAGACTCGCCTGATTCTGGAGTCACTCTTCGACTGATTTCAGGCGGTGAGAATATCCGTCTGCATCAACCCTCCGGGTGAATCAACAGTATCGGGTGTGTTTTCAATGAGAGGGCGGCTATGCGGACGCAGTCGCGGTCGCGGACTACCATTAAGGCTTCCCGCGCCTGAACGAAATCGTTCGGGGCCTGCCGAACGGGGCGACCTATTCCGCCCGCAGCGTGTCGGCCGGATTCACCGGTCCGGCGCGCCTTGCCGGAACGTAACACGCCCCCAATACGACGACGATGATGAAGGCAAGGATGGAGGCAATGGTGAGTAGGTCGATGACAGGGGCCATCTCAACCCAGCGGCTCGCAGCGCGCAACGTCAGGAAGGCCACCAACAAGCCAGGCACCGTAGCAAGGAGCGCGATGCGGCCGCCACTCATCAGCACGAGTGACGTAATGTCGCGTTTGGTCGCGCCAAGCGTCGCGCGAATACCGAACTCGCGCGTCTGTTGTGCGACCGTGTGGGCCACCACGCCATAGAGACCCATCGCGGCAAAGAAAATGCCGGCCACGCCAGCGACCCCAAACAGCCACGCGGCCGCGCGAAATGGATACATCTCGCTGGCGATCGTCGCCTCGATTGACTGAACGGTCAGCACGTGAGCGAGTGGATCAGCATTCACCGCGGTGTGAATGGCTGCCGTGACGGCCGCTGCAGGGCCGCTGGCGAGGATAAAGACGTTCACTCCTGGGGACACGTCGCTCTGCCGCAGGGGTATATAGAAAGAGAGGCGCCGATCGCCTGTTTGCAGGGGCGACCTGGTATCTGCGACGACACCAATGACCTGCTTCTCGCCGGCGTACTCCGCCCCGCCGCGAGTGCCATCCTGGTTCAGGCGGATGAACGATCTCCCGATTGGATCGGCGTCCTGCCAGAGAGAGCGTGCGAACGATTCGCTGACGATCGCCACTGCGGGGGCGCCGACAACGTCCGTGTTGGCGAAATCCCTTCCACGCAGGAGCGGAATCCCGAGTGTTGAGAAGTAGCCTGGTGACACGCGAGTCCCTTCCGCGCCCATGCCAGGCACAGCGGAACCTGCGTCGGTGCCAATCCATCGGGTGTAGATCACGGCCATGTGATCCGATGGCAGTCTGCTCGACAATGCTGCACCCGCGACGCCGGCGGTCTGACTCAAGCGGTCGAGCAGGAGCGAGTCAAACACACGCCGCTTTTGTCCATAGTCCTCTGAACTCACCCGGCCCGGCGGTGGCGAATCGGCGTACGTGTACGTTGCCGTGACGACGTCGTCTACGCGGTAGCCAGGATCGGGAACCTCCATTCGGAGCAGTGTCGTGCCGTAGACGCCACCCACCATCAGCAGGACCACCGAGAAAAAGATCTGCGGAACCAGGACGCCGTACTGCAATCGGCGCCTGATGCGCCGAGGGATTCCGGCACTCACGCCACCACCGAGCGACGTCAGGAGCTCCGGTCGGCGCGCCTTCAGCGCAGGTGTCAGGCCAATCGCCACACCCGCTCCGAGGCAGACAACAGCCACGTACGCCAGGACCACCAGGTCCAGGGGAGCGTCAAAAACCAACTCTGCGGGTGAGTAAGCGCGATAGAGCCGGATGCAGACTGACGCGACCCCGACGCCTGCGATCCCGCCACCTGCTGCGAGCAGCAGGCTCTCAAGCAATCGTTGCTGAATGATGCGCCAACCCCCGGCACCGAGGGCCTGACGTACCGCGAACTCGCGCTCTCTGGAAACAGCCCGGGCCGAGAGCACTCCCGCGATGTTGGTGCCCGCGATCAATAGAATCGCCAGTCCGACCGCCATGACGGTCGAGGCGATCATCGCTATTGCAGCGCTTTCGCCATCGTCTGCAAACGCAATTGGGGCCTTAGTCGATACCAGGATTCGAACGCGGGCAATGGGTGCGGCCGCCATTGTGGCTTGCTGCACGGTGACCCCTCGCCGCAGGCGTCCGACCAATCGGCGACCGTATTCGGTGATCGTGTTGAGCACTGCCGGCTCCGACGCTGGGATCGTTTGAATTGTGGAACGCCAGAAGTCGGTGGGCCTCCACGGTGCAGAGAGCCCTGCGAAGGTGGCCGGCATCACTCCAATCACGAT
>CAYZLT010000401.1:0-3438 GCA_964479175.1 uncultured Solibacteraceae bacterium | reverse complement strand
GGCGAGGATCGCGATGATGCCGAGCACGACCATCATTTCGAGCAGCGTGAAGCCGGGCCTGGACTGAAGCGATCGACCGGGGTCCGGGCGTAAGGCGTGTGCGACGCTCACACTCCAGGCAGCGATGCCCGATACGCAACGACGCGCCCGCGCTGTGAAAAAAGCACCGCGAAGAAGCACATCGTACCGGCTGCGCCGGAGACCGGGCCCGGAAAAATCAGCAGGACGGCGCCGGCCACGAGGAGCACCCGTTCCCACGTGAAGGCGGGCACCCGGACGAAACCGATCACGCCCGCGCCGAGCATGAAGATGCCGAGGGCCGTCGCCGCAGTGCGCAGGAGCACTTCGAGCGGTGTGGCATTGATCATCAGCAGCGCCGGGTCGTAAACGAAGCTGTAGGGGATGATGAAGCCGGACAGCGCGAGCATCATCGCGGTCCACTGGGTGCGCCAGACATCGCTCCCGGCGATGGCGGAGGTCGCATAGGTGGAAATTGCGGTGGGCGGCGTAAGGTCGGCGAGGATGCCGAAGTAGAACACGAACATGTGGGCGGCCAGCGCCGGAATCCCGAACTGGATCAGGGCCGGCGCCGCCATGATCGACGTAATGATGTAACTGGCCGAGGTCGGCAGAGCCGTGCCGAGGACGATCGCCGCGATCATGGTCAGCACGCACGTGACCAGCAGGACGCCCTGCGAGAGACCGACAATGCCGGTGGCGAGCTTGAGACCGATCCCGCTGATCGACACCACGCCGACGACAAGCCCGACGGTGGCGCAGGCGAGCGCGACTGGCAGCGCGCCGCTTGCGCCATCCACCAGCACCGTGAGCATCCGCCTGGGCCCGATGCGCGTCTGGGCACGCGCCCAGCTTGCGATGACAGCGACCACCAGCGCCCAGAATCCGGCCCGCTCGGCCGTCCCGCCGGAAGCGAGGATCCATACGAGCACGGCGGGACCGGCGAGCAGGTGCAGGTCGCGGCGCAGGACGGGAAGCAGCCTGGGCAACTGCGCGCGGTCGAGCACCGGCAGGTTCAGCCGCGAAGCCTCTAGATGGACCATGACGCCCACCGAGAAGAAGTAGAGCACGCCCGGAATCGCCGCCGCGGTCGCGACCGTCCAGTAGGAAACGCCGAGGGTCTCGGCCATGATGAAGGCGGCAGCGCCCATGACCGGTGGAATCAGCTGGCCGCCCATCGAAGCCGTGGCCTCCACGCCGGCCGCGAACTCGGCGCGGTAACCGGAGCGCTTCATCAACGGGATGGTGAACGCGCCGGTCGTCACAGCGTTGGCCGTGGCGCTGCCGTTGACGGTGCCGAACAGTCCGCTCGAGATGACGGCGACCTTTCCGGCGCCGCCGCGCGTGGCTCCCGCGACGGCGAGCGCGGCGTCCGTGAAAAAGCCAAGCAGCCCGCCGTGCAGCATCACGGCGCCAAACAGCACGAACAGGAAAATGAAGCTCGCCGACACCTGCGCCGGTACGCCGAACACGCCTTCCAGCGTCAGCATCTGGAGGTCGACGAATTTCTGGAATGTCACGCCGCCATGCGCGAGAAACCCCGGCATCCACGGCCCCGCGAATGCGTAGGCGATAAAGACGACCGTGAGCACGACCAGCGCGGTACCCACGTGGCGGCGCGCGGACTCGAGCAGCAGCGCTACGAACAGCACGGCGATGAAGACGTCGGGCACGCGCGGCGCGTCCACCATCGCCATGCGCGTCACCAGGTGCTGGTTCGACGCGATGAAGTACCCGGCGCAGGCAAGCGCAAGCAGCGCGCCAGCCATGTCCCACCAGCGCGTGGCCTCGCCGCCGCCAGTGCGTTGCGGGGTCAGGAAACCAAGGGCCGTGGCGAAGGCGACGTGCAGGGGGATCTGGATCATGAGATCGAGCGATCCCGCAAATGCCGCCCACAACTGGAACAACGACCATACGATTGCCAGCGCCACACGCGGTGAACGCAGATCAGGTTCCATGCACGGCTGCTCCCGGAGGAATGTTCAGGTCACTACGGCCGGCGCCGGCCGCAAGTTAATGCGATCCGGCAATCGCCGACGCTTCGCGCGTCCGCCCCTATTTGAGCCAACCCTTCTCGCGGTACGCGCGCTCGGCGCCCGGGTGGAGCGGAGCACCGACGTTTTCGGGTTTCCATGACGTCGCCGGATCGAACGCGGCCAGCCCGGCATGGCCGCGCACCAGGGCTTCCTTGTTGTCGATGACTGTCTTGGTGATCGTGTATGCCACTGGTTCAGGCAACGCGGCGTTGGTGATCAGGACGGTCGGGAAGCCGACGGTACTCACCGGCTGCGACTGGCCTTTGAAAACATCCGCCGGCATCACGGAGGGCTGGTAGCCCAGCGCCTTCAGGCCATTGACGCGTTCCGCTTCCACGTTGAGGAACTTGACGTCGGAGAAAGTCGCGATCTCGGTGATCGAAGGGTGCTTGGGCGTAATGACCGCGATCAGTAGATCGGCCCGGCCGTCCTTGAACGCGTCCACGATGACTTTGTAGCCCTGGTGAGTGATCGTTCCACCCCAGGATTTGATGTCCTCGTAACTGATGCCGTATTCCTTCAGCAGCTGCTTGGCGCCCAGTTCGCCGAGGGAGCCTACCGGCAGCGTGTAGAGCCTCACAGGCAGTTTGCGGTCCTTGATGTCCTTCAGCGAGCTGGCATTCAGCTTGCCGGTGCCCATCGCGATCAGGTAGTAGCTGTCCAGGCCGCCAACCAGGCCGCGCAGGTTTTCGAGCTTTGTGTCGTACCCCTCCGCGCCCTGCATGGCCCAGCGGTTGGTGACCGTGAACGAAAGGCCCAGCGGCGTCTCGTTTTTCGCGACCAGCTTGGCATTGCCGACCCCGCCGGAGAACGGCTTCACGTCGACGTTGGAACCCGGTGGCAATGACTTGCGCAGCAATTCGGCCATGGTCGCGCCATAGACGTACCACGCGGTCCCCTGCCCGAGTGTGGAAAAGGCGAGATTCTGGGGACCGGGTTGGGCGATTGCTTTTGGAATACCGGCCGCAACGAAGACAACTGCGCAGAGCGCCGTTAGGCAGCGTGCAATTCGCATGGTGGTTCTCCTGTTGGGTGGGGTCACGGTTCGTCCGTATTATATGGAGATAGGCCATCCTGAAACGGTGGCCTGGCCCGCCGCCCCGAGGAAAACAGTGCTCAGTCCCATGCCGTTCGACGCAGTTTCCCTGTTCCTTGCCAGCGCCGGACGCTTTGGCGACAGGACTGCCATCTGCCAGGACGGCGCAATCACGACTTATTCAGAGTTGCTCGACAGGGCCGGTCGGCTGGCGGGCGGGCTGGGGGCGCTTGGGATCGAATCCGGCGACCGCGTCGTCTTGCTGTTGCCGAACGGGGCGCGGTTCGTCGAGGTCTGGTGGGCAATCCTTTGTTGCGGTGCGGTGGTCGTTCCGCTCAATCCAAGCAC
>CAYZLT010000400.1:0-3439 GCA_964479175.1 uncultured Solibacteraceae bacterium | reverse complement strand
CCGCGCCGCCAGGTAGCCCGAGAGCCAGTTCAACACGGTGTTGCCGAGGCGCCGCATCGCGCTGGCCTGCGTCGCCGACGAGCGGGCGCCGACCACAAGGTCGTATTCGCCGAGCAACGCCGTGAGGCGCAGCGCGTCCGACGGTTTGTGCTGCCCATCGCCGTCAATGATGAGCATGTAGTCACCGGAGGCCGCGCGGATGCCGGCCTTCACCGCCGCGCCGTTGCCTTTGTTGTAGGGCTGACGAATCACCGTGGCGCCTGCGGCTGCCGCAGTGGCGGCCGTCTGATCGGTGGACCCATCGTCGATCACGAGGATTTCGCGCCACGGCGCGGCTGCGGCCAGCTCGCGCACGACGCCCGCGATCGCGTCGGCTTCGTTAAACGCCGGAATGACAATCGAGACCGTCTCGGGCGCGGCCATCAGTCGTCCTTCCGACCGGAGAGTTCGATCTTGCGAATGCGGTAGAGCAGATCCTCGAGCAGTTTGCGCGTGCCCGCGATCGCATCAGCCACCAGGCCGATGATGATGATCTGGAAGCCGACGATCATGAGGACGGCGGACAGGATCAGGGACTGCAGGTGCCGGTCGCCGTAGGTGTCACCCGCGAGCCAGAAGTAGAGGAACCGCAGGGAAATCGCGAAGCCCACGAGGAAGACGAGGCCGCCGATGTAGCTGAAGACCTTCAGCGGTTCGTGCATCGTGTAGATGCGTACGATGGTCGCCGCCGACTGCTTGATGTACGCGAACATGCTGCTGAACAGCCGAGACGGACGGGTGCGCGCGTTGGTGCCGACCTCGACGTGCGCAATGGCCATGCGTTTTTTGCCGGCACCGATGATCGACTCGAGCGTGTACGAAAATTCGGACACGATCGTCATGCGCAGCGCGGCGTCACGGGTGTAGGCGCGAAACCCGCTCGTGGTATCGGGCACCTGGGTGTTCGAGACCTGGCGCACCACCCAGCTGCCCAGATGCTGCAGCCGCTTTTTGGGCCAGGACATCGTCGCGATGTCCCGGATGTTGCGATCGCCGATGCAGATGTCGGCCTCACCCCTGAGCAGGGGGGCCACCAGCCGCGGAATGTCCGCGCCCGCGTACTGATTGTCGGCATCGGTGTTGACGATGAAGTCGGCGCCGGCTTTGACCGCGGCGTCGATGCCCGCCGTGAACGCGGCCGCCAGTCCTTTGTTCCGCGTGAAACGCACGAGGTGATGCACTCCGTGCGCACGCGCGACGTCCGCCGTACCGTCACCCGACCCGTCGTCAATCACGAGCCACTCGATGGTGTCGATGCCGTCGATGTGACGGGGCAGATCGGCCAGGGTGGCCGGCAGGGTTTCCGCCTCGTTCAGGCACGGGATCTGGATGATGAGTTTCATGAGCCGACCAGGCGTTCAATGACGCCCGTCCACGTGATCGTACTCGCAGTGGCATACCCGGCGTCACCCAGGGTCGCCGCCAGCCGCGCGTCGGCGTCCAGTCTCGCGAAGGCCTCGGCGATCGCGTCCGGGGTCGGCGCGCACGAATACCCGTTCACCCCGTCCACCACAAATTCATTGGGACCACCGGCGTCGGTGGTCGTCACGACCGCCTTCCGGCAGAGGAAGGCTTCCAGCGTGACGTAGCCGAAGTCCTCGTCGTACGGCGGAAACACCACGGCGCGGGCACCCGCATACAGCGCCAGGAGCGTCTCATCGTCGACCGCGCCCTGGAAGTGGACACGATCGCCGACGCCCAGTGACTGCGCCAGCGCCGCGAAGTTGGCACCCTGCGTCCCGGTGCCCGCAATCACCAGACGCAGCGAGCCCGGCACGAGTGCCAGCGCGCGAATCGCCAGATCCACACGCTTGACCGACTCAAGACGGCCCACCGAGAGGATGTAATCGCCATAGGGACCGGGCGTCAGCCGATCCGCAAGCCGTGGCGGATGGTAGAGCGCTTCGGCCGGCACGCCGTTGAACCGCCGCGCGCGGTCGGCCGTGTTTTTGGCGTTGGCGAACAGACGGGTGCACTCGCCCAGCATCTGGGTGTCGAGGGCGATCAGGCGGTCCCGCAGCGCCACGTCGCTCTCCACGTGGGCAAAGTCGCTGAACGGTGTGCCCGCCAGCTCATAGGCCGCGCGATGTTGATGGATCAGCCACGCGACCTTGTTCGGGTGCCGCGCGAAGTAGGTGGGGAACTTGGTGGCGATCAATAGATCGATGGTCCGCCCGTTGCTTTCGGACAGATCAAGCAGCCGCCAGGCTGCTGCATTCGCGAGGATTTCTTCCTTCGGGTACCACTTGAACGGGATCGAGACGATCTCGGTGGGGTGGCCATGCGCCCGGAGTTGGCGCACCAACTCACGGACGTGGTATTCCGCGCCCCCTTGGACAAACGGCACCTGAGCCTCACATACCAGAATGGTCTTCTCAGGCATCGGCGACCGCAAATCGTAACATGCGATAAATTTTCGCCCAATTTTTGCTTTCGCGCGAAGCGAATATTAGGCGTAAGCCTAATTCCTGCCACACTTTGCGATTGACTCTCACCGCTGAGGCTCCTAGTATCCCTGTGGACCTATCTGGAGCAAAGTGGAGCAAAAAGTCCTTCGCGGAAACTACTCCGCCAAGATCGACGACAAAGGGCGGCTCAAAATCCCGAATGCCTTCAGGGCCGTCGTGGAAGAGCAGCACGGTGCCGCTTTGTTCGTCACCAGTATCACCGGTGATTCGGTCCGCATTTACCCGATGCCGGTCTGGATGGGCGTCGAGGAACGGCTCGGTCGTATGCCGAGTACGCACCCGGCCCGCCTGAAGTTTCTCGACCGCGTCAACTATTTCGGTCAACTGGGCGAATTCGACAGCCAGGGTCGGGTCTCGTTGCCCACGCGGTTGCGGGTCAGCGCCGGGATGAACGGCGAGGTCGACGTGCTCGGGCAAGTGGATTACCTCGAGGTCTGCTCGCCCGGCTGGACCGCGAACCGTTTACCGACGACGACGCCAGAGCGCTGGCGGAGCACGGCATCTGACGCCGACGCACGAACCCGTCCTCCTGGCCGAAGTGATTGCACACCTCGCGCCGAAGGCCGACGGGAGGTACGTGGACGGGACATTGGGGCTCGGCGGGCACACCGAAGCGTTGCTGGACGCCGGAGCCGGGCACGTGGTGGGGATTGATCGGGACGACGCCGCACTGGCCATCGCGCGCGAACGACTCTCGCGATTTGGCGACCGCGTGACGCTGGTGCACTCCGACTACCGGACGCTGGCGGACGTGCTCGGGCGGATGGGACGAACGACCGTAGACGGGATTCTGGTGGACCTCGGCGTCTCGTCGATGCAACTCGACGAAGCCGAACGCGGGTTCAGCTTTCGGAACGACGGGCCGCTCGACATGCGGATGGATCGGTCGTCAGGCGAGCCGTTGTCGGACTGGTTGGCGACGGTGGACGAAG
>CAYZLT010000399.1:0-3439 GCA_964479175.1 uncultured Solibacteraceae bacterium | reverse complement strand
TCGGCGTACTCGGTATTCCCCGTCAGGTGTGCGAGTTGTAGCAGATTGCGCACGGTGACGGACGCAGCTGCCGGCTCGGCGCCATCGTAGTCCTCTTTCAGGCGCAGCAGCACTGTCTCGTCCAGTCCCGTCGTGCTGAACCACCCACCGTCGGACTCATCCCAGAAGAGCGCGATTTGTCGCTCGGTGAGTGCCACGGCCCAGTCAAGCCAGCGCACATCAGCCGTGGCCTGAAACAGTTCCAACAGCCCCCACACCAGACACGCGTAGTCCTCACAAAACGCGTCCACCGCGGCTTCGCCATCACGATACCGGCGCAGCAGGCGCCGCTCATCGGGACGCCACAACGTACGCTGCACACTCTCCGCGGCGCGCACGGCCGCCTGCGTCCACTCGTCACGACGGGGACTCTCAGCGAGCACCCGGCCCGCGCGCGCGAAGCCGGCGATCATCAGGCCATTCCACGCCGTGATCACCTTGTCATCCAGATGCGGCCTGGGGCGTGTGGCCCGCTCCTCAAACATGCGCTGCCGCATCACCGCCAGCACCCGCAACACATCGTCTGTGGACCGACCCGTGCGTGCCGCAATCTCCTCGACCGACTGCGCCACGTACGGAATGTTCTGACCGCGGAACTCGTTGTGCGGATCGGACGGCGCGTTGCCGCCGTCTTCAATCCCGAGACGACGACGGACGATGGGCGCGTCCGGGCCAAACATCCTGTCAATCTCAGCGGCGGTGAAGACGTAGAAGGCGCCCTCACGTTTTTCGGTGCCACCAGGAATCAGAGAGTCGGCGTCTTCTGCCGACACAAACGCCCCGTCGGGCGCCGTGAGATCGCTGAGCACGTAGTCGAGGGTGTCTTCGGCCACGGAACTGTAGAATGGTTCACCACTCGCCTGCCCCGCGGCCAGGTAGGCCAACACCAGCTGCGCCTGGTCGTAGAGCATTTTTTCGAAGTGCGGCACGCGCCACTCGGCATCGACCGAGTAACGATGAAACCCGCCCCCGAGCTGATCGTGAATCCCGCCAAGGGCCATGGACCGCAGCGTATCGATGACGATTTGACGGGCCTCGTGTCGATGGGTGAGCGCCCAGGCGTCGAGCAGGAAGATCAGTTCGGACGGCCGCGGAAACTTCGGGGCACCGCCAAATCCGCCGTTGCGACGATCGTAGGCGGCGATGAACTGGTCAACCCCCTGGGTGATCGCCTCCACACCGGCCACCGGTGCGCGGTCAGCGCTGTCCGACGTGGTCGAGTCACGGAGCTGAGTCAGAATCTCGGCTGCGTTTTTCTTGACCTTCTCCGGCGTCTGTGTCCACAACGACGCGAGCTGCTGGAGCATCTCGGAGAAACCGGGGCGTCCCCACCGCGAGGTTGGCGGAAAGTACGTGCCGCCGTAAAACGGCTTCAGGTCCGGTGTGAGAAACACGCTCATCGGCCAGCCACCGGCGCCGGTGGTCGCCTGCACAAACGTCATGTATACGCGATCGATGTCGGGGCGTTCCTCGCGATCCACCTTCACGGAGATGAAGTCGCGATTGAGGATTGCCGCAATCGACGGGTCTTCAAACGATTCGTGCTCCATCACATGACACCAGTGGCACGTGGAGTAACCGATGGAGAGAAAGATCGGCTTCTGTTCCGTGCGTGCGCGCGCAAACGCCTCGTCGCCCCACGGATACCAATCCACTGGATTATTCGCGTGCTGAAGCAAGTACGGGCTGCGCTCGCCCTGGAGGTGATTCGGCATAGTCAGATCACGTAACCTTGTCGCGCTCGGCCGCAGCCGGTGCCGCCGGTGGAAGATGTTTTCTCAGGCGCGCAAAGGCGGCAGAGACTTCAGCGCCATACAAGAGGACCACCGCCGACGCGTAGATCCACACCAGGAACGCGATGACCGCGGCAATCGACCCATGGACGTTGGTAAAACGCGACAGGTCGCGCAGATACCAGGAGAACAGCATGAACGCGATCTGCCACAACACACCGGCGACGAGCGCACCCATGAAGGCGTCCCGCAGTCGCACCTTGGCGTTTGGTACGTAGTAGTAGACCAGGCCCACCACCAACGTGAACATCGGGATGTGCAGGTGCCGCATCACAAATCCGCGCAACCAGTCCAGCCAGTCCCACTGCGCGACGAGTCGCGCGAACCAACTGGTCTCGACGACCTGCGCCGCCGACAAAAGCAGGAGCGTCACCACCATCAGCAACCCCGCCGCGACCAACATGATGAAGGCGATCAGTTTGTGTTTGAAGAAACCAGGCGGCTGTTCAACGCCCCACGCGTGATTGATGGCGGAGGTCAAGGCGCCGAACACCCCCATCGACGCCCATATCATGAGGAGTGTGCCCATCGCGCCAAGCTGGACCGCGCTCTCGGACAAGGTCTCGATGCGTACGAGGAACTCGACCTCCGCCGGCATGGCCGTCATGACCAATTGCAGCAGCGACGCGCCGGACGTGCCGATCTGAATCCGTCCGGAGACAGCCAACACGAGCAGGGAAAACGGAAAAATCGACAGGAGGGAGTAATAGGCGATCGACGCGGCAAACGTCAGGTTCTCGCTCTTGGTGAATTCAACAAACCCCTGCCAGATCGCCCGGAGGCCGATCAGACCACTATGCGAGGCTTGCCGCTGCAGCCGCACCAGCCTCGGCGGCCGCAGCGCTCTACCGGGCGAAGGGGCGGACATCCGCTCGTGACTGGGCGTTCGAATCCATGAGCGATCGGGCCTTTTCGAACTCGGCCATGAGATCCACGAGTTTCGGCTCCAGATCCTCTCGCAACCGGCGTCCCTCGTCCGTGAAGAACAGGTACCCCGCCGCGCCCCCCACGATCGCCCCCGCAAGGGCGCACAACAGAATCGACGTTCGGTCAGTCACAGTGCCTCCCATTCTAATCCCCAACCTATAATGACGAGCGAATGGACGTCCTCCCGAGCCACATCAAGACGACAAGCGCGGAATTTGCCAGTAATCGGTCCCGCATGCTCGCCCTGCTCGATGAGCTGCGGGCCAGAACCGCGCAGGCCCGCGAGGGCGGTGGCGCCAAATACGTGGCGCGCCACCGGGAGCAGGGCAAGTTGCCCGTGCGCGAACGCATCGAAAAACTGCTCGACCCGGAGACGCCGTTCCTTGAGCTGTCGCCGCTGGCGGCCTGCGACCTCTACGACAACGACGCCCCGGCGGCCGGCATTGTCACCGGTATCGGCCGTGTGCAGGGACGCGACGTGATGGTCGTGGCCAACGACGCCACGGTCAAGGGCGGGACCTACTACCCGATGACCGTCAAGAAACACCTGCGGGCGCAGCAGGTCGCGCTTGAGAACCGGCTCCCCTGCGTGTATCTGGTGGACTCGGGCGGCGCCTTTCTGCCACTGCAGGCCGAGGTCTTCCCGGATCGCGATCATTTCGGCCGCATCTTCTACAACC
>CAYZLT010000398.1:0-3442 GCA_964479175.1 uncultured Solibacteraceae bacterium | reverse complement strand
ATCGACCAGGACACCGTTCACTTCCGGCCCAACTACGACGGCACCAGGGAAGAACCGGTGGTGCTGCCGGCGCGGCTGCCAACTCTGCTGGTGAACGGCGCCACGGGCATCGCGGTCGGCATGGCCACGAACATCCCGCCGCATCACCTCGGCGAGGTCTGCACGGCGCTGATCAAGATGATCGACAGTGGTCTGGAAATGACGACCGCCCAGCTGTGCAAATACATCAAGGCGCCTGATTTTCCGACCGGCGGCCAGATTCTCAACACCCCGGCAGAAATCCGGGACATCTACGAGACCGGGTCGGGCACGATTCGCCTCCGCGCCACCTGGCAGATGGGGCCGGAAACGCGTGGCGCCAAGGTCATTTACGTCACGAGCGTGCCGTACATGGTGGACAAGTCCACGCTCATCGAACGGATCGCCGACGTCGCCCTGTCGCGCAAGTTGCCGCACCTGCTCGACGTGCGGGACCTGTCGACAGACGACGTGCGGATTGCGCTGGAGATCAAGCGCGACGCTGACGAGCGCATGGTCATGGCGTACCTGTTCAAACACACGCCGCTGCAGTCCAACTTCCCGGTCAACCTGACGTGTCTGATTCCCACCGAGAACCCGGCGGTCGGCAAACCCGATCGACTCAGCCTGCACGACATCCTGTGGCACTTCCTCCACTTCCGTCTGGGCGTGGTCCGCGCGAGGCTGGGGCACGAACTGGCCGCGCTCGAGAAGCGGATTCACATTCTCGAAGGGTTCGCCAAGGTCTTTGACGCCCTCGACGAGATCCTGCAGATCGTCCGCAAGTCGGACGGCAAGGCCGATGCGGCGTCGAAGATCATCGCGACGTTCGGCCTGGACGCCGACCAGACCGACGCGATTCTTGAGCTCAAGATCTACCGCCTGGCCCGGCTCGAAATCCTGGTGATTCAGGAAGAGTTGGCGCAGAAGCGCACACGCGCCAAGCAGATTGGTGGTCTGCTCAAGCGCGACGAGGACCTCTGGCAAATCGTGCGCGACGACATCGAACAGATCAAGAAGAAGTACAGCGATCCCAAACTCGATCCGCGTCGCAGTGAGATCGCTGGCGAGACCAACGAGCCCGAGTACACCGCCGACGACTTCATCATCGACGAAGACAACGTCGTGGTCGTCACCCGCGACGGGTGGGTGAAGCGCCAGAAGGAAATCAAGGATGTCGCGACCACCCGCGTGCGCGAGGGCGACCAGGTGCTGGCCGTGCTCCCGGGCTCCACACGAGCGACCGTGGTCTTTTTCACCAACTTCGGCGTCGCGTACACGTCGCGCGTGATCGACATCCCGGCGTCCACGGGCTACGGCGAGCCGATTCAGCGGTTCTTCAAGTTCAAGGACGCTGAGCGCATCGTTGGCGCCATGAGCCTCGATGCGCGGGTCTCGGGGGTGATCACCTCGAAAAACCCGGAGACCGCGCCGCCGTCACACGCGCTGGCCGTATCGAGTGATGGATACAGCATGCGGTTTTCGTTTGAGCCGTTCCTCGAGGCCAGCACCCGATCCGGCCGGCGGTATGCCCGGTCGGCCGACGGCGCGGAAATTGTCGGCGTCGAGAAGATCTCCGGCAGCGAGACGATCATTGCGGCCACTCGTCAGGCGCGCGCGATGTTGTGCAAGGTCGACGAGGTCAATCTGCTGTCGGGCCCGGGCCGAGGCGTCATCCTCATCAAACTCAACAAGGATGACGACCGCGTGATTGGCTTCATGGCCTCGCGCGGCGACCGCGACCTGATGACCGTCGAAACCACCCGTGGAGCGGAACAGACCATCAGTACCACCAAGTACGAGGTCACCGGCCGCGGCGGCAAGGGGCGTGAACTCCTGCAACGCGGACAGTTTGTGCGCGTAATTCCCGGCGAGGTCGAGTTCATCCCCCTCGGGGAGTGACCGATTCTGGGCTACAATTCGGCCACAATTTTTTCTAGCGGGAGAGTGCTGATGCGATCGATTCTGGCGACTGGTCTGGTGTGTGTGCTCGTGGCGGTGGGGTCGGTGACGATGAAGGCCCAGGGCGGCGGCGGCCAGGCTGCTGGAGCCCAGGCCCCGTTACAGAATCTGCAGGTGTTGCCCACGACGATGACCCGCCAGGAAGTGACGGCGCTGATGCGCACCGTGACGGCGGCCCTGGGCGTGCAGTGCAATCACTGCCACGTGGGCGCGCCGACCGAGCGCGCCAAGGATGACCTGCCCGCCAAGTTGCTCGCGCGCAAGATGTTTGCGATGACGATGACCATCAACAACGATTTGATGAAGGACATCGGCACGCCTGCCGCCGAAGGCACCCGCAAGGTGACCTGCTTCACCTGCCACCGGGGCGCGTTGAAGCCATTGACGGCGGCGGCTCCCGGCGGCGGCTTCTGAAAGCCAAAGGGAAAAGGGTAGAGGCTAGAGGTACGAAATGTCAGTGATGCGCAAGGCCCTGTTGTGGGCATCCACCAACCAGTGGATTCATGAAAACGCCCTCCAGACGGGGTTTGTCCGCCGGTCCGTGAAGAAGTTCATGCCGGGTGAAAAAATCGAGGACGCCATCAAGGCGGCCGTCGAGCTCAAGCCCGTCAAACTCAACACCATCCTCACGCGGTTAGGTGAAAACATCAGCCACATCAGCGAGGCCGACGAGGTGTGTGAACACTACCTCAAGGTCATCGACCTGATTCAGGCCGCGGGGATTGATTCGCAGATCTCGGTGAAGCCGACGCAACTGGCCTACGACCAGGATCCTGAAGTGTGTGTGCGTCATTGCATGCGCCTGATCGAACGCTGTGAACAGACGAAGACGTTTTTCTGGCTCGACATGGAGAGTTCTCCGTATGTCGACGGCACGATCGCGCTCTTCAAGCGGCTGCGTGAGCGGACGCCGAACATCGGTATCGCGATTCAGGCGTACCTGTTCCGCACCGAAAAGGACGTCGAAGAGTTGGTGGCGCTCGGGTCGGCGATTCGCATGGTGAAGGGCGCCTACCTCGAACCACCGACCGTGGCCTTCCCGAACAAGGCCGACGTCGACGAGAACTACTTCAAGTTGTGCGCACGCCTGCTGCAAGACGACGCGAAGAAGCCGGGGGCGCTGCTGCACATTGCCACGCACGACGTCGGCATTCAGGAGCGGCTGCTCAAGGTCATCGCCGACCGCAAGGTCACGTCAGACCGCTACGAGTTCGCGATGTTGTACGGCATCCAGGGTGAACGTCAGCGGCAACTCTCGGCCGCCGGCCAGAACACCCGCTGCCTGATCAGCTACGGCGAACGCTGGTTCCCGTGGTACATGCGCCGCCTCGCTGAGCGACCCGCGAACGTGTGGTTCGTCGTTCGCAACATGTTCTCCAAATAGGGTCGGGTAACCGGGTGATCTGAAAATCTCCCGATCTCCCGATCATCAATATTGGACCGTCCCCGGGCGGCCCCGCGC
>CAYZLT010000397.1:0-3447 GCA_964479175.1 uncultured Solibacteraceae bacterium | reverse complement strand
GGGTCGCTCGTGTTTCTATCCGCGCATCATTTCTGGTGAATTATTCGGGCTAGGATTGCTGACGAGGTAGGCTGACGTGAACGACGTTTTCATAGCTGCCAGGGGCCTCCGCTGGGCACCACGATTCAGCCTGTTCGTCATGGCGATAATGCTGCTGGCCACTTGCGTAATGGCCACTGTCGCTGCGTTCGTAGCGGGGCTACAACCGTCCTACGCATACGTCAACGGATCGGCCGACCGAGACAAGATTGTTGCGCTGTATGGACCGTGGGAAAGCCGCGGGCAAATATCCATTCCTGACCTGAACACGCTTCGAGACTATCGCTCAATATTCTCCGAGATTGTCGGTTGGACAAGAGCGTCCATTGATTGGGTTCCGGCCCGAGACGCCGAGCTTACCTTCATTGAGGTTGTCACCGGCGACTATTTTCAATTTCTAGGCGTGTCGGTCGAACACGGACGAAGTCTGTTTCCAGCCGACGATGACCCGGCTTCTTCACCAGTCGCATTGATGAGTCACGCCGTGTGGCGCCAGAGGTTCGGTGCCGACCCTGCTGTCGTTGGGCGATCAATTCGTCTCGGCAGTCGACCGGTTCGAGTCGTTGGCATCATGTCCCCAGAATATAGGGGACCGGGCGTCGGAACGGTTCTGCCAGCAACGCTTTGGCTGACGTACTCTGGTTACGATGCGGTCGCCAAACCCGTTGCGGGTCTACCAGCACGTGCCTACGCACTTACAAGGCTTCGTTCTGGAGTGAGCGTTCGCCAAGCCCAGGGAGAGGTGTCCCAGATCGCATCGTCCTGCTGTATACACCTTCCAAGACCCTATCTGTCTATCGAACCGGAAGGCTTCGTCGAGCTCGGCTACGGGGCCACCAAGGCAGGCACCTACCTAGCGGCGGCGGCCCAGTCTATTGTCATAATCGTCGTGTTGATTGCATGCGTCAACGTTGCCGGTTTGCTTACTGGCCGTACCCTCGCTAGGCGAGGTGACATTCTGACTCGAATCGCGCTCGGAGCTTCTCCGTGGGCGGCAGTGCGAGTGCCTTTTTTTGAAGGTGCGCTGCTCGTCTTGTGTGGCGGTGCCGCAGGCATCGGAGTGGCTGTCGGTCTAGCGAAGACGTTTACGATGGCGGTTCTATTACCAATGGGCGTGAGATTTGAGATGCAGCCACGCGTAAACACTCTGCTGATCGCGGGTGCCGTGCTCTTCGTGCTCGTAGTCGCTGTGGCTACCGCAGGAGGCGCTGTCGCGGGCATTAGTCGGCGAGAGTCTTTGGGGGCTGGCCGCCTTCGACCGATGTGGCGGTGGCAGCGCAGCTTCGCCGTGTTTCAGGTTGCATTGTCGAGCGCGGTCGTCGTTGCAGCTGTGTCGGTGGCCGATGCATCGCGAGGCGCGGCACAGGCGACTGAGAGTTTCGACCTGGATAACTTAGTCGTAGCCGCCCCCAATCCCCAGATGGCTGAGGAGATGTCGGTGCGGGCCATTCGTGACGCCGTGGTCCGAATTGATGATCGGTCAACCATTCATAGCACAACGGTCGTTTCTGGCATCCCAGGCATCGCCGGGCCTGTGCCGACAAGAAGGGTCGAGACTGTCGGATCGAGCCCGGCCGTGGCTGCCAACCTTATGTCAATTGCATCTTCAGAGGCTGTGATAAATACCCTCGGCCTCCGGATGCTCACAGGGCGAGACTTTCTTCCTGACGAGACCGACGTAGCGATTCTTACGGACGGCGCAGTCAACGCCCTGTTTGGTCAGTCTACAGCGGTTGGCCAATCAGTCCGGGTAGTTGTTCCTGGGAACCATCAAGCCACGACCCTGACGGTTATCGGGGTTGTTCAGGAGTTTGGTCTACATCATCGGGATCGGCGACCTCGCGGTACCATCTTCCTTCCATGGAGGCTAGCTTCCTCTCCGCCGTTACTGGCGGCCAGGGTTCGCGAACCGGAGACAGCGATCGCAACAATTCGAGAGGCCTTCAGACAGGCCGCACCCGAGCTTGCGCTCGCGTACGTGAGGTCCGGTCGTGACCTTCAAGAGTCAGAGACGTACATTAACAGGTTAGCCCTGCGCTTTACCGCTGTCGCTGGAGCTTTTGCTACCCTTCTCGCCGTCGCCGGCCTATATGCGCTGCTCGCCTGTTTGGGGACCTTGCGAAAGCATGAGCTTGCCATCAGGGCGGCTCTTGGTGCTCCACGTCAGGCATTGACGATGGTACTGCTCGGCGATTCTGCAAAGTCCATATTACCGGCAAGCTTCGCAGGAGTGTGTGTCGGGTGGCTTCTTACTATCTTTCTCTCAAGGATGGGCGTATCCGTCTTCGGAGAGATTGGGTTCATTGCCGCCATGGGAGTGTGGCTAACGCTAGTGGCTGCCGCGATAATCGCCTTGCGGAAACCCGTGCGGCAAGCGACCGAGGCGGCGCCCGCTTCTCTTCTAAACGCCCAGTAGAGACGTCCAAATTTTGAAGTGGAGTGAGTCGTGATGCACCGGCCAATCGAATGTACGCGTCACGCTGTTCCCCGAGGGCCAGAGAAGGCAAACTCGTTGGATTGAGCTGTTCGCGTAGCGGTTCGTAGGAAGTTCGCGCACTCTTAATGGCACTCCTCGCCAATGCCAGAGAACGGGCGCTAGTGGACGACAAACGCCATTTTGGCTAACTGTCAGAGCCTGAATCAGATAGCTAATACTGGCGACTGCTTCACGTTGTACGGAAAAAGCGAGACCGACGATCTGACACGGACGCAGAAGGCACAGTTGCGCGCAGCAGTGGAAGTTGAACTGAAACGCCGACAGGAACTGCACATCCGACGACAAGGGAGGAAAACACGTGGCCGCAACCAGACGAACAAAGCGTGATCTCTTCGGAGAGTTGATGGAAGGGGTCTCTGCGATGAGATCGCATCGCGAGGAGCGCGTGACGTTACGCTCCCACCAAATCGAGCGGCTCACGCTGCCACCGATCGATGAGCAGATCATCCGGAGTACACGAGAACGTTTGCATATGTCGAGGCCCGCTTTTGCGTACCGCATTGGTGTCAACCCTCGGACACTCGAACGGTGGGAACAGGGACGCAGCAAACCGAACGACCAGGCGGCCGCACTTATCCTGCTCGTCAGGAAGTACCCGGACATGCTCAAGCGTCTTCAACAATTGGCCACAGCTGGAACGAGTTAGCTCACGCTGGCGACCGTCGGCCACGGTAAGCGCCGCGACGCGCCTTCGGCGCACCGCGAGCGGTTCCGAATCCCCGCGTCAAGCCGCGCCCGCATCGGTGACTCCGCCTATGCTGTTCGTCGCGCGGAAGCCGCGTGCCAGAGATCCCAGTGCATCTGGAGGTTCATCCAGAGTTCCGGCGACGTGCCGAGAAGCGTGGACAGACGCCAGGCGGTATCAGCGGTCACACCACGTTTGCCCTTGATGATTTCGTTGAGGCGGTTCG
>CAYZLT010000396.1:0-3449 GCA_964479175.1 uncultured Solibacteraceae bacterium | reverse complement strand
ATCCCATCCGGAGCGCGGTCCTCACGTGCCGCCCCGCGACCGCGGCAGACGAAGCCCCGTGTGCGCGCCGGATTCTCGAGCGGGTCGCGACGGCGGCGTATCGCCGACCGGTGTCGGCCGCAGACATCAACGAGCTGATGCCGTTTTATGCGCAGGGCGCGAAGGACGGCGGCTTTGACGGCGGCATGCGCACCGCGCTGCAGGCGCTGATGTCGAGCCTGCACTTCATCTTCCGCCTCGAAGAAGCGCCGGCCACCGTGGCGCGCGGCGGTGTGTATCGCGTGAACGATGTGGACCTCGCCTCGCGGCTGTCGTTTTTTCTGTGGGGGACCATTCCCGATCAGGAATTGATCGACGTGGCGGCGAAGGGCCAGCTCTCCAGGCCGGACGTGTTCGACCGCCAAGTGCGACGCATGCTCGCCGATGCCCGGTCGGAGGCGCTCGCCACGCGGTTTGCCTCGCAGTGGATGCGTCTGCAGGACCTTCACAAGGTCGAACCCGACGCGCTCGACTATCCGTATTTCGACGAGACGCTCGCCGAGGCGATGACGCGCGAGACCGAGGTGTTTTTTGATCATCTCGTCAGGGCTGATCGTCCCGTGACCGAATTACTGACGGCCGACTACACGTTCGTGAACGAACGCCTCGCCCGGCACTACGGCTTCGCCGGCGTGAGTGGTCCGGCGTTCCGCCGCGTGATGTATCCCGACACCACGCGCCGAGGCGTGCTCGGTCACGGCAGCATTCTGACGCTGACGTCGCACGGCAACCGCACGTCTCCCGTTTTGCGCGGCAAGTGGGTGCTTGAGGTGCTGCTTGGCAGCCCGCCTCCGCCACCGCCTCCCGATATTCCGGATCTCGAAGAAGCGGGCGAAGCCAAAAACGGGCGCCTGCTCTCGGTGTCCGAACAGCTCGCGGCCCATCGCGCGAATCCGGCGTGCAGCTCATGCCACAACGTGATCGATCCGATCGGGTTGTCGCTCGACAACTTCGACGTGGACGGGTCCTGGCGCATCAAGGACCGCGGGGTGGCCGTCGAGACCACGAGCGTGATGTACGACGGCACGCCACTGTCAGGGATCGGGGACTTACGTGCAGCGCTCGTGAAGCGCGCCGATGTGATTACCACCCACTTCACCGAATCGCTGATGGCGTATGCGCTGGGTCGCCGTGTCGAAGCTGGTGACATGCCGACCATTCGTCGCATCGTGAACGACGCGCGTCAGCAGAATTACCGGATGTCGTCACTGATTCTCGGGATCACCCGGAGTCAGGCGTTTCGCACCGCGTTGGCTGAGGGAAGTCCCTCGAAGTGACCGTACGGAGAACGATATGTTTCTGACTGGCAAACACCTCTCTCGGCGAACCGTCCTGCGTGGCCTTGGCGCCTCGGTCGCGCTGCCGCTGCTGGACTCGATGATTCCGGCGCGCACGCTGTTTGCCACTACGGCGGCAGGCAAGGCGGCCGAGGTCACCCGCCTGGTCTGCATCGAACAGGTGCACGGCGCGGCCGGCTGCAGCCCCTATGGGGCGTCCCAATTTCTCTGGAACCCCGAGAAGGTCGGCCGTGACTTTGACTTGAGCACGGGCAGCCTCAGTCCGCTTGAACCCTTCCGCGACTACCTCACCATCGTCTCCAACACCGACGCCCGGATGGCCGAGGCGCAGTCGCCGGCGGAGGTCGGCGGCGACCACTTCCGATCGAGCGCGGTCATGTACACGCACGCACATCCGAAGCTGACCGAAGGGTCGGACGTGCGCGTCGGGACATCGCTCGATCAGTTGTATGTGCAGCGCTACGGCAAGGACACGCCGGTGCCCTCGATGCAGATCAGCATTGAGCCGGTGGATCAGTCCGGCGGGTGTGCGTATGGGTATGCCTGTGTCTACACGGACACGATCAGCTGGGCTGCGGAGGATACACCGTTGCCGATGGTGCGTGATCCGCGCGTGTTGTTTGAGCAGTTGTTTGGTGCCGGGGGGACCGCAGAGCAGCGCGCCCAACGCCACGCGACCGACCGCAGCATTCTCGACATGTTGCTCGGGCAGATGAACGGGCTGCGCACGGAATTGGGCGCCGCAGACCGGCAGCGCCTCGACCAGTACGCCACCAACCTTCGGGAGATTGAACAGCGCATTCAGCGCATAGAGGCGCGCAGCACCAGCGGTGAAGAGCGCGCGTTGCCCGGTGCCCCGGCCGGCGTGCCCGATTCGTGGGAGGAACACGTCAAGCTGATGTTTGACCTGCAGCTGCAGGCGTTTGTCTCCGACACCACTCGGGTGTTCTCGTTCAAGTTCGGCCGCGACGGCTCCGGCCGCGTGTATCCCGCGAGCGGCATCGACACCGGCTTCCACAACGCGTCCCATCACGGGGCGACCGAGGCGAGGATTCGCGAGTTCGGCGAAGTGAACAAGTTCCACGTGTCGGTGCTGCCGTATTTCCTCGAGAAGTTGAAGACGACGATGGAAGGGGAGGCGAGCCTGCTGGACAAGACGTTGATCATGTACGGGTCGCCGATGGCCAACGGCAACGTCCACAACCACCGGAACTGTCCGTTCATCATGCTCGGCAAGGGCAATGGCGCGCTTGAAGGCGGTGTGCACATCAAGGCCGCTGACAACACGCCGATGGCCAACGTGATGCTCAGCATGATGCACAAACTCGGCATGGACGACATGAAGAGCTTCGGCGACAGCACGGGAGCCTTTGCGCTGTGACGCGTCTGGCGACGATCGCAGCCGTTCTGCTGGCGGTTTCACTGTCGGCCGCGCAGTCCACCACGCCGGTCGCTGACGCGGCGATGCGCGGTGACGCGGCGGCCGTGCAGGCGCTCATCACGGCCGGCACCGACGTGAAGGCTGCGCAAGGCGACGGCATGACCGCGCTCCACTGGACCGCACTCAACGGCGACGCCGCCACCACCAGCCTGCTCCTGACCGCAGGTGCAAGGCTGGAGGCGGTCACGCGTCTGGGCAACTACACGCCGCTGCATCTGGCGGGTTCGCGCGGCCATGCGGCCGTGGTCGCCAAGCTGCTGGACTCGGGCGCGGCGCCGACGGCGGTCACCGACACGGGCGTGCAGCCCCTCCATCTGGCGGCACAGGCCGGCAGTGTGGACGCGGTGACAATGTTGTTGGTGCGTGGCGCCGATATCAACGTGCAGGACCGGACGCACGGACGTTCGCCCCTGGTGTTTGCTGCGTCGCAGAATCGTGTCGATGTGATGAAGGTGCTCATCGCGCGTGGGGCAGACATCAATCGTCCGACCAAGGTCATCGACTACGTTGAACGCGCCCGCCAGGATGCGGCCGAACGCGCCGAGCGCAACCGTGCTGTCACCGCGGCGACGGGGCGCGCGGTCGCGGAGATTCCACCCGTTGACACCGCCGACCGCCCGCAGGGGACGGCAGGCACGGCGGCGGCTGCCGCACCACCCGCTGGGCGAGGC
>CAYZLT010000395.1:2427-3449 GCA_964479175.1 uncultured Solibacteraceae bacterium | reverse complement strand
CGGTGCCACCGGGCCGTCAACAAGGAGTCGATAGGCCGACGGCGATGGCACAGGTGGCGGCGTCGCGGCATTCCCGAAGTGTGTCCACGCAAGCTGCGACTGGAGTGTCGTGAATTCAGGCAGGACTGAGACCACCGAGGCAATGCCAATCGCCATCAGCGAGAATGCGCCGGCAGAAGGCGCCGCACGAGATTTCCGACCGCTGTCCAAGCACCCGGCAGCTCCTTGAGACTGACAACGGCCAGCACCCGCACCACTGACCACATGCCGACGGCGTTCCCGCGAAGGCGGTTCGGCAGGCTCCCGCCCTTCGCCGTCTCATGCCGCCAGTCGGCCATCGTCGCCGCCAGCGCTCGGGTGCCGGCCGGTGTCGTCGGGAGGCCGCCGAGAAGAAAGTGGACCAGTCGTCTCATGTGGCAGGCAGTCTTACAAATACAAAGACACATTCTCAACTTGACGAAGCAAACCGGACGATGGAAGTATTACTCGGAGGAGTAATACTCATGAAACTGACGACCAAGGGCCAAGTCACCATCCCCCTCGGTATCCGAGAGAGGCTTGGTCTGCTGCCGTGGACCGAGGTGGAATTCGACGTGGTGGACGAGAGCGTCAGAATCCGCAAGGCGGCCACGGCGGATCAGCGCGGGCGACGCGTGATTGAGGCCATGCGCCGGGCACCCAAACCCAGACGTGGAATGACCACCGACCAGTTGATGGCTTTCACCCGGGGCGAATAGGTGCGAGGCACCCTCGTCGATTCCAACGTCATCTTCGACATTCTCAGCGACGACCAGGAGTGGATCGACTGGTCGGCGTCGATGCTCGCTGAGGCGGCAAATCGCGGGCCGCTCTATATCAATCCGATCATCTTCGCGGAGGTGTCGGTCCGGTACGATCGCGTCGAAGACGTCGAACAAGCGCTGCCCGATGACTACTTCGTGCGGGCGCCGCTGCCCTGGGACGCGGGGTTCCTCGCGGCCAAGTGTTTTGCGTCCTATCGGAAGCGGGGTGGAACCCGACGT
>CAYZLT010000395.1:0-2417 GCA_964479175.1 uncultured Solibacteraceae bacterium | reverse complement strand
GGCGCACACGCCGCGGTGGCAGGGCTCACGCTGCTGACACGGGACCCCAAGCGCTATGCGACTTACCTTCCCGGTGTGGCGCTGCTGTGCCCGTGACTTCGGGACTTCGTGTCAGCCCTTCAGTCGTCGTGCAATCACCGTCACCGTCGTCTCGGTGTCGATGACCTCAAAGCCGGGATCGCGCGTGATGACCTGTTGGGTGAAGTCCTGACTGCCGGCACCGGGAGTGTCACGGCTGTCGTGGAACGCCATGAGGCCGCCTGGGACGACTTTATCCTTCCACGCGTGCCAGTCCGCCGCAATGCCATTCCAGCTGTGGTCGCCGTCGACAAAAACAAAGTCGACGTGCACGCCGGCCACCTGGGGGTCGCTGGCCGCGTCCTGGCCGGTCGCACGAATCCACTCCACGCGCCCGCGTGAACTCTTGCGGACCTCGCGATGCGCGATGCGCTCATGGAGGGACACCCCGAAGCCACCTGTCGGAAACGGATCGACGGCATACAACACGCCGTCCTCGGCCATCACGTCGCGAAGGACCCGCGTGGTGACGCCCTCGAAGACACCAATTTCGACCAGCGCCCGGCGGCCAGTCGCATGGCGGGCCAGACAGGCACGTTCAGCTGCCGTGGTCTGTGTTTGGGCCTGTGCCAGACCGAGCGTCCAGCGCAGGTAGTGAATCGCGACCGACATGCGAACAGTCTACCGCCCAACCTTCTTGGCGAGCGACTTGTAGTACTCCTCGACGAGATTCCGGAAGGCGGCCGGGATCTCTTCGTTGCCATTCAGGAACAGCGCATTGCTGGTCGTGTCCAGCTTCTTCCGAAGGTCAAACTCGAACTTCTTGAGTTTTTCGAGCGCCGCGGCCGTGAGCTCCTGCACACCGAGCGGGTCGCCAAACGCGTTCTCGCTGTTGAGCTGACGGAGCTGGCGCACCACCTCGTCCAGATCGCGCGCATCCACACCAGCCTGCTGCAGGGCATTGCGCAACTGCTGCAGGTCGCCGGTGCGTTCGGTCAACTCGCGACGGAACTGACGCGCCTCTTCGGCCGTGAACCGCTGGCCGTTGTTGCGGGCATCACCTGACGCACCGCCCATCTGCGACGGACCACGCTGCTGGCCACCCGTGGGATTGCCACTGCGACCGTCGGTCATCTGCTGCCCCTGCTGCTGCCCCTGGCCTTGGCCTTGGCCCTGCTGACCCTGCTGGCCCTGCTGGCCCTGCTGACCCTGCTGACCCTGCTGACCCTGCTGACCCTGCTGGCCCTGCTGGCCCTGCTGACCCTGCTGGCCTTGCTGGCCCTGCTGGCCCTGCTGGCCCTGCTGGCCCTGCTGACCCTGCTGGCCTTGCTGGCCCTGCTGACCTTGCTGACCTTGCTGACCTTGCTGACCTTGCTCACTGGCCTGCTGCATGCGCTCGTTGAGCGACTCCAGGCCGCGCAGCGCATTCCGTGCCTGATCAAGCGCCTGCGTCTGCGCGTTCTGGCGCGTCGCGCTGCTCATTGCCTCGGCGGCCTGATTGAGCGTGTTCTGCACGTTCTGCAGTTCACTGCTGATCGACTGCTCGTAGTCACGCGCCAGTTGTGGCGGCGCGCCGGGCAGGTTGGACTTGGTGAAATCCACCTTCTCTTTGATCTGGTTGTCGCGAATCTCCGCTGCGGCCTCACGCAACTTGTTGCCGGCTTCGCGCTGCTCGCCGCGCATCTGCGCCGCCGTCTGGTTCAACCGCTGCTCAAGCTGACCGAGCTGTGATCGCAACGCATCCTTGCGCTCGCCGATTTGTCCGATCTGCTGCTCGCGACCCGCCGCGCCCTGCTGCGGCAGATTGCCCACCTGCGACTGGATCGCCTTCTGCTGATTCACCAACTCCTGCATCTGACGCTGTGCATCCTGCACGGCCTGCTGCGGATTGGACGGCGCGGTGGCGTTCTGCAGACGACGCTGGGCTTCCTGCAACTGCTGCGCGGCCGACGCCGCCTGGCTGCCGGCTTCCTGCTGGCCACTCGCCGCAGCGCGGCGCATCTGGTTGGCCGCCTCCTGCATGCGTCGTGACTCGTCAGCCAACTGCTGGCGCTGTTCCTGTTCACGCTGCTGATCACGGCTCAGGCGTTCGAGCTGCCGCGCCAATTCTTCCAGCTCCTCCGCGAGCGCGCGCTGCCCCGACGTGCTGCCGCCGGCGGCCTGTTTGGCCGCGGCCTGACGACGCTGGCGCTCAGCCTCGGCGATCTGACGTTCGGCCAGTTCCTTCAGGCGCTGGGCGACTTCGTCCACTTCCTGATCGGCCGCCGCGCCACCACCCTGCTGCGCTTCACTCGCCCGCTGCTGCAGTTCGTACTGATTCGCGAGGCGATCCCGTTCCAGTTCAAAGAGGTCCGCGAGGTCTTCGGCCATTGCGCCGCCACCACCGCCGCCTCCACCAC
>CAYZLT010000394.1:0-3465 GCA_964479175.1 uncultured Solibacteraceae bacterium | reverse complement strand
CCGGGATGGGGAAGTCGTGGGCACGGCGGCTGTCGCGCCGCACGGTCCAGGCGAAGTCGAACTCCTGAAGGTCACCGTGGCTGAGGCCGCGCGTGCGCATGGTCTCGGGCGGCAGCTCGTGGAGGTGTGTATCGCACACGCGCGCCGCATGGGGGCGCACACGATGATGCTGCTCTCGAGCACACGGCTGCAGGACGCGCTTCGCCTCTACGAACGCATGGGGTTTACGCACCGCCCCCTGCCATCGTCGCTGCCGTATGCATCCGCGGATGTGTGTATGGAGCTCCGAATTGAACGCTGAACCGCGGCGCTGGCAACGACGGAGTTTTGCCCTGATTACTCAGAACGACGCGTGATGCCCTCCGCGTCTCAATTTCTCCCTGTAAAACCACGGGCAGGCTCTAGTCGCCGGCGCCGCCCTGCCAGTATTTCTCTTCGATTTCCATGATCTCCTCTTCGGACAACCCGAAGTAGTGTCCGACCTCGTGGATGAGCGTCTCGCCGATGCCGACGACCACGTCGTCTTCATCATGACTGTCTTCGAGGATGGGATTGCGGAAGATGGTGACTTTGTCCGGCAGGACGTTGCCATGTGCCCACTGACGCTCAGGCAACGGGATGCCCTCGTAGAGACCGTAGATGGTGTCGGGTGGTTCGACCTCAACCTCCGCCAGTTGATCGGCGGTGGGATCGTCCTCGACGACGATCGCGATGTTGACCATCGCCTCGCGAAAACGGTCGGGGAGTGAGGCGACGGCCTCGTCAACGAGGATCTGAAAGCGATCAGCGGGAAACGTGGCCGGGTCCATGCAATCGATAGTACGCGCAATGGGGCCGGATGACGCAGCGTTCACATTGCGGTTTGGGTTTGCAGATGCGGCGCCCATGGAGAATCAACGTGTCCGACGCCCGCGTCCATCGCTCCGGCGGCAGGAGCTTGGTCAGTGTGGCCTCGGCCGCCACCGCATCCTCGGTGGCTTTGCCCTTGAGAAGTCCGATGCGGGTGGCGACGCGCAGGACGTGGCGATCGACCGGGAAGCCCGGCAGACGGAATGCGTGTCCACGCACCACGTTGGCCGTCTTGCGCCCGACGCCAGGAAGAGCGACCAGCGCGCCCATGTCGGACGGCACCTCGCCGCCATGTTCCCCCACCACGGCGGTGGCCATGCCGAGCAGGCTCTTCGCCTTCATGCGGAAAAAGCCGGTCGACTGAATCATCACTTCCAGGTCAGTCGCGTTCGCCTCGGCCAGCGTGCGGGGATTGGGGAACTGTGCGAACAGCGTCGGCGTGACCTGATTGACGCGTGCATCGGTGCACTGCGCGGAGAGGATGGTGGCGACCAGCAGCTCATACGGTGTGGTGAAGTCGAGCTCCGTCCACGCGTTCGGATGTATGGTGTCGAGGGCGTCAAAGACGTCGGGTGTCTTTTTTGGCATCGCCTAAGTCTAAAAAAGACACCCGACGTCTTTTTAGTGCAGCGGACCTTGCGGCCAGCCGGCCGACTGTTGCGCCTGAGCGTCCTGCATGCCGCGCATCTGTTCCTGCAGCGCGTTGATCAGACCCGGAATGACGCTGAAGGGGAGGGCGATGCGACTGACGACGGGCGCCTTGACCGTTTGCGTGTTCTCGGCGCTTCTGATGTCGTGCTCAGACAGTGGACGCACATCGCAGAAGGTCAGTGTCATGTCGAAGGGCGTGTGACCCACGGCGCAGAAGTTCGCATACGTGCGGGTCGTCTCGCCCGACTCATCGGGCACGATCGTGAAGCTGAGTTGTTTGGGAGCCTTCTCGGACATGTCAGTACTTTCTCATGACCCCGACCACGACGCCCTGCAATTGTACGAGCGAGGCATCCATGATCATCGGCTGCATGGCCGCGTTGGCCGGCTGCAGGCGCACGCGCCCGTTCTCGCGGTAGAACTTCTTGAGGGTGACGTCGAGTCCGCCCACCAGGGCGATGACCATCTCGCCGTTGTCGGCCGTCTTGCGGTCTTCAACGATCACGAAGTCTCCGTCGCGAATCTGTTCGTCGATCATCGAGTCGCCCTTGACGCGCAGCACATAGGTGTCGCGCCGGCCGACAAAATCCTCGGGCACCGCGATGGTCTCCGTCCCTGCCACGGCTTCAATAGGCACGCCCGCAGCGACATAGCCGAGCATCGGAAGCTCCACCGCGCGCTGGCCCGTGCGGGCCGCGAGCAGTTCGACCGACCGACTCCGGTTCCACAGGCGGCGAATGAACCCCTTTTCTTCAAGATTCGTGAGATGTTTGTGCACGGTCGCGAGCGAAGAGAGACCAAAACGGCGACCGATTTCCTCCAGACTCGGCGCATAGCCGTGTTGCTGGATGAATTCCTGCAGGTAGTCGAGAATTTCGCGTTGACGTTTGGTAAGGGGCTGCACGGGCCGACTCTATGCAAAAGAAAGGCGAAAGTCAACGGACGTGGGAGTTCGGGGTGCTTAACGGTTTTGGGGATCGTGTCCCGGGATGTCGTTGTAGGCCTCGCGCGGATCGAGGGTGGTGCGGATCGCGTGTGCGAGGTGGGTGATGTGCTCGGCCGTCGCGGGCGGTAGCCCGTCGCGGACGTGCTGACCGATCAGCGGGAGTCGCTGGAGGGTCCGCGTGGTGTCGCGGACCATCACGTGGAGATCCAGGGTGCGGGGCGGCTGGTCGAGCGACCAGAGGGCCTCGGCGCAATCGGCATCGGCCTCGGCGAGCGTGGCGAGTGCCGCCGTCGGCGCGGCGTGGGCGCCCAGCCCGTCGTCGAGGGCGCGGAGGAGCGCGAGCGTGTCCAGACGCGCGTGTTCGAGTCGCGTGCGCAGATCGGTGGGGACGACGGCGTGTCGCATCAGGCGGCTCGCGTGAGGCGCACGTGGTCGGTCTGGGCCCACTCGCCGTTGAGCAACAGCGCGCGCAACGCGAGGACGTGTTGGGCGCCGCGCACCGACCATCGCATGCCCGCTTGACGCAGCCGCGCGTGGACCACTTGCTTGTGGGCGCTCTCGATGCCGTAGCCGCGGGCCAGATACACGTCGTAGCGCATGCGCGCCGCGTGCGTCGTGTAGTACCGCACGAGGTCGTCGCGGGCGGCCGTGGCCTCGGGGGACCGCGGCTGCAGGTGATGCAGTCGAGCGATCACGGTCTCCACCTGCCCCGCTTTGAGGTCCGTCGCCAGCCGACGGGTCCACTGGTCGGCGCGGCGCGCCCCCTCGCCAAACGGCAGGCGCGCGTAGGCCCAAGCGTATTCCATCGCGTGCCAGAAATCGAGGATTTCGCAGCGGTGTGTGAAGAGGGCCGCGCGCTGCCAGATCCATTCCGCCCCGTCCCCAATGACCACGATCACCGTCTGCGGGGTCAGCCATCCGCGCTCGCGTAATTGCGCGGTGACCTGCCGGAAGAGCGCATCGGCGTCGGCGAGGCCGGTGACCACCAGCCGTCGCACGAGCGCCGCGCGGCCCTCTTC
>CAYZLT010000393.1:0-3498 GCA_964479175.1 uncultured Solibacteraceae bacterium | reverse complement strand
AGCACGAGCGAGTGCTCCTGGAGGTTGTGGCCCACGCCCGGAATGTAGGTCGTCACTTCAATCCCGTTGGTCAGACGCACACGGGCCACCTTGCGGAGCGCTGAGTTCGGCTTTTTCGGGGTCTGGGTGAACACACGCACACAGACACCCCGTTTTTGAGGGCTGCTCTGCAGCGCGGGGCTCTTGGTCTTCCAGAGCACCTTTTCTCGTCCCTTGCGCACCAGTTGGCTAATCGTCGGCATACGTTTCCAAACCTTCACGACCACAAAACAGGTCCAACACTCAGGCCGAAGCGGCAACGCAAACTGCGTCGCCAACACTCCGGCGAGTCGTGTTCGCCTCAGGCCTGGGAACCCCGAAGGGTTCGGCACCTGAAACATTTCCCCTATTGCTGGGTAACAGCACTTGGCGGACGGCGGTTGTCGCGCATGGCGCGACAGGCCTTTTCCGCTCGGCAACGACAAGACCGGGTCTATGCCTCGGTCTGAAGCGAACTCTAGATAGGGTGTCCTAGAGTCCGAAGAACCTGACGAGTCTAGCACGGGTGGACCGAAAAGCAAAAAGGTTCTGCGTTCAGGGTTCTGCCGCGACCCGAACAGTTGACCAGACCATGCAAACTGTCATAGCGTCATAGGACAGTAGCTAATGCGATTCGAGCTCAATTATAAGTCCGCCAAACCCGTGTACCTCCAGGTGGTAGACCAGGTGAAAGCGGCAGTCGCCTCTGGATCCGTCCGACACGGGGACGGCCTGCCGTCCATCCGGCCCCTGGCCGAGGAGCTCCGGGTCAACCGCAACACCATCGCCAAGGCCTACACGGAACTTGAACACCAGGGAGTGATCGCGACCGAATCCGGTCGAGGCTGTTTCGTCAACGCCGCAGGCTCCCTGCTCACGATGGACGCACGGATCCAGCTGGTCACCGAGGAGATGGACCAGGTGGTGGTCCAGGCTCATCACCTGCAGATCGACAAGGACGAATTCCTAACGCTCGCCGAAGCGCGCGTCGACGCGTTTGCGCAACGACGCGCCGCGTCAGAAAAATAGTCCGGATTCTTTTTCACAGGCAGACACAGAGGCCTGAGGTCTTTTGTTAGAACCCTCCGTGTCTCCGTTCCTCCCTGTGAAACCCCATTATCGTCAGCGCGTCCGGCCCGTGACGTCGCGATACGTGGTGATGTGTCCGGCGCCGAAGTCCTGCACGAGCGACTGGATGGGATCAAGCACGTTGGCGCGGCCGTCGGGGCCCTGCGGCACTCCGAAATAGCCGTCGCGGGGTGACACCGACCGGATGATCACGGAAGTGTCCGTCAGCGGCAAGGTGCCCAGGTTGGCCGCAAAGCGAGGCCACGTGCCGTAGCGGAACAGATACTGCTCGACGTTCGAGGTGTAGAACGCCCCGACCGTTGCGCCCCGCTCGCGAATGTACCGGCCGACATGACGCAGCGCCGTGGGGCCCGTGTGATCGCCGACCACGGGCACAATCAGATTCTTGGCCTGCATCTCTTTGATTGCGACGAACGAGGCGTGTGAGGCGAGATACCCCAGTTGGCGCCCGTCGCGATCAGTCTGCCGCGCCATCTCCGCCCAGGTCGGAAACCGGTTGCCGACGCCGCGCCGACCTCCACCGCCCCCCATGCGTGATGAATAACTGAGTGCGGGGCCGAACTCGTAGAACTGACTGTAGATGTCGTCGAGTCCTCGAAGGTCCTCGTCCGACAACCCGAACCCGCAGGTGACTGTCAGGTGGTGTTGCAGGATCAAGAGGTTGTTGCGGAACTCCAGCTCGTCCTTCGGTGACTGCGCGACGGCGGTGAGGATGTCGTTGATGCCACTCTCGGCCGTCAGCCCGGGAGGGCGCGGGCGCGAAAACAGAAACGCCACAAAATCTGCGCGATCCTCGGACAACTCAAACAACGCCTTGTACATCAGGTGCGTGACCAGGTTGCCACGCCGGATGTCCACGATGAACGCCATCGCCGGCTGCATCGCCGCGATATAGGTGAAGTTTTGATCGGGGGCCACGCCGAGGTACACACGGTTTGGCGCACGCAATTGCGTGATCGCCGCCACCACCCACTGGTGGGAATGTTCGTTGGACACCAGATTGTCCGACTGAAAGTACCCGTCAGGCTCAGACAACGCCTCCACCAGCGCCCAGAACTGTTCGTTGTCGAGGGCGGTCGGCAGTGTGCCGGGCCGAGTCCACCACCCGGAACTGGTGCCGGCAATGGCCACGCCGACCGCCACAACCAGCACGGCGATGCCGCGACGCGTGAGAGTCATCGCGACCGCGCGATCAGGTCGTAGTGCGAGCGGACTCGACCTGCGGCCACGTCCCTGAGCAAGGCCGCCACCGGATCGAGCAACTGCGCCGACCGCGACCACGACACACTCGAACACGCGTTAAAACACGAACGGATGAACGTTGTGGAGTCGTCGATCGGCATGGCGGCAATGTTTTTGTAGTAGTTCGGCCAGGTGCCGTACTGAAACAGATACTGTTCGACGTTGGAGGTGTAGATCACGCCGACCACCGCGTTCCGGGCCTTGAGGTACGACGCGACCGCCGGCAACGCCTTCTCACCGGTAAAGTCGCCCACCACCGGCACGATGAGGTTGCGCATCTGCATGTCGCGCAGCACCCCATAGTGGGCGTCGCTCGCCAGATACCCGTGGGCCTTCCCCGCTTCGTCAGTGGCCGTCATCAAGTCCTGATAACTCGGGTAGCGCCCTTGCCGTCCCGTGTTGGCATAGGCCAGGCCAGGTCCTGCGAAATAAAACGACGTCAGTACGTATTCGAGGTGGGCGAGGTCAGCCGCCGACATCACAAATCCGTGCTGCGTCGTGAGACGCTCACGCACGGCCACGAGTGTTTCAGCGAACAATTGCTCCGTGGGCCTCACTCGACCAAACGCCGTGAACAGATCCCCCACGGACGCCTCGGCCGACAACCCTGTGGGGAGTGCACGCGAGAGCAATCGCGAGAGAAAGACCGCGCGAGTGGGCGACAGCTCGATGAGCGCCTTGTAGAGCAACTGCAGGCGGAGATTGTCGCGACGGATGTCGACGATAAATGCGAGGCTGGGTTTGAGCGCGGCCAGATACGTAAAATTCTGGTCAGGTCCCACGCCGAGGTAGGCCTGCCCTGCCGTCCACGAGGTGAGCACCCGCGGGATCACCCACTGAAACGTCAGTTCATTCGAGACGAGATTGTCGGACGGAAAATACCCGTCGCCTTCTGAGAACTCCGTAACCATGCGCCAGAAGTCCGCATCGGAGAGTCTCGCTGGAACCGCATGGGTCTGGCGCGCACCGAGGAGCGCGACTGACAGCAGCGTCAGGACAAGGACGACCGGCGGCCACGTGCGTCGCAGGAGCATGGGTATTGGCTCCGGATGCTAACACGGGCGCTACTGCGGGAAGTACGGCGGTCTGGTCTTGTGTCAACGCGCAGTAGAAATGTCCCCTTTCTTCACGCAATAGAAATGTCCCCTT
>CAYZLT010000392.1:0-3508 GCA_964479175.1 uncultured Solibacteraceae bacterium | reverse complement strand
GCTGCGGGTTGTACGCGAAGATCAGCCGGAACGGCACGTTCAGCACCGGCATGAAAAACCGGATTTCACCGCCCAGCGACGTCTTGAAGGCGTAGGACTTGCCGATGGCTTCGAGGCGATTGGGCGGGGGCTCCTGCCCCTCCGGCGTCAAGACGACTCCCTGGTTCGGGTCCGAGAGGAGTGGCGGCGTCGGGGCCACCGTCTGAAACACGGTTTCCTGCCACGTGAACCGCTGGCCGATGTCGCGGACCTGACCGGCGTCGTAGAAAAACACGAGCCGCACGGGGCCGCCCACGTTGATCATGTACTCCGCGTTGAACAGGATCGTCTTGTTGCCACCCAGCACCAGACCCGACCGCGCGTCACGTGTACCGACGCTGCGCAGATCAAACCCGCGGATGCTGTATTCGCCGCCGAGCACGAGTTTCTCGAAGATTGGCAACGTCACGGTGTCGCCATAGGGACGGACGTATTCGGTCTGGATACGTGTGCCCACCGACATGCGGGGCGTCAGCGACTTGTAGAAGATGCCTTCGAGACGTCCCCGCAGGTAGGACGTGTCTCCGCCGATACCGGCCACATCAAATGCGGCGGTCATTCGTGTGCCGCTCGATGGGAAAATCGGCTCGTTGATGGTGTTGTAGCTGATGCTCGGCGAAATTTTGCTCACCGTCCGCTTGCCGCCGCTGTTGAGCAGCAGTGACTCGGCAAGCAGCGGGTTGGAGTCGCGCACGCCGGGCTGCAGGTAGGCGTCGTTGATGTTGATCACCGAGACCTGTTCAAAGCTGTAGCCGATAAAGAAGCGCGACCAGCTCCCCGCCGGGAAGCCGAACAACAGGTTGCCGCCGGTGGAGCCCTGGGTGAACTGGAACGGATAAATCACCTGACGGGAGTACAGGTCGATGCCCGCCGTGATGGGTCGATCAAACAGGAACGGCTCGGTGAACGCGAGCTGGTAGTTGCGCGCCTGCGAGCCCTTCTGTGCCGAGAGGGACAACGTCTCGCCGCGGCCCAAAAAGTTTGACGTCTGGAATCCCAGCTGACCAAAGAAGCCCTCGAACTGAGACACCCCGGCGCCGAAGCTGAGCTGATTCCGGTTCTGCTCTTCGAACGTCAGCCGAACGTCGACCTTCCCTTCCGCATTGGGCGTCTTGTCGATCTTGACCGAGTCGTCGCCTTCCAGCGGCTTGAAGTAGCCGAGCTGGTTGAGCCGACGAATGCTGAACTTGAGCGACTCCATGTTGAAGATGCCGCCTTCGACCAGCCGCATCTCGCGCCGGATGACCGAGTCGCGCGTGGTCGTATTGCCCAGGAACGTGAGGCGATTGAGCGTGAACGCAGTGCCTTCCGTGATCCGCCAGGTGACCTCCACCTCCGGCGTGCCGGTGAAGCCGGGTATGGGCTGACCGGTCTCGGCGTCGATGTTGTTGGGCTTGAGTTCCGGGGACGCATCCATCTCCATGTAGCCGAACGCGCCATACAATTCGCTGAGTTTTTCGCGCGCCTTGCCCATGGGCTCGTAGGTGAAGTACTCACCGACCTTGACCTTCTTGAAGAACGGGAGCAGCGACTCGGTGCGGATGGTCTCGTTGCCGGCAATCTCGAACTTGCTGATGCGATAGCGATCCCGTTCGTCGATCGGAATGCGCATCCGCACCCAGCGGGTTTTGCCATCCTCGGAATCCTCGATCGCCTCCAGCTGCGGCTGCCCGACCTGCGCGTACACGTACCCCTTGTCGCGCAAATACTGCGTGAGCACCTGTGCGTCCTCCGCAAATTTGGCTTCCTGATACGTGCCGCCGCCCCCAATAAACGCGAGGAACCCACGCGGCTTGTTGACCTTGAGCTGCGCGCGCAGGTCACTGTCACTCACGTGGGTGTTGCCGTCAAACTGCACGTCGCGGATTTTGACCTTCGGCCCCTGATCGATGTTGAACGTCAGGTGCACCAGCTTCGGTCCACCGGGCGCGGGCTTCTGCGTCGGCGTCACCGTGGCGTACTGAAAACCCTTTTCGGCGTACAGCCCTTTGACCACACCGGCGACGCGCCGAATGACGCTGTCATCCACGGGCGAATCGAGCCGGACCTCAATACTCTCTTCCTTGAGCTTCGCCTCGATGTCCGACACGGCGACTTCGCGCGCCCCCTGATAGTCCACGATCTTGATGCGCTTGCGCTCTTCGATGAAGAAGATCACGTGTTTGCCCAT
Source organism: uncultured Solibacteraceae bacterium (assembly GCA_964479175.1). Lineage (GTDB taxonomy): Bacteria > Acidobacteriota > Vicinamibacteria > Vicinamibacterales > SCN-69-37 > SYFT01. Next base: position 1,299 of record CAYZLT010000392.1, on the reverse strand, counting down.
CACGCCGTTGGCGAAGGGTCGATCCTGCACCTCGATGCGGAGGTCATCCACGAAGGGCGTCGCCATCAACCGATCAAAGTCCGCGAGCAACTGCTGCTCGAAGGCGTCATCGTAGGGAATGTATCCACCGGTCGCGGTGCGCGGGCGCGACCGGACGTAATAGAGATACGTCTCGGACGGCACCACCGTAAAGACGTTGTCGGGCACCACGCGCAATTCCAGGCCAAAGACCACCGGACCGATGTCGGTCGGCGGCTGTGCCGGTTGCGGGGTGGCCGCAGCCTGCGGGGCCGGCACGGGCGGGGTCTGGGCCCACACCACGGCGGGACCGAGGCTCAGCAGAGCCGTCGTTGCCGCCAGGGCCACACGAACAGAGAGACAATGCGTCACATTCACAAAATCACCAGTTGAATTCCACTTGCCAGCTTAGACGATCACCGCCAGAGGGCGGCCGGTCTCCGACCCGTCCACAGCCCGCCAGGCCAGGGTCCCCAGGTCGAGATAGACCTCGACCAGCCCCCCGCGCAGTCGTCCACGAATCAGCTCGTCCGACAGCGGATCCTCTACATACCGCTGGATCGCCCGCCGAAGCGGTCGCGCGCCGTAGGTCCGGTCGCGGCACGTCACGTCGATTATCCAGTCCACCGCCTCGGGGGTCAGTGAAATGGTCAGGTGCCGGTCCGTCAGGTGGCGGTTCAGGTCGGCCACAAGCAGGGTCATGATGCGCCGCAAATCGTCGTCTGACAGCGGCTCAAACACGATCAGTTCATCGATGCGGTTGATGAACTCGGGATTAAAGGTCCGTTTGACTTCGCCGAGCACCAGATCGGTCACCGACTTCTGAACGTCCCTGGTGTCCTGCGACTGGAAGCCCATCGACGCCTTCTTCTGGATGAAGCGCGCGCCGATGTTCGACGTCATGATGATGATCGTGTTCTTGAAGTTGACGCGGTTGCCGAGCCCGTCGGTCAGATGGCCGTCCTCAAACACCTGCAGCAGGATGTTGAACAGGTCCGGGTGTGCCTTCTCGACTTCATCGAGCAGCACGACTGAGTAGGGATTCCGTCTGACCTTCTCGGTGAGCTGACCACCCTCTTCGTGCCCGACGTACCCGGGCGGCGATCCGATCAACTTGGAGACCGCGTGTTTCTCCATGTACTCGGACATGTCGAAACGAATGAGTGACTGGTCCGACCCGAAGAGGAAGTTCGCCAGCGCACGTGCCAGCTCCGTCTTGCCGACACCGGTGGGACCAAGAAAGACAAACGACCCGACGGGTCTGTTCGGGTTCTTCAACCC
>CAYZLT010000391.1:0-3515 GCA_964479175.1 uncultured Solibacteraceae bacterium | reverse complement strand
TGCGCTCGACGATGCTGCGGATGACCTTGCCGCCGGGTCCGATGACGTCGCGAATCTTCTCGACCGGGATGCGGATGGTGATGATGCGGGGCGCGTAGGTCGAGATGTCCTTGCGCGACGTGCCCAACGTCTCAGCCATCTTGCCCAGGATGTGCAGGCGACCCTGGCGCGCCTGTTCGAGCGCCTTGCGCATGATGTCCATCGTGATGCCGCTCACCTTGATGTCCATCTGCAGGGCGGTGATGCCCGTCGCGGTGCCGGCCACCTTGAAGTCCATGTCGCCGTAGTGGTCTTCGGCACCGGCGATGTCGGAGAGCACGGCCCACTTGCCGGTCTTCTCGTCCATCACGAGGCCCATCGCCACGCCAGCCACTGGCGCCTTGAGCGGCACACCGGCGTCCATCATCGACATCGCGCCGCCACACACCGACGCCATGGATGAAGAACCATTGGATTCGAGAATGTCGGACACCACACGGACGGTGTAGGGGAACGCTTCCTGCGTCGGCATCACCGGCGCGAGCGCGCGCTCGGCCAATGCACCGTGGCCAATTTCACGACGGCCGGGACCACGCAGGAACTTGACTTCGCCGACCGAGAAGGGCGGGAAGTTGTAGTGCAGCATGAACCGCTTATACATTTCGCCGTCGACCTTTTCGATCTTCTGCGCGTCGTCATCAGTGCCAAGCGTCGCGGTGACGAGCGCCTGCGTCTCACCACGCGTGAACACGACCGAGCCGTGGGCACGGGGCAACACCCCGACTTCGCTCCAGATCGGACGAATCTCGTCGAAGCGGCGGCCGTCGAGGCGCTGACCACGTTCGAGGATTTCCTCGCGCAGAATCCGTTCCTTGAGGCCGCCCATGAGCGCCTTCACGTCGGACTGCTGGTCTTCCGGATAACTTTTGACCGTCGCCGCGATGACCTTGTCGACCGTCGCGTAGTTCTCGAGCTTGTCCTTGATGCGCATGGCGTCGGCGACAGGCTCGTAGGCCTTGCCTTCCACATCAGCGCGCAGTGTGGCGTCGATTTCCTTCGCGGAGACGGAGACCTTGGCCTTGCCAACTTCCTTCTTCAGGTCGTCGATCATCGCCACGATCTGCTTGATGGCCGCGTGCGCCGTTTCGAGCGCCGTGATCATCTCGTCTTCGGTCGCTTCGTCGGCGCCCGATTCCACCATCATGATGGCGTCGGCGCTGCCGGCCACCACGAGGTCAATCTTGCTCGTCTTGCGCTGCGGATAGGTCGGGTTGATGATGAACTGTCCGTCGATCAAGCCGATGCGCACGGCGGCAATCGTCTTTTCGAAGGGAATCGACGAAATCGAGAGCGCCGCCGAGGCGCCGGTGATCGCGAGCACGTCTGAGTCGTTCTCAGCATCAGCCGAGATCAACATGCCGACGATCTGCGTCTCGTATCTCCAGCCTGCAGGAAACAGCGGACGAATCGGCCGGTCAATCAAGCGGCAGGTCAGGGTTTCTTTGTCGGCCGGCTTGCCTTCACGCTTGAAGAACCCTCCGGGGATACGTCCCGAGGCGTACGCTGACTCGCGGTAGTCCACGGTGAGCGGCAAAAAGTCGATGCCTTCACGTGCAGAGGCGGCGCGGCACGCGGTGACCAGCACCATCGTGTCGCCCTGGCGGATGATGACGGCACCATCAGCCTGCTTGGCCAGCTTGCCGGTCTCGATCGACAGAGTCGCCGAGCCGAGCGTAATTTCTCTTCGGAACATTGATGAAATCCTTGTCTCTACTGGTGCTTGTGTTGAACGCGGGGAAGGGCTACTTGCGGATGCCCAGACGCTTAATCAGATCGAGGTACCGGTCAGCGTCCTTGCGCTTCACGTAGTCGAGGAGGCGACGACGCGAGCCGACGAGCTTGAGGAGGCCACGACGGGAGTGGTGGTCCTTCTTGTGCGTCTTGAAATGTTCGGTGAGGTAGGTGATGCGTTCGGAGAGAATCGCCACCTGGACTTCGGGAGAACCCGTGTCGCCCTCGTGAGTTTTGTATGTTGTGATGACTTCGGTCTTGCGGTCTTTGGTGAGCACGATCGGTCTACCTTCCACGAGTCGTCCAGAGTGCGCGGGAATGCGCATGACCAGACGACCGTAACTCTTACGCTAACAAACGTTTAATTCTAGCCCGGCTCCGCCAGCACTGTCGAGGGATGCAGGAGGCCTCCCCGCAGGTCTGCCAGGGCGACGAGGGCCCCGTCGGGGCCGAGCAGGCGAATTTTTCGGACGAGGTCAGAGGCCGGAACCCATGCCCCTTCAACAAGTTGCGGGCCAATGGGGTTGCCGTGGCGGACGCGGATCAGACCCGCTTCCGAGAGCTGGACCGAGGGCAGGTCAGACAACGCTGAAGCCATCGGAATCAGGTGGGCTTCGACCCCGGCGCCCAGGTGGTCTGCCTCAGCCAGGGGCAGGGCGTGAAATAAGTCGAACGGCCCGGATCGGGTTCGCCGCAGGGCCTCAAGGTGGGCAGGGCAGCCCAGCGCGTCGCCGATGTCGCGCGCCAGTGACCGCACATAAAACCCCGCCGAGACGGACACATTGATGCGGACCAGGTCGCCCTCACGCCCCAGCCACGTCCACTCGCGCAACGCGACTGACGCACGCTTGAGGTCTATCGGCTTGTCTTGACGCGCCAGGTCGTAGGCCTTTTTGCCGTCCACACGTTTCGCCGAATACCGCGGCGGCAACTGGTCAAACGGACCCACGGTGTGATCGAGCGCCTCACGAATCGCGTCGTCACTTGGCATCGTCCCAGCCGGCGTGTCGGGCACGTCAATGCGTTCGCCATCGGCGTCGTCTGTGGTCGTGGCAAAACCGAAGCGGATGGTGGCGTCGTACGCCTTGTCGTGACCGGAGAGGAAGGTGGCGATGCGGGTGGCGCGGCCGAGCATCAGCACGAGCAGGCCCGTGGCCCTCGGGTCGAGTGTGCCGGCGTGCCCGATGCTGCGCTCACCGCTGACGCGGCGCATCCGGAACACGACGTCATGGGACGTCATGCCGGAGGGCTTGTCGATGAGGAGAACGCCGGTCATCAAAAAACGACCTCAGAGGTCGTTCCTGCTTACGACACCGCTTTGCGGAGCGCAGCGACCTTGTCGATGCGTTCCCAGGTGATGGCGTCGAGGTTGTTGATCTTGCCGAAGTGCCCGTAGTTGGTCGTGTGCGAGTAGATCGGGCGCAGCAGCTTCAGCGTCTGGATGATCGCCGCCGGGCGGAAATCAAACACCGCGGTGACGGCCTTGAGAATCGCCGCGTCCGAGGTGTTGCCGGTGCCCATCGTGTCGATGTGCACGCTGACGGGATCCGGGTAACCAATCGCGTAGGCAAACTGCACTTCGCACCGGTCAGCGAGTCCGGCCGCGACCACGTTCTTCGCGACATACCGACCCATGTAGGCCGCCGAGCGGTCCACCTTGGATGGGTCCTTGCCGGAGAACGCGCCACCACCGTGCCGGCCCATGCCGCCGTAGGTGTCGACGATGATCTTGCGGCCGGTGAGGC
>CAYZLT010000390.1:0-3525 GCA_964479175.1 uncultured Solibacteraceae bacterium | reverse complement strand
GCCGCCAGACAGTCTCACCGCGAACTTCCTGCACGTGCGCACGATCGGGCTGACCGACTGCATCAACACCGTGGTGACACGCTCAGGCTGGCGCGACAAATACCGCAAGTTGCCACACGGCAGAGGTGTCGGCCTGGCGTGTTCGTCGTATCTGTCCGGCGCGGGCCTGCCGATCAACTGGAACGACCTGCCGCATTCCGGCGTCCAACTCAAACTTGATCGCAGTGGCGGTGTCACGGTGTTCTGCGGCGCCACGGAAATTGGTCAGGGTTCCGACGATGTCTTGGTCGGCATCGTGGCGGAGATCCTCGGGATCGATCCGTTTGATGTACGGGCGGTCACCGGCGACACCGATCTCACGCCAGTGGATTTGGGGTCGTACTCCAGCCGTGTGACTCTGATGATGGGCAATGCCGCAATTCAGGCGGCCGAACGCGCGCGCGAACTCATCGCCGACGCCGTCAGCGCCAAACTCGACATTCCCAAGGACCGCTTGGTCTTTGCGGATCGGCGCGTGTTCGACACCGAAGATCCGAACAAGGGCGCGACCTTCCAGGAAGCCGTGTGTATGGCCGAAGCGAAGTTCGGCACCCTCGGCACGACGGGCTCCTACAGACCTCCGCGCTCGCCCGCGCGCTTCAAGGGCGGCGGCGTTGGTCCGTCACCCACGTACTCCTATACGGCGGCGGTCGTTGAGGTGGACGTGGATCTGGAGACCGGATGGATCACTGTGCCGCGCGTGTGGATCGCCCACGACATCGGTCGCGCGCTCAATCCGACGCTTGTGCGCGGTCAGGTTGAAGGCGGTGTGTATATGGGCATTGGCGAAGCACTCATGGAGGAACAGGTCTTCCGTCGGTTGCCTGCGAAGTTATCTCACGCGCTGGTGCACAAATTCCCGTCGATTCTCGAATACAAGAGTCCGACGAGTCTGGATATGCCGGAGGTGATCACCGATCTCATCGAACATCCGGATCCGGCGGGCCCGTTCGGGGCAAAAGAAGTGGGGCAGGGGCCGCTCCTGCCGATCATGCCGGCGGTGGCCAATGCCGTGTATGACGCGGTCGGTGTGCGCATCGATTCGATTCCTGTCACGCCGGAAAAAATTCTCCGGGCGCTTGAGGCGAAGGCGGCCGGCAAGGCGCCGCGCTCCGGGCCGTCGTCATTCCCCGACATTCCGTGGCCCGAGACGCTGAGAGTCACACCGCCGTGGGCGGGAGGGGATGGTCGTGCGTCAAACGATCCCGATCGGCCTACCAACCGCAAGGTCGACGCAGGTGTGGAAGCCAGAGCTGCCAAGGCGGCGTGGGAGAAATCCAAGTCATGATGCGCCTGCCTTCGTATACCTACCGCGCACCCAAGACCGTGGGGGACGCCGCATCGTGGTTGGCGGAATCTCCCGACGCCATGCTGCTCGCCGGTGGCACCGATCTGATTCCGAACATGAAGCGACGGCAGCAGACGCCGTCGGTCGTGATCGGCCTGCGTGGCATTCCGGAACTCACGGCCGTGACCCGCGGCGCCGGTCTGACGATTGGATCCGGGTCGACACTGACATCGCTCGTTCACGATGCCGGTGTGCGCGCAAAGTATGCGGGTCTCTGGCAGGCGGTGGCGCAGATTGCGACACCACACCTGCGCAATATGGGCACCATCGGCGGCAACATCTGCCTCGACACCAGATGCACCTACTACGACCAGACCTTCGAGTGGCGCAAGTCGATCAACTTCTGCATGAAGAAAGACGGCGACACGTGCTGGGTGGCGACCTCGAGCGACAAATGTCTCGCCGTGTCGTCCACCGACTCCGCGCCCGCACTCATCGCCCTTGGTGCGACGGTCACCCTCGTGTCTGCGGTCGGCACTCGTGAACTCCCGCTCACCGATCTCTACGCCAACGACGGCATGCACTATCTCACCCGGCGTCGCGACGAAATCCTGACCGGTATCCATCTGCCGTCCAGCGAAGGATGGCGCAGCACCTACTGGAAACTCCGGCGTCGCGGCTCCTTTGACTTTCCAGTGGCGTCCGTCGCTGCGGCCGCGCGGTTTGACGGCGACACGATCGTCGAGGCTCGCCTAGTCCTTGGAGCCGTGTCGTCCCGGCCACTCGAGGTTCCCGCTGCGGCCACGCGCCTCGCTGGTCAGCCACTCACCGACGATCTGATTGCCTCGGTGGCCGATGATGCGTATGCGCTGGCGAAGCCGATGGACAACACGGACTTCGAACTGGTGTGGCGCAAGAAGGTCGTGCGGTCGCTTGTGACGTCAGCGTTGCGTGAACTGCGCGGTGACGACATGCGAGAGGCGCGCACAAAACTCGCGCGTCACCCGCTCATCGTCGTCAGCTGAGTCAGGCGAGGGCGGTCGTCAACTCGGAGATGTCGGCGTCGGTGAGATTGGGCGAGAAGTGGCGGATGCCCGGCAGCAGGTCGATGGTCTCGAGGTAACTCGACGCACACGAGACGTGCACAAATCCCGACGACACAAATCGCCCGTCCTCATAAAACACCAGGGCGATCCGCCAGGTGTCCTTCGCGATCGCTTCCTTGCAGCCTCGGCATATGGCGCGTCCCGTGGCCGCGAGTTCCAGCACGTGGGCCATACGGTCGCGCATCGTAGCACGCAGCAGATCCGGCAAGCGTAAGATACCTGCATGGCCCGCCCCTCCTCCTTCCGTCGTCTGCTGGTGCACCTCGATACCACCGCCACCAGCCAGCCCGGGTTCCGCCGTGCGGTGCAACTAGCGCAGGCGTCTCGGGCGTCCCTGCGACTGGTGGATGTCTTGCCGCCGATCCCGTCTGCTCATGGGGAGCCGCCGCCGTTTGCGGGGCTGATCCGGGAGAAGATGCTGGACCACCTGGCCGAAGCGACGGCCGAGGCGCGTCGCGCCGGAGTGCAGGTCACCTCGGCGCTGCTTGAAGGGGATCAGGCCACGGCCCTGATTCGTGCGGCGGTCGCTTTTCGTGCCGACGTGTTGTTTCGCTCGCACGCGGTGCACCAGCGTGAGGGGCACCCTGCGGGACCGGTCGACAGCCAACTGCTGCGTCGATGTCCGTGCGCCGTCTGGCTGGTCACCCCCAAACACGCCGGCGGCGAACGTGTGGTGGTGGCCGCCGTGGATCCGGATCCCGATGATCAGGTGCGGCACGAGTTGAGCGTGCGGGTCGCCAGCACCGCGATGCAGGTGGCGCAGGCCGAAGGCGCCACGCTGCACATCGTCCATGCGTGGACGGCGTTTGGGCACCAGGTGCTGGCCGGCCGCGCCAGCCGCAAGGATCTGCTCGCGTACTACGCGGCGTGCCGGACGCAGGCCGAGACGCGGTTTGATGTACTGCGGCGCGATGCGGGGTTGCCGGCGTCCGTGAAGATGCACCTGCTGGAAGGCCACAGCGACAAGGTCCTGACCACCTTCATCGAATCGTCTCGCACGTCGGTGGTGGTGCTCGGCACGGTGACGCGCACGGGCCTGGCCGGGCTGGTCATCGGCAACACGGCTGAGCGAGTGGTGCGACACGTGCGCTG
>CAYZLT010000389.1:0-3534 GCA_964479175.1 uncultured Solibacteraceae bacterium | reverse complement strand
CTCACGCAAGTTGCTGTACCCCGACCAGCGAACGACGATCTCCACCTCCCGTCCGACGCGGTTCCCCAAGAAAAACGTCGGCGTCGAATTGACTCGTAGCGCTTCGCCCAAGGCAACTTGGTCCGCGACAGCTAGCCGCAAACGACCCCGGCTGCACTCGGGCTCGATTAGGCCCAACTCCCTGCCCAAGGGGCCTAGTGAGTCAGGTGAGAGGTTGCCTCGGCGGCTAAAGAAGGCCTTGTGAACCTCCCAGAATGTCCCGTTCTCTGCCGCACACTCAGCTAGGGTGGCGGCTCGAAACGATACGCTCTGTGAGCCAGGCAATGGACGATGATAGAACGCGAACAACATCTTGCCTGTTTCAACGTACTTCCGACTCAAGCTGGCAAAAGCGCCTTCGTCGAAGTTAATGCAAAACTTGCAGCTGTAATCGCCGAACTCGGCGAGCACCAAACGCGCATCTAGAGGTCCGAGAGTGCCTGCCGCCAAGTCAAGTGGGAACCTAGGCAAGCTGGCGGGGGCTCCAGCGTCGGCAGGCTGTTCGACAGCCCCACGGAACCCATAACCAAGAGCCAACACAGCCAGGGAGAGCTTTAGAAAAGTAGCCCAACGCGAACTGGTCGATCGCGGCATCAGTCCCGCTCCCGGTCCAGAGGTATCCTGGTCGGCATGTCCTGCCTCTCCAGTTGAACTCCTAAGGCCGAAGTGAGCGCTATCTGCCCTGGAGGAAGTCGCATGCCGTTCAAGAAGTATGCTGGAACCGCAGTCACTCCCAAGGCGTGGGCCATCTCCACGTCTTCACGAATCCTCAGGCGAGTTCGTTCAGCGACCTGCTGAAAAGTCGTCCAAACACCGCGGCGCTCCAATTCATCTTGGACAAGCTGCGGCGACAGCACCGTCGTTCTGGCCAGAAGCCAATCTGTCATTTCCCTGGCGGCGGCAGATCCTTGGGTCAGTTCCATCGCGACCACCGCTGCGGCGGCTTCGCACGCTCCGGTCGAGGGGCCCAGGACGTAAGGATTGCAGTCGGGATCCAGCGGAAAGTGACGAATGACGACGGACGTACGGAGGCCCTGTAACTCGACTTGGTCGATCTGGTCCAGACGGGCGGCGAAGCTGTTCGGAAAGAGCGTCCATGGGTAAGTCGCAAACGCTACAACAGTTGCTGTCGCTCCGGGCACGAGGAGTTCCGGCGCGGGCCGGCTCCGAGCAATCGCCGAGGTGTACCAGCGGCGAAAGTTCCTATCTTGCTCAACGTGCTCACCGATCCAGGAAAGGAAAACATTCAGGCCGGCAAGACTAACGCATACCAATAAGCAGGCGCTATAAACTTGGGCGGTCCTTGGGTCCGTGCGAAGGACGCTCCACTCAGACGCGAGCGTCGACGGTCCGAGGCGCTGCCACTCATCGGTCCTGATGCAAATAGTGACCAAGACACCGATGGCGCAACACCATACCACGCCCTCCGGCCACGTCCATGTCCCCTTCTGAGCGAGCCAAGCCCCAACTCCAACGACAATGATCGACCACAGTGCGGCCAAGGCTGTCGTTACCGGACGTGTGGGCCATCTGATCTGGAAATAGACGGACGCCAAGAGCGCAGCGGCAAGCAATATGTCGATCGGTATGCTGCCCACGACGTTTGCGGTCACAAAGGCGGGTGATCGTGGAAACAGGGCCGCTGGAAGGTAGCCGGCTGCTGACATGACAGCCAACCCACCCCCAGCGGCAGCCGCCAACGCTGCCAGAAAGGAAAAAGCCTTTGTCATCCCTGCGGGGAGGGAACGCACATCTGGCATGGCAGTCTCGACTATCTAATTCTCCGCAGAAGGAGACGGTGGGATCACGTAGCAGTCCGGGCAGCTGTGTTGGCAGAAGAATGCCCCCTCACATGCCGGGTCGGTCCAGGAGATGAAGCAGTCGTTTGGATTTCCTTCGTCGCACGATGGGCAACCAACCACTCCGATGAAACAATCTCCACCGCAGGCCTCAAGGCAGTTTGGCGGTGGAGCGATTCGTTCATAGGCCGCCAAGCCAAGCGTGACGCAGCCCGCGAGCCCAAACGACAGCAACAGACGTACGACGACGGAGCGTGACTGTCTCATAGCGATCTCCTTTTCCGGTAGCGAGAGGAACGGGACGCCATCCCCAGATGGAGCTTGACAGGGTAGCATAAACTATGGTTGAATCGCCAAACGTATCGCGCCGTCCTAAATGTTACCGACCGGATCCTGGTCGCGCCATAAATGGTGTTACCGAAGCTGATGTCCCAAAGGAGGGCATCAGCGTGGGGCCACGGGCAAAACGGGAGTATGTGGCGCAGATGCGAGATCGCCGATAGTCCGTATGAAGTGGGTGTTTCCCTGACGTAACGTGGGATTATCAGACACAGCGGTTGACTGTAGGCGTATGCCCCCGGGCTTCAGTTGCGTTCCTTTGATCGCCAGTCGACTTTCCTTCTTCGGAGAATGAACATGACAGATCACGAAGCATCCAAGACACGAACGCCGGATCCGGTGGTGGAGCTCGAGGACGCCCAACTTGATGAGGCCGCCGGCGGCGTTCAGATTGCCCCGCCCTCGCCGGACGCCATGATTCATACGAACGACACGATAGACCGGATGGACTTCAAAACGGCGCCCAAGCCCCGCCCCGGGTAAGCCGGTGGAGAAGCGGGATCAGGCCTGAGCGTTGATCCTTCACGCTGTCGCCGAACCTGACGATCTCTACCGTTTGCCCTGCTCGTCCTCGACCTCGACCTCGAGCCAGTGGCTGAGGGTGATCTCGGCCGTTGGCTGGGCTCTCTCGCGATGATGTGGACGTTCAGAGGAATGCCGAGCCACTTGTGGGCGACGCAACGCCCCAGCGCGCGGGCTTTGAAGAGAATCCGCACGTCCGCTTTCCACCTCGCAGCCAGTGTCCGCGCCTGGGGCGCATAGCTGACCCGAGAAAAGACACGCCCACCCCGCCCCCTACGTCCGTTTCTGACGTACCTGCATCCTACATTGCGGCGTGATGTCCGATGCCACGCCCATCGACGCGGCCCTCGAGGGTCTGAGCGAGCTGGCGGCCTGCGACTTGCGGCTGGCCAAGCGGTTCTGCGCGCGGATCGAGGCGTGCGGCGACGAGGACGACGACAAGGCCATGAACCTGGCCCGGTCCTATCAGCGCATGGCCCGGTCCTATCGCCAGACGCTCATTGTCCAGGCGCGGCTGCGGCGCGAGCTGAAGGCCGAGGCGCGGCAGGATGAGGGCGAGGCCAAGGCCGAGCGCCAGGCGGCGGAGCGGGCCCGGGACGCCGCCCTCGGCTGCCATCGCCAGCGCGTGCGCCGCCACTTCGAACGCGTGCTCTGGAACGAATACGAGCATGACGACGCCCAGGAGATCCTCAACGACGTCGATGAGCGGCTGTTCGAGATCTCCGGCGACGGCGGCTTCCTGGACACGCCCGCCGAGGCCCTGATCGCGCGCCTCACCGAAGAGTTCGGAATCGGCGCGGGCGCGCGATCAGGGCCTCGGCGGGCGTGTCCAGGA
>CAYZLT010000388.1:0-3535 GCA_964479175.1 uncultured Solibacteraceae bacterium | reverse complement strand
CCCGGCGGGCGGCATCGTGCCCGCGCGCAGCGTGCGCACGACCTTTTCGGCAATCTGCGCGTGGTCGCCCGCCGTCGCCGCCTTGAAGTTGTCGAGCGAGAGATCGCCCTTCAGGTCGTCATTGTTGTGGCAACTGCCGCAATATTGCTCGATGACCTTGTCCTGATCCGCGTAGGACATGGCAGCGGCCGGCGCCGAGGGCGCGGGAACGGGCTCAGCCAGCACACCGGCGCGCAACGTCAGCGCGGTGAAAAAGAGCCCTGCCACAAGACCAAACCCGACCTTCTGCATATGTCCCCCGGGAAACCATGCACATGCTACCCGAATTTCAGGGACGGTCAGGCGGCATTCGGCGGACGTCGACAAAGATCGTGTTGTAGAGCGATCCCCCTCTGGGGATGTAGCCGCGCGCCGTCAGAAAGCGAGTGATCGGCGCGGGCCGTCCGGTCGTCAGGGTCAGCGAGGTTTCGGCGCAAATCACGGCCGGGCGGAACCGCGTGAGGTCCAGCGTCCGCAGGATCGCCAGGTCCAGGCCCTCGACGTCGGTCGAGAGGATGTCGGGTGCCCGACCGAGATGTTCCTCAATGACACGATTGATGTTGAGCAGGGGCATCTTCACTACGCGAGCCACGACGCTCTCGGCAGAATCGGTTTGCTCCTTCTGCAGCACCGCAACCTGCTCGGGCGAGAACGTGTTGAGCATCGCGTTGCCCTTGATCTCGTAATAGTCGGCTTCGGCCTGCTCGGTGACGCCAATACCGGCCGCCACCACCGTGTCCCGAGGCCGCTCGGCGCGAAGCATCGTCACCAGCACGGGATTGGGCTCGACCAGCACCCCGTGTGCGCCGCTGGTGTAGAGCAGGTACGTATTGTTCCCGCGCACCGGGTACGCCGCGCCCACGTCCATGTAGACCGGGTTCGGGATCTTCAGCAATTCGGTCATCGCGTGATAGAGCACGATGTCCTCACCCTGCTGCGAAAAACTCATCCGGGCGTGTTCGGGCACGCCCGGTGGACACGGTGCAGCCGGGGGTGGAGGCGGTGGCGGTGGTGGTGGTGGATTGAGGTGTGCCCAAGCTGCCCTGCCAGAGACGGCCGTGACGGCGCCGACGACGGCGCCACCTAAGAAGTCACGTCGCTTCATCAGTGCAGTCGGAACTCCATCTGGATGATGACGACCATCGGCACCGCTTTGCCCTGGAACCGGGCAGGCCGGAACATCCAGAGGCGGGCGACGCGCATCGCTTCCTCGTCCAGGCCAAAGGCACGGTCGAGCGACTTGTGGACGCGCACCTCGATGATCACGCCGTTGGCACCGACCACTGCCTCGAGTTCCACGACGCCCTGGATCTTGGCGCGCATCGCTTCAGGGGTGTATTTCGGATCCACCTGGCGAATCAGGACCGGATCCTCGGCGCCCGTGCCGGGACGATACGCGCCCCCGCCAAAACCACCGCCCGTGCCGGCACCAATGCCAGACCCGGTGCCCGAACCTGAACCGGTGCCGCGACCCGTTCCACCACCGCCGCCAGTGCCCGCTCCCAGCGACGGCGCGGCCGACAATCCGGTGATGATGCCGGAGGTCTGGACAGGAAGCGTCGGGCTGGTCTGAATCGGCGCCATCAACGGCGGCGGCGGCGGAGGCGGAATGTCCACCTTCGGAATCACGATGGCCGGCGTCTTGGGCGATTCGGCCTTCATCTCAAGCTTGGCAGGCGGCGTGACCGACTCGTTGCCACCACCACCGCCGCCACCGCCTGGACCGGCCATCTGGATGAACGTCAGCTCGTAGTTCTCGATCGGCGTCACCGTGGGCGGCGCAGGCGCCGGACGCCACGCCAGCACCAGCAAGATCAGCAATACCGCGCCGCCATGCAGACCCAGGGAGGCCGACATGGCGCGTCCCATCTTCCGGTCATCGGCGTGCGCGAACTCGGAGTTGGCCGCCAGCCACCCGCGCGAAACCACCCCTGGCCCGCTTGCCGCTGTGGCAGGCGCGGAATGGGAGGGCCCGTGAGGATCTGGGAGCTGACTCATAAATGGCTCGTTGGTGTCCATTCCAGTATACGCATCTGCCATGACATCCGTTACCTCTGCAAGACCGGTGCCTTCATGACGGCAGCCCACGGGTGTAGAATCGCGGCATGACTACATTCTTTGCCTTTTTGCCCAGTCTCGGCCTGCCCGAACTGCTGATCGTCCTCTTCATCGTCATCCTGGTCTTTGGTGCCAGTCGTTTGCCCGAGCTTGGCAAGGGCATCGGCAAAGGCATCCGCAACTTCAAGGACGCCAACAAAGGCGGGCTGAACGACACGAAGAAGATCGACTCGTAGTTACAGCACCAGGCGTTTGTCACCCACGCGTCTGGTGACCCGTTCCCGATCGAGGAACTCCAGGAGCGGGATCGCAAATTTTCTGCTCACTCCAAACTGTGCCTTGGCCGCCGCCACATCAAACGTGGCCCCCGGCCCGAGCGCTCGTACCCGGTCCTTCAACTCCACCAACACCTCAGCGTGAAACCACAGATCGCTGATCTTGACGACCTTCTTCTCGCGCGCGAGCGCGTGCAGCGCCTGCTGCACTTGCTGTAGAGGGGGTGCCCCCACACTCCACGCGGCCGCCAGCCCATTGAGATCCGGCGGCTGCAATCCGGCGGCCCGCAGCGCCTGGAACACCCCATCCCGCACGCGCGTGTCGTCGTCGGAGACCGTCGGGCGATGCGCGCGCAGCGCGAGCCGTTCTGTGTTGTCTACGGACGCGGTCGCGAGAATGGATTCGAACGTCGCCGGTGCGGCGCCTGCTGCCGCACGTGTCCGCACTTGCTCCCTCGGCATTCCAGGCTCTTTCGGGTGTGACGCGTGGAACGCTGAGAGCAGCGCGGTGACCCTGGCGGCGGCCTCCGCCTTCTTGGCAGGACTGATGATCAGATCGTCGAACGCGACGAGATCCGCCGGCGCAACCCCGGCGCGACGGGCGGCGGCGGTCACGGTCAGGCCCGCCAGTCCGGCTTCGTCGGCCCACAGGGACACGACCTCGTGGAGGGACGCCTCGTGCAGCCGGAGGAAACGTGTGGCCGCGCCCGCGCGTCGAACGCCCCCTCGTGGCGGCTCAGGATCGAGCACCACTCCCCCGCCAATCGTTCGCGCCGGAGAGGGCAATCGCAGCACCACGCGGTCGCCGCGGGCGGACACCAGTGGGGACGCGAGTCGCAGTCGCGCGAAGGCTTGTCCGCCTGGAGGTACGCTCACGGCCGCGTCTCCAGGCGTCACCGGTACCCACGGCGCGTCGTCGGTGGCGCGCACCGCGGAAAGAGACAGACGGGCGACGGTGTCGGCGGTCCCCTGGTGCACGCGGACGCGTGCGCCGTGCCGAAGCCCCGCGCTGCCGGGCAGCAGATCCAGCCGGACATCAAGACGTCGAGTGACGGTCAGTGACGCGGTCGAAGCCAGCGTCATGCCTCGATGCACGTCGCCCACATCCACGCCGCCCAGATTGACCGCCACACGACGCGGCGCGGTCGCAGCAGTCACCGCGG
>CAYZLT010000387.1:0-3546 GCA_964479175.1 uncultured Solibacteraceae bacterium | reverse complement strand
GCGCGAGATCGTTGGTCGAGGCCACACGTTCGTAGAAGTAGAACGGCGCGGACCGGGCCGCCAGGGCGTCGATCAATTCCGTCGGACACACATCGGGTGGAGGGATCGCGGTCACGTCAGTGCGTCTCGATCTCGAGGCTGATGTCGGCCGCACCGGCCGAGTGCGTCAACGCGCCCACCGACACACAGTCCGCACCGATCCCCGCCAGTGCGGGGATCCGATCAAGCGTCACGCCCCCGGAGATCTCGACCCTGGCGCGACCGGCGATCCGCCCGACCGCGTCACGCATCTGCGCCAGGTCAAGGTTGTCGAGCATGATGATGTCCGCTCCGGCGGCGATCGCGTCATCGACTTCCGCCAGCGACTGTGTTTCGACCTCGATTGGCATCGTGATACCGCGCGACGCCAGATCCTCGCGCATCCGTGTGACCGCCTGATGAATCGATCCGGCCACACGAATGTGGTTGTCCTTGATCAACACACCGTCAAAGAGCCCGAAGCGATGGTTCGTCCCCCCGCCACAGCGCACCGCATATTTCTCGAGACCGCGCAGGGTCGGCAACGTCTTGCGTGTATCCAGAATGGTGATGCGGCCGCCTGCCGCGTCCACAAACGCGCGCGTCATCGTCGCCACACCCGTCAGGTGCTGCAACAGATTCAGCAGTGTCCGCTCTGCACCCAGCAGCGACGCTGCGGGCCCCTCGAGGGTTGCGAGAATCTGCCCCGCTTCCCGGCGGTCGCCATCCTCACACTCAGGCCGCCACACAATCTGCGGGTCAACCTGGCGGCAGACTTCCGCCGCGACGGGCAGGCCAGCCACGACGCACGAGGACTTCGCAAGGAGGATAGCCGTCGCGCGGACGTCAAGCGGCACAATGGCCCGGGAGGTGATGTCACCCGCACCAAGGTCTTCCGACAGCGCCCGCGCGACCAGATCGCGGTAGTCGGCCTGGTCAGGCAACGGGCTCGACATCAGCCGCCAGCTGCGCCGCAGCATCGACCGTCAGCACCGCATCGGAGAACTCGCCGATATTGCAGCACGCCAGCACGTCCTGCCGGACAAGGGTCCACTCCGCCAGCTGGCTGTCGGTCATCGACAACGACACCACCCTGATGGGCGTGGAGAACGCGAGCTTCTTCGCCGAACGCGCAAACCGGAGCGCCGCCAGCATCTCCGACGTGCTCAGGTAGAGTCGACCGTCCGCGGGTGCGCTCAATACGCCATCGATGTCCGCCGTGGAGGGCCACGCGGCCACATGGATGGACCCCGACTGCCAGGTGGACCAGACTTCTTCGGTCACAAACGGCAGGAACGGCGCAAATAGTCGCAACTGGATCGACAACGCCAGGCGCGACGCCGCAATCGCCGACGCGGCCGCAGCGTCATCACTCATGCGTCGACGTTTGACCATCTCGACGTAGTCGTCGCAGAACGACCAGAAGAACGTTTCCGCGGTCCGCAGCGCCGAGGCATAGTCAAACGCCTCGAGCGACTTCGTCACGTCGGCCACGACCTGCCGGAGCGCGGCCAGCATCGAGCGATCGTACGGTTCGGTGATCGGCCCGACAGGCGCGTCTTTCATCAACACAAACTTCGACGCGTTCAGCACTTTGATGGCGAGGCGACGCCCCACCTTCATCTGTCCCGGCTCAAACGCCGTGTCCACACCAGGCCCGCCCTTGGCCGCCCAGTACCGCACCGCGTCAGACCCATGCTCCTCAAGCAGCGCCATCGGCGTGACGACGTTGCCCTTGGACTTGGACATCTTCTTGCGATCGGGATCGAGCACCCATCCGGAGATGGCGGTGTCGGTCCAGGGCAAGGTGTCGGTCTCAAGATGTGCGCGCAGCACGGTGGAGAACAACCACGTGCGGATGATGTCGTGGGCCTGTGGGCGCAGGTGCATCGGATACGTGCGCGCGAAAAAGTCCGGGTCACGCTCCCACCCGCACACGATCAACGGCGTCAGCGACGAGGTCGCCCACGTGTCCATGACGTCGGGATCGCCGATGAATCCTCCTGGCACGCCACGCTGTTCGGCGGTGTACCCGTCCGGAACGTCGGTCGAGGGGTCCATCGGCAGTCGGGATTCGGCGGGCACGAGCCTCGCGTCGAAATCAGTCGTGCCGTCTTCACGGACGCGGTACCACACGGGGAACGGCACGCCGAAAAATCGCTGCCGGCTCACGCACCAGTCGCCGTTGAGACCATTGACCCAGTTGTCGAATCGCGCGCGCATGTATTCGGGGTGCCACTGCAACGCGCGTCCCCGATCGAGCAACGCCGCCCGTTCGTTCATCGTCTGGATAAACCACTGGCGCGAGGTGACGATCTCGAGCGGGCGGTCACCCTTCTCGAAAAACTTCACGTGGTGCGTGATGGGTCGCGGATCGCCGATCAGATCCCCCGACTCACGCAGCAGTTCGACGATGCGTGTGCGGGCCTTGACGGCGGAGAGTCCCGCCAGTTGGTCGTAGTGCGACTGCGCGCGGACCGCGTCGGTTGATTCCCACCCGGGCGCGCCCCAGGTGACCGGGCGGAAGGCGCCATTGGTCTGAATGACGGCGCGCACGGGCAGCGACAATTCGCGCCACCAGATCACGTCGGTGACGTCGCCGAACGTACAAATCATTGCCACGCCGGTCCCCTTTTCAGGATCCGCGAGCGTGTGCGGACGAATCGGCACCGGCACACCGAAGAGCGGTGTGGTGACGGTCGTGCCAAACAGGGACTGATACCGCGGGTCATCCGGGTGTGCCACCAGCGCCACACACGCGGGAATCATCTCGGGACGCGTCGTGTCGATCTCGATCGTGCCGCCGTCAGGTTTCGCAAAACGCACCTTGTGGTACGCGCCGGGCATCTCACGATCTTCGAGCTCCGCCTGCGCGACCGCGGTCCGGAAATCAACATCCCACAACGTCGGCGCTTCGAGCTGGTACGCCTGACCGCGGTTGAGGAGACGCAGGAACGCCAGCTGCGACACACGTTGTGCGACACGGCCGATGGTGGCATAGGTCATCGACCAGTCGACCGACAGGCCGAGCTGCCGCCACAACCCTTCAAACACGACCTCGTCGTCTTTTGTCAGCCTGTCGCAGAGCTCGACAAAGTTCGGGCGCGAGATGCTGATCGGCTGTTTGCCTGGTGACGCGGGCGGCGTGAACGCCGAATCGTACGGCAGTGACGGGTCACAGCGCACACCAAAGTAGTTCTGCACCCGGCGCTCGGTGGGCAGACCGTTGTCGTCCCAGCCCATCGGGTAACAGAGCGCACGGCCACACATCCGCATGAACCGCGCGATGACGTCCGTGTGGGTGTACGAAAACACGTGCCCCACGTGCAGCGATCCGCTGACGGTGGGGGGAGGGGTATCAATGGCAAAGACACGCGCGCGTGGAGCCGTGCGATCGAAGCGATACACGCCGGATTCTTCCCAGCGCGCACACCATTTTTCCTCAAGACCTTCTAGTGACATGTTCTACCGTTTGAGCCGTTCGATTTCCTCGCGGATGAGTCGTTCGCCGGTTTCGGTCAGGCGGGC
>CAYZLT010000386.1:0-3584 GCA_964479175.1 uncultured Solibacteraceae bacterium | reverse complement strand
CGGATAGACGTCCCGTTCGCGTCGGCGGCTCCGCTGGAGTCGGCGACCAGAGGTTTCATCTCGGTCGGGTTGCGGGCCGGCTGGACCCTCACTCCGAACGTGCAACTGACCGTGGGTGCTGAGGCGAAGCGTGCAGGTCAGAGTCCGGTATCATCTCCACTGATGGATCATCCTGCCCGCTCGACGCTTGGCACCGTTCGGCGTCTGCTGCTGGGCGTGTTGTGCCTGGCGTGCGTCGGCACGATCGCAGAGTTGTGGCTGATGGGGCATTACGAAGACTGGTGGCAGTGGACGCCCCTTGCGGTCATGGCCGTGTGTGTGCTGGCAGCGGCGTGGGTCCTGGGCACCTGGTCCCCGGCCGCCGTTCGCGCGTTGCGGATGCTCATGCTGGCGCTGATGGTGACGGGCCTGACGGGTTCCTTCCTGCACTACCAAGCCAACATGGAGTTCCAGTTGGAAATGGATCCGTCGCTGGGCGGCCTGCCGCTGATGACAAAAATTCTGCACGCCAAGACCCCGCCGTCTCTGGCTCCGGGCAATATGGTCATGATGGGTTTGATCGGCCTGGTGGCCGTGTGGCGTTGGAAGGGAAATTCTGATGATTAAGGCTGTGAATATGTCGCGAGTCAATCGTTCGTTGTTTGTGCTGGCCATCGTGTGTGCCGTGGGAGTCATGTCGGTCATGCCTCAGGTGGCGGTCCAGGGGCAGGTGGCCAAAGGGCTGCTCGATGCCAACACCGCGACCGAAGCCGAGTTGTCTGCGTTGCCCGGGATGAACGCGGCGATAGCCGCGGCCCTTATGGCGGCGCGGCCATTTGGCAGTGTGGTCGAGTTGAATGCCTTCCTCACCGGCCAGAAGCTCACTGCGGAGCAGTTGACCGCCGTGTATCGCAAGGCGTTTATCCACGTGAACCTGAACACCGGGGCAAATGAAGAAATTCTGCTGATTCCGGGCGCAGGGAACCGTATGGCTCGGGAATTTGGCGAGTATCGACCCTGGAAGACGTGGGCGCAGTTCGACAAGGAAATTGGCAAGTACGTGGGTGCTGAAGAAGTCGCCCGATTGAAACAGTACCTGTTCATTCCGGTGAATCTCAACACGGCGACTGATCAAGACATTCTGTCGATCCCTGGCGCCGGCAATCGCATGGTGCGCGAGTTCAAGGAATACCGCCCGTGGAAAACCCAGGCGCAGTTCGAAAAGGAAATCGGCAAATACATAGGGGCCAAGGAAGTCGCGCGCCTCTGGCGGTACGTCGTGATTCAGTAGGGCCCTCGACGGTGATCAAGATCTACACAAAGACCGGCGACCTGGGCGACACGGGGCTGTTTGACGGCACCCGCGTCAGCAAGGCCGACCCGCGCGTTGACGCCTACGGAGAAATTGACGAACTCAACGCCTGGCTTGGCATGGTCCGGGCCAGCGGACGCGAGGGGGCCGGAACACCTGCCCTCGACACCCAGATCATCGACTGCCTCGAGCGCCTGCAGCGCGATCTGTTTGCCGTGGGCGCCACGCTTGCCGATCCGCGGCACAAGATTGCGAAACGCGTCGCGAAGGCACTCGTTACCGACGACGACATTGCGCGCCTCGAAGGCTGGATCGACGCCTTTGAAAAAGAACTCACGCCGCTGACCCGGTTCATTCTGGCCGGAGGATCAAAAGCGGGCGCCGGGCTGCACGTCGCGCGCACGGTGTGTCGCCGCGCAGAGCGCCGCATGGTGTCGCTGGGCGAAGGCGAAGTGGACCCGGTAGTGCTCATCTTCGTCAATCGCCTGTCCGACCTCCTCTTTGTGATGGCCCGCCTCGTCAATGCGCGCGCGGGAATCCCCGAGACCGAGTGGTAACCTCCGACGTCGCGGCGGCCTACACCACCTGCCTGCGACTGGCTCAGTCTCACTACGAAAACTTTCCGGTCGCGTCCTGGCTTATGCCCAAAGCGGCGCGGCCCCACATCGTGGCGATCTACGCGTTTGCGCGAATTGCGGACGACTTCGCCGATGAAGGCTCACGCCCTCCTGCAGAACGTCTTGCACTCCTCGATGATTGGGAACGTCGTCTCGACCACGCCGCCCAGGGCCGGGTCGCGACGACAGGGCATGCACAACACGATGCGGTGTTTGTGGCGCTGGCCGCGACGCTTCGCGAGGCCGGCGCTGATGCCCCGGCGCTCGAAGTTTCCGGAGCCCAGGGGTTTCAACCCCGCGGCAGCCTCCACGCGTTGCTCGCCGACCTGCTCTCCGCCTTTCGTCAGGATGTGACGACGACCCGCTACGAGACGTGGGATGACGTGCTCGACTACTGTCGGCGGTCGGCCAATCCGATCGGGCGTCTCATGCTGCTGGTGACGGGGCACGCGGGGCCGGCCGCCAACAGCAAGTCCGACGCGGTCTGCACCGCGCTGCAACTGACGAATTTCTGGCAGGACCTCGCCGTGGATTGGTCGCGCGGTCGCCTCTACGTGCCGCTCGACGATGTCCGGACGCATGCCGCGGATCTCGCTGATCTCGATACGGGCGAACTCACCCCACCCTGGCGCGCGGTGATGCGTGACGTGAGCGAGCGGACGCGTCTGCTGTTTGAGACGGGCCGCGGTGTCAGCGACCATGTGTCCGGCCGGCTGAAGCTGGAACTGCGTGCCACATGGCTCGGCGGCACCCGCATTCTCGACCGGCTCGCCGAAGCAGACTACGATGTCTTCCGGCAGCGACCGACCCTGTCCAGACGAGATGCACCGGGCATCCTCATGGACGCGGTGACGTGGCGGGCCCGAACGTAGCGCCATGACCCGGAACACCTCCTTCTACTACTCGTTCCTTGTGTTGCCCAGAGCCGAGCGACGTGCGATCACCGCCGTCTTCGACGTGTGCCGCGCGATCGACGATGCGGTGGATTTGGAGACGGATCCGCGCCTGGCGCAGGCGGCGTTGGAGCACTGGCGGGCTGAGGTGAAGCGCATCTTTGCTGGCACCGAGCCGCGCACGCCGCAGGGGTTGGCGCTGCAGCCGTTTGTGAAGCCGTTCCGATTGCCGGAAGCACAATTTGAAGCGCTGATCGAGGGCGTCGGCATGGACGCGTCCCCGCGCCGGTTCCAGACGTTTGAGGAACTGGAACCCTACTGCCACCGCGTCGCGTCATCGGTGGGATTGATGTGTGCGGAGATCTTTGGGTACTCGGATCCGCAGGTGCTTCGATACGCGACTGATCTTGGTGTGGCGCTGCAGTTGACCAACATCCTGCGTGACGTGGGTGTCGACTATCGGCGAGGGCGCCTGTATCTGCCTCTGGAAGATCTCGCGAAGGCGGGTTGTTCCGAGGAGGACATTCGCCGTGAGGTGGCCAACGCCGGCAACGGGGTGCAGTCCGCCAAGGTGAATACCGTGCTGCGTCGCCATGGTGCACGTGCCCATGAGTTCTTCGAGAAGGCGAGTGCATCGCTGCCGCGGCGTGATGCGTCGAGGTTTGTGGCGGCCGAGATCATGCACAAGGTGTATTTCGAGCTCCTGCACCGCATCGAGGCCGCCGACTACGACGTGTTTTCGCAGTTGGTGCGTGTGCCTCGGCCTGCACAGGCGCGCATCGC
>CAYZLT010000385.1:0-3584 GCA_964479175.1 uncultured Solibacteraceae bacterium | reverse complement strand
GGCGGCATGCCCTCGACCGGGGGCGACAACGTGCCGTCGGCGGCCACGACCCTGAGCTGCCCGGCTTTTTCGGTGACCAACATCTTGCCTGACGGCAGGAAGGCCAGGCCCCACGGCGCCGCGAGGCCCTCGACCACCGTCACGACGTCAAACGCGACGTTCGCCTTGCGCTCCGGGGCACGCGTCTGACCGTCAAACGCGGGTTTTTGCGTCGGCGCGTTTGGCGGCTGCTGGTTCAGGCCCACCTGCTGGCCAAAGGCCACCGCAGACACGGCTGCGACACACACGACGACGAGGCTGGAATTTTTCAAACCGTTGCGCATGTTCAAATCCTAACCTCATATGGTCCAGGGTCCGACACGGTCCAGGGTCCACGGTGCGATCATGATATCGTCCCAATTTATGGCTGATATCACCAAGGGACGCGCGCGCCAGGCGCGGCACATCCACGCAGTGCTCCTGCGGTTGCCGGCAACGCTTCATCGGGCGTTGACGCGGCAGGCGCGCGCCGGCGGGCGCTCGTTCAACGAGTGGTGCGTGCAGCGTCTCGGGGAAGCCATCGATCCGCCTGAGGGGGATCCGAGGGGCATCGACGTGGGTCGCCGGGCACAGCGGTTGTTCGGTTCCGCGTTCGTCGGCATGATTGCCATTGGCTCCGTGGTCCGCGGCGACGCGGCGGCCGATTCCGACCTCGACCTCCTCATCGTGCTGAACCCGCAGACACCGATTTCTCGCGCGTTGTATCGCGTGTGGGATGCGGAAGGTGACCTCACGATCAACGACCGCCTCGTCGACGCGCATTTCATTGCGCTGCCTGCCGAGACCGCGCCGGCGACGGCCGTCTGGGCAGAGGCCGCCATTGAAGGAGAACTCTGGCTCGATCGGGACGGCGGCGTGACCAGGCAACTTGCCCGAGCCCGGCGTGACATTGCCGACGGTCGACTGGTGCGTCGCACCATGCACGGGCACTCCTACTGGAAGGAAGTGGCGTAGTGCGCAACCGCGACCTCGCTCGGGATCACATCGATCGGGCGACCATCCGCTTGAAGGCCGTCGACGTCTTGTTCGAAGGCCGCAGTTGGGCGGATGTCGTTCGCGAATCGCAGGAGGTTGTTGAACTGGCGCTCAAGGGGTTGCTGCGCGCATCCGGGATCGAGCCGCCACGGATGCACGACGTCAGTGATGTGCTGTTGGCAGAACGTGGTGCGTTGCCCACCGAAGTGGCGCCACACGTCGACCGTCTCGTCGAGGCGTCCAGGGCGCTGCGCCGCGATCGCGAGTTGGCGTTCTACGGCACGGCCGACCTGACGCCGTCGTCGTTCTACAAAGAAGCCGACGCCGTCTCCGCCCGCGACTACGCGCGCGACGTCGTGCGCCTGGTGGCGCCGGCGGCCTCGAAGGACGGCCCCGGCGATTCACAAGAGCCGCTGGTACAGTCGGACTGACTCTTCCAGCTCGGCCAGGTCGATGGACTCCTCGTCGGTGTGGGCCACGGTGATCGACCCTGGGCCCAGGAGCATCGGGACACCCCAGTTGGTCAAAAACGGCACATCGGTGGTGAAGGCGAAGACGGCGGTGTCGAAGCCGTCGAGCGTGTGCAGTCTGACGGGCGGGACGACCAGCACGTCTTCGATGGTGGCGCACGTGCCGATCGCGGTCTCAAGCAGATCACGCACGTCGCGATAGTCACCCACCGTGCGGAACATCAGCTCGGCCGATGCATGTGGGGGAATCACGTTGGGGGCCACCCCGCCACTCATCAGACCGATCGAATAGTTCGTCGGTCCGAGCAACTCGTCGACGGGCCAATCGGCTTCGCGCAGGGCCACCAGGGCGTCGAGCATTTTTTCAATCGCCGACTCGCCAAGGTGCGGCAGGCTCGAGTGGGCCGCGCGACCGGAGGCGGTCAACCGCGCGCGATACACGCCCTTGGTCGCAAGGCCGAGACGATTGTCGGTCGGTTCACCGTTGATGAGCATTTTCGACGAGTTCGGCCACTCGTTGGCGGCCTTGGCCCCGTCGCTACCCCGCTCTTCGCCTGCCACGAACAACAGTCCCACATCGGTGCGCCCCGAGAGTCGCCCACGTTCTGCCGCCGCCACTTGCGCGGCAACAATGCCTTTCGCGTCACACGCCCCGCGCCCGTACAGCCGCCCCTGTTCGACGCGACTTGGAAAGAAGGGCGGCACACAGTCGACGTGTGTCGACAAGACCACCGTCGGCTCACCGATGCGGGCGATCACGTTAAAGCGGCCGTCAGTCAGCGGCTGCTCGTCAACATGCCAGCCCCGCGTGCGCAGGGTGTGGCTGATGAAGCTCGCCACCTCCTGCTCACGCCCGGTGGTCGAATCAATATCAACAAGCGCGCGCGCAAACGCCAGAAGAGCAGAGTGATCCACAAACCCTCGCCAAATGAATTATTCACACGTTTTTGATCTACCGTATCCACGTTTCCAGTTCAGTACGTGTATCTGTGCGATCATCCCGGTATTTCACGATGACGGGAGTGGCCAGCGACAGGCCCCAGGCCTTGCCGGCGCCGACCGTGACAGCACGGGCGCCGGGCACGACCACGGCACCGGCCGGCACCACCAGCGGCTGGCCGGGCTCGGGTTTGATGATCACGCCATGCACCAGGTCGTACACCGGCGTCGATCCCGTCAGCACGGTGCCGGCCGCAATCACTGCGCGTGTCTTGATCACCGCGCCCTCGTAGATCCCCGTGTTCCCGCCCACCAGCACGTCGTCTTCAATGATCACCGGCAACGCGCCGACGGGTTCAATCACGCCACCAATTTGTGCCGCAGCGGAGATGTGCACACGCTGCCCCACCTGCGCACACGACCCGACCAGCGCGTGTGAATCCACCAGCGACCCTTCACCAACGTACGCGCCAATATTGATGTACATCGGCGGCATACACACCACGCTCCTGGCCACGAACGCACCTTCCCGAATTGTGGACCCGCCCGGGACGATTCGCACACCGGTGCCAAGGCCGGGCTTCTTGAGCGGCATGGTGTCCTTGTCGTAAAACGGCCATCGCCCGTGATCGGCCGACATGTCCACCACTTCACCAAACCGGAAGCCGAGCAGAATGCCCTGCTTCACCCACGCATTCACACGCCATCCACTGGGTGTGGACCAATCAGGCTCCGCCGCGCGGACTTCACCCTCTCCAAGGGCCCGCTGCAGTTCGAAGAACGCTCGACGCGCGTCATCCTTGTCCGCGTCGGCACCGGCAATAAACAGCTGACCGATACGCTCCGCCAGATCACTCATGACCGGCCTCCCACTCCCGAGCCGGCCACCACCGGCAATCCGAGGTCGCGCAACACCGCCAGAATCTTCTCCTGCGACGACACCCGCGGGGACACGACCGGCAACCGGAAGACCTCTTCACACAGGCCCATGGCCGCCATCGCAAACTTCACCGGACCGGGATTGGATTCGACGAAGTTGATCTGCATGATCGGCAACAATTTGTTGTGCCAGTACCGTGCGTCGGCCAACGCGCCCCGCTCAAAGGCCTCCACCATCTGCACCATCTCCGACGGCACCTCATTGGACACCACCGAGATGAT
>CAYZLT010000384.1:2844-3586 GCA_964479175.1 uncultured Solibacteraceae bacterium | reverse complement strand
GACCTGCTGCGCCGCGCGGGCAACTCCACGCTCGACAAAAACGCCGCGCACTACGGCCTCGGCCTCACCCTCGGCAACGCCGAGGTGCGCCTCGATGAACTGGTCTCGGCCTACGCAAATTTTGTGTCCACCAAAACGACCTCAGAGGTCGTTTCGGAGAGGACGGCGTTCTGGATCAGCGACATCCTCTCGGATCCGGAAGCGCGGCGGTACATCTTCGGGGAAGGCAGCAGTCTCGACTTTCCGTTCGTCGTGGCCGCAAAGACGGGGACGTCGCAGGCGTACCACGACAATTGGACCATCGGCTTCACGCGGGACGTCACCGTCGGCGTCTGGGTCGGCAACCTCGACCGGACGCCGCTTCGATATTCGTCCGGAGTCACCGGGGCGGGGCCGATCTTCCACGACGTGCTACTCGCTGCGGTCGAACACTCGCGAGGTTCACTCCCGCTCTTCGACACCTCACCGATCCACGACCGGCCGGGCGACCTGCTGGAGCGGGACCTGTGCGCGGAGTCCGGCATGACCGCCGGGGCGTCCTGCCCTGCGCGGGTGCGCGAATTCCTGCCACCAACCGTCGATGGGCACACCTGCACGTGGCACCACGCGTCAGATCGCGGCGTCGTGACCGTCTATCCTGAGCCATACCGGACGTGGGTTCTCTCGAACGCCACGACCCGGACGGCAGCCAGCGTCCCCGCGTCCGCGCCCCGGCCCGACCGCACCACGCTGGCCATTGCCT
>CAYZLT010000384.1:0-2834 GCA_964479175.1 uncultured Solibacteraceae bacterium | reverse complement strand
CCCCCCTCAGGCGCCACGTATCTGATCGACCCCACGCTGCGACCCGACTTCCAGTCCCTTCCGCTCAGATCGCAGGGCGGAATCGGACGGATCGAGTGGTCCCTCAACGGCCAGTCGCTTGGTGCCACGCTGGGCGATACTCCCATCACGTGGCCGCTCACGCGAGGGACACATACCATCACGGCCAGGGATGCCAACGGCCGTCGCGCGTCCTCCCAAATCACGGTGAAATAGACACGGAAACAGACGGGTACGAACAGCGATGCGCGTGGTAGCCTTGACACAATTTGGCTACCACAACACAGCACTACGCTCCCGCGTCGCTCAAGCTCGTTCTTGATGAGCGCGTACGGCTATTTATTGGCGACCGTCGCACGGTGGACAGCCCGGCCATGTATGCGAAGGCCTTTGGCCTGATCGCGGCGGCCGTCGGGGCGTACATCGTCCTTGTCTTTCAGGCGGAATCGATTCTGACCGTGGCGGCCTCAGCCACCGTGCTCGCGCTTGCGATGGTCGGCATCGGCTTCAACGTGCAGCACGATGGCAACCACGGGACGTTTTCCAAGCACGTGTGGGTCAACCGCGCCGCCGGGTTCACGCTGGACCTGATGGGCGCCAGTTCCTACTTCTGGGGCGACAAACACAACCACAACCATCACGTGCACACGAACATCACGCACGAAGATGCCGACATCGACCTCGGGCCGCTCGCCCGCATGGCCGAGGATCAGGCGTGGCACTGGTGGCACCGCTATCAGCACGTCTATCTCTGGATCCTCTACACGATGGTCCACCTGCGGTACTTGTGGAGCGATTTCCAGCGCCTCGCACTCGGCAAAAATGACGGCCTCACCGCCGGTTATCCCAAGGGTGGCGACTTTGTCGCCATCCTGCTCGGCAAGGCATTTTTTCTGACGGTCGCGTTTGTCATCCCGCTGACGCTCCATTCCGTCGGACACGTCCTTGGCATCTACGTGCTGGTGTCGATGACGATGGGGGTGTTGTTCAGCGTGGTGTTCCAGTGCGCGCACTCGGTGGATGTGGTGGACCATCCGCGAACGACGGACACCTCACATCCCGAGTGGGTCATTCACCAGGTCAACACCACCGCCAACTTCGCGACATCGAGCCGCGTGCTGACGTACCTGCTGGGCGGTCTGAACTATCAACGCGAACACCATCTGTATCCGCGCGTAGCGCACGCGCACTACCCGGCCATCTCGAAGGTGGTGAAGGAGATCTGCCGCGAACACGGTGTGGTCTGCCGCGAGAACAGGACGTTCATCGACGCGATTCGGTCACACTACCGCTACATCCGGCGCATGGGCATGGAGCCAGCCTCCGCATCGCAGTCGGTGTCTCAGTTGCAGCCGAACGCCGGGGTGTAACGGTCGTAGCCGGGAGGCCCGGCAACGATCAGCCACTGCAACTGCAGCGGTTGTGACGTGTCGTCGTATCCCACACCAATATCCACAACCTCGTCGCGGCCGTTCACACGCCACGCCAGCGCGTCGATGCTGTGCGGTCCCACGCCGCGCTTGAGGTTCCACGCCAGGTCCAGCCCCTTGCATCGGCCGCGTTCAATGATGCGGTCGCGCAGGAACACCATATTGGCGACGCGGGTGTCGTGGCTGACGCCGGCGGCGAGTCGGCCCGGATGCTGCGACGCCACACACTCCACAATCGAATCCCCGTCGCGGCCTGCACACGCGCCGGAGCTTGGCGGCGGGGGCACCGGCAAGGCCGACCGCGCGAGGAATGTCGTCCCTGCGTAGGTGCCCAGGCACGTGTTCGCTGTGTAGGGGAACCGGATCTGCTCGCCTTCCACCACACCGTTGCTGGTGATGGTGAACGGGCAGGCCGACCCACTGAGCTGCCCAGTCCCGCTGCCGGTGACCACGGCGCTCGACCCGGTCAGACTGCCATTGGCAAAGCCCGACAGTTGCATGCCGTTGGAACAGACGGCTGTAAACGGGCCCTGCACACTGCCATCGTCCTGCTGGTCATTGGCCGTCCAGGCGATCTGGGTACAGGACAACGGGCCCAGGTCCGCCGTCCGGGCGTCCTGCAGGCCGGACAGACCCGCCGCGCCGCTGGAGTTCCAGCGGCCCTTGAGCGGGCTGCTGACCTGACCGGCCCCTCCCCCGGCGGGCGACGTGGGCAGCGCAGAGGTGCCGCCCCGCTCAAACGAGCAGCCTGCGGCCACCACAAGAACCACCGTGGACAGAAGGGCGGAGGGAAGTCGGGTCATAGAAGTACCCCTGCTTATCGGCACGACGCGGCGGGTACTCAGGTACCATCTGCACATGGCTTCGCAACCGTCCTTTGACATCACTTCCAAGGTTGACCTGCAGGAGGTCGACAACGCCATTAATCAGGCCAAAAAGGAATTGGCGCAGCGCTTCGACTTCAAGGGCTCCAAGTCCACGATCGAGCTGAAAGCCAAGGAAAACCAGATCGAACTGGTGGCCGATGACAACTTCAAGATGGATGCGGTCTGGGAAATCGTCCAGACCCGGCTCCACCGTCGAGGTGTGCCGATCAAGAACCTGAAACTCGGCGACATCGAACAAATCGGCGGAAGCCTGGTCAAGCGCAAGGTGGACCTCCAGCAGGGCGTCTCCTCCGACGCCGCACGCGACATCGTCAAGTTCGTCAAAGACCAGAAGATGAAGAAAGTGCAGGTCACCATCCAAGGCGACCAGCTCCGCGTGACGTCAGGATCGAAAGACGAACTGCAGAACGCGATTCGTGTGCTGAGTGCCGAGGACTTCGGCCTCGAACTCCAATTCGGGAATTTCCGGGAGTAGCACCCCGCACTCCGCACCCCGCAC
>CAYZLT010000383.1:0-3600 GCA_964479175.1 uncultured Solibacteraceae bacterium | reverse complement strand
CCCTCGTGGTGACCCTCCCGGATGCGCTGGCCCTCGACTGGGTGCCGCTGGCCGCCCGTGCCGGCCGGCTCATCCTGCGCGACAACGCCGATTCCACCTCGACCCGTCCGCTGCAGTGGGACGACGGCCCTGAGTGGGCCTTTGTGATCGAAGCCAACGAAGACGATGAGGACCACATTGTTCGGGGGGTCTTCACGCGCGCACACGACACGTTGCCGGTCAGCGGTCCGGTGGTGGTGCTCGACGTGGGCCTGTTCATCACGCACGAACGGGCCGCGAGATTTGATCCGGGTGCCTCGCCGGGTGTGGTCTCAGTGCTCCGAAAGGCGGGGACCTTTGTGGTGCCCACGGGAGCCACCGCCCGCCTCGCGCAGTGGTTCAGTCGGTACGGCGCCACGCCGGAGTCGCTGCCGCCCCGTCTGCGCATCGAACCTGTGCGCACCTCTCCGGTGCCCCACCTGCGTCTCGCTCCAGCGATCGCCGCCGATTGGCTGGACGCCTCGCTGTCATTTGCCTACGACGGCACCGTGGTGCCCGCGCTGCAGCCCTCGCCCTACTTCGACGAGGCCCGCCAGCGGTACATTCACCGCAATGACGATGAGGAACAGGCGGCCGAATCGCAGTTGATCACGAGCGGACTCTCGACAGAATCGGGGGCATGGCGGCTGCCCGTGCGATCGCTTCCCAACGCCGTGCGGGATCTGACAGGTCTCGGGTGGACCGTTGAAGCCAACGGCGTGCCCTATCGGGCCGCCGGGCCCTTGCGCCTCTCGGTCACCTCAGGCATCGACTGGTTCGACCTCAACGCAGTGGTCGCGTTTGGCGACATGTCGGCGACGCTGCCAGAGTTGCTGGCTGCGCTCGACCGCGGAGAAAAGAGCGTGCGCCTCGGTGACGGCTCACTGGGGGTGCTGCCGGAAGAATGGCTGCGCAGGTACACGCCGCTCACGGCGGTGGGCACCACGCAGCCCGACGGCACGATTCGATACAAACCACATCAAGCCGCGCTGCTTGACGCGTTGCTTGACGCACAGACGTCGGCTGAAGTGCAGGTGGACGAAGCCTTTGATCAGTTGCGGCAGCGTCTGGCCTCGGCGTCGCACCCGATCGCCCATGATCCGCCCGAGTCATTTAAAGGCGAACTCCGAAGCTATCAGCGTGAGGCTCTCGGCTGGATTCAGTTCCTCCGCCACTTCACGTTCGGCGGTTGCCTCGCCGATGACATGGGCCTGGGCAAGACGGTCACGGTACTCGCCGAACTGGCGCGTGTGGCGGCGACGGCCCCGCGCCCGTCGCTGGTGGTCGTCCCCCGATCGGTGGTCCACAACTGGAAGGCGGAAGCGGCGCGGTTCACCCCGACGTTGCGGGTGCTCGACTACTCGTCTCTTGACCGTCGCCAGGCTGACGACCAGCTCTCCGAAGTCGATCTCGTCATCGTCACGTACGGCACGGTCCGCCGGGACATCGACCAGCTCCGTCATGTGGAGTTTGAGTACGTAATTCTTGACGAAGCGCAGACGATCAAAAACGCGGCTACTGAAGCGGCCAAGGCCGTGCGCCTGTTGAACAGCCGGTATCGCCTCGCCCTCTCGGGCACGCCGATCGAGAATCACCTGGGCGAATTGTGGAGCCTCTTCGAGTTCCTCAACCCGGGACTGCTGGGACGCGCGTCCACCTTCCGCAAGGCCACGCGTGGGCACGCCAAGGACGAGACGGTCTCGCTTATCGCGCGAGGCCTGCGCCCGTTCCTGCTGCGCCGCACCAAGGCACAGGTCGCCACGGAGTTGCCGGCCCGCACGGAACAAACGCTCACCTGTGTGCTGTCGCCGCGCGAGCGCAGTTTCTACGATGCGCTCCGGCGACACTACCGGTCGTCGCTGCTGGCACACGTGTCGAAGGTGGGCGTCGGGCGATCGGGACTCCAGGTCCTGGAAGCGCTTCTGCGACTGCGCCAGGCCGCCTGCCATCCGGGTTTGATTGCTCCGGCACGGCAACACGAGCCGTCATCCAAGATCGAACTGCTGCTGGAACTGTTGCAGGAGATCGTGGAAGAGGGGCACAAGGCGCTCGTGTTCTCGCAGTTTACGAGCCTGCTGGCGTTGGTGAAGCCGGTGCTCGACGCGGCCAAAATTACGTACGAATACCTCGACGGTCGGACGCGCGATCGCGCACCGCGCATCGAGCGGTTCCAGACCGACCCGAACTGCCCGGTGTTTCTCGTAAGCCTCAAGGCCGGCGGCGTGGGGCTCAACCTCACCGCAGCCGACTATGTGTTCCTGCTAGACCCGTGGTGGAACCCGGCCGTTGAGGCGCAGGCCATCGACCGTACGCATCGCATCGGGCAAACCAAGGAAGTGTTTGCGTATCGGTTGATTGCGGAGGACACCGTCGAAGAGAAGGTGCTCGCGCTGCAGGCGACCAAACGCGCGCTGGCCGACGCCGTGTTGTCCGCCAACCCCGTCGGGCTGGCGGACCTGAGTGCCGGCGAACTCGAGTTCCTGCTCGGGTAACTACTTCTTCTCGGGCATCAACACGACTTTTACGTAGTTGGTCGTGTCGAGGTACTTCTTCGCCGCGGCCTGGAGGCCGGCGGCGGTGATCTTCGCGTAGTAGGACGGGATTTCAAGCAACGTTTCCGGGGCATCCCCCACTTCGTATTTGAAGGCGAGCTGGCTGAGCACGTAAGCGTTCTGCTTCACGTTGGTCTCAAAGTCGCGATTGAGGGCGGCCTTCACGTCGTTGACCTGCTTTTCGGTCGGCCCCTGCGCCCTGAACGTGGCAATTTCCTCGAAGACACGTTTCGCGAGCGCTTCGGCCCGGCCGGGATCGCTGCCAAACCCAATCTCCACGGTAAACTCCGATTTGGGAATCCGTTCGTATCCGGCGGAGACGCCGACACTGTAGGTGCCGCCGAGTTCTTCGCGCAGGGCCTCACGCAGCCGCGTCTGAAACACATCGGCCATCGCCCGAATCGCGATGCGCTCCTCCTGGTTGTAGGCAAACGGACCATGGAAGACGATGCTGGTCTCACTCTTCGGTTCGATGCCCTTCTCCACCACCTTCTCGACGACGCCCTTCACGCGCGTCACGCCCATGTCGCGGAAGGTTTCTTTGCGCTCGGTCGAGGGCAGGCTGCCCAGATATTGCTCGACGAGCGGCTTGAGGGTGTCGAGGTTCACCGTGCCGACAAACACAAACGTGAAGTCACTCGCGTCCGCAAAGCGGTCCTTGTAGAACGCCAGCGCCTTGTCGAGATTGAGTTCGGAGAGCTGCTCCGGTGATGGAATCTTCCGCCGTGGATGTCCCTGGAACATCGTCTCGGTCTGTGCCTCCGCGTAGACAAACTCCGGCGTGGAGCGCTGATTGGCAAGGATCGATTTCATCTGGCTCATGAAGACGCCGAAGATCACCGGATCGGCGCGTGGCGCCGTAAACCGCATGTGGATGAGCTGGAACATCGTCTCCAGGTCCTTGATGGACGCGCGCCCGCTGATGCCCTCGTCGTATTCCCCGAGCGTCGCTGAGGCCGCCGCGACCTTGCCGGTCATGACCTTGCCAAGTTCGAGGTTGCTGTATTTGCCCAGGCCGCCCAGGCCGATC
>CAYZLT010000382.1:0-3638 GCA_964479175.1 uncultured Solibacteraceae bacterium | reverse complement strand
GGCGATCACGCTGGTGGATCCTCGTGAGCAGCGCACACTGCGGTTCATCGAGTCGGTGACCAAGCAGACACTTGAGCGCAAGGAACTGCCGACACTCGCGGCCCTCAAGGCGAAGCGCCTCGAGACGACCCGCGCGTCGCTCCAGGAGCGCATCGTCACGGGCGGCCTCGACGAGTACAAGGCGTTTGTGATGTCACTGACCGAGGACTTTGACCTGGCAGATATCGCGGCTGCGGCGCTCGCGATGGCGCAGGACGAAGACGCGAAACCGGCCGCGGTGGATGTGCCGACGACGCGAGACTTCGAGGTCCCGAGGTCCCGGAGTTCTCGAACTTCCGAGGGCTCGGAGTTCCGGAGTCCTCGGGGTTCGCGCACGACCGACGAAGAGGGCGAGCGCCAGACGCGGTCGGCGCGTGGTCCGCGTGACGAAGGGCCAAAAGTCACGCTGGCGTTCAGCGTCGGCGAGCAGGACGGCGTCGGGCCTGGCGACCTGGTCGGCGCGATTGCCGGCGAGTCCGGAATTGACTCGGGGAACATCGGCGCCATTCGCATCAACCCGACATTCTCCACGGTGGACATTGCTCAAGCGCATGTGGACACCGTGGTGTCCGCACTGCGCGGCAAGAAGATCCGCGGCAACGTGGTCGACATCAAGACCATGCCGGCCGGCTCGGGTGCCGGCGATGATCGTCCGCGTCCCCGCACGGGCGGCAAGCCGGCGTACGGCAAGCCCCCGTACAAAAAATCAGGAGACTTCAAACCCGGGGGCTTCAAGGCGGAGGGCGCGTACAAATCCGAAGGCGGGTTCAAAAAACCCGGTGGATTCAAGAAGCCGGGATTCAAGTCCGCTGGTGGGTTCAAGGCGAAGCCCAAGGCCGGCGGCTTTTCGTCGGACTTCAAACCGCGTAAACGCGATCGCTAGACAGCGGTAGTTGCTGACTCGCCCTATGCGTCTGGCTCTGCGCCTGTTCATCCCGTTGGTGTTCTGCGCAGGGCTGGTCGCACAGGGCGACATCTATCGACGCGGTCTCGCCGAACAGCCCATCCGGTCGGACGGGATCAGCTACCACGTCTACCTGCCGTCGATCGTATTGCATGGCAGCCCGCGACTGTGGGCGACGGCCGACGATCAGTACGGCGGCGCGTATCCCGAACATACCGGCATCCTCCGGTGGCCAAACACGAGCTGGTGGCTGAACCCCCACCCCATCGGCGTGGCCGTGCTGATGCTGCCGTTTTTTCTGATCGCGCACGCGCTCACGCTCTGGTCCAATCTCCCACCCGACGGGTTCTCGCT
The DNA here is from genome assembly GCA_964479175.1 of uncultured Solibacteraceae bacterium. Classification (GTDB taxonomy): domain Bacteria; phylum Acidobacteriota; class Vicinamibacteria; order Vicinamibacterales; family SCN-69-37; genus SYFT01. The sequence goes on along the minus strand of CAYZLT010000382.1, from coordinate 2,341 downwards.
CTACTACCAGGTGGCGGCGACGGTGGGTGGGCTTACCTACGGCGTCGCCGGGCTCGCGATTTTGTCGCGCGTATTGCAACGTCACTTCGCTGATGGCGTGGTGGTGGCGGCGCTGGTCGCGACCACCTTTGGCACCAACTACTTTCACTACCTCACGTTTGACGCCACCTTCAGCCACGCATGCGCGTTTTTCCTCGTGGCCTGCCTGCTCTGGATCACCGAACGGTGGTGGTCATCCCCCACGCCCGCACGCACGATCACGCTTGGCCTCGTGGTCGGCGCGCTGTTCCTCGTGCGCCACAGTCACCTGCTGCTGATCCTGATTCCCGCGCTGTATCGCCCGTCGGACCTCTGGACGCGACGCGCGTCGATCTCCGCGGCAGGGCTTGTCGCGCTACTGGTGGCGCTTCCACAGCTGGCGATCTACAAGGCCGTCACAGGCGCGTGGATCGTCAGTCCGTACTCGTTGCTGCCGGCGACGATGACTTTCTGGTCGCCGGAGATTGCTGGAATCCTGGTGACGCTCCCCAAGGGACTGTTCTTCTGGTCCCCTGTGTTGTTGACGTCCGTTGCCGGAGTCTTCCTGTTGCGAGACCAGGCCCGCGCCTTCCGCTGGTCGTCGGTGGCGGTATTTCTGCTGCTCACATGGCTGGTGGGCAGTTGGTATGACTGGCAGTTCGGTGGCAGCTACGGGCACCGCGGGTTCACCGATGTGTTGCCGCTGTTGGCGCTGCCGATGGCGGCCGCCTTTGACCGTCTCCGTCAGGCGTCGAGGCCGATTCACGCCGCCGGCGTGGCGTTGATCTCCGCCGCGGTCGCGCTGTCGTTGTTCCAGATGGTGCAGTACTGGAACGGTCTGATTCCGTTCCAGAACACCACGTGGTCCGACTACTCGGAGATTTTCCTGCGATGGCCCTGACCCGTCGCGCCATCACCATCGTTGTTGTTCTGCTGATCGGTGCCTCAGCGCTGTGGTGGCTGCGCGACCCGGCGTGGCTCGGCGACTATCGCCACGGGTTCCATGGCGACGGCTGGACCGGCGGGCGCGCGAGCTTCTTTGTCCCCGCCGACCACGCGTCCGTCACCTTCGATGTCGCCGGCCATGACCAGTTCACGATGCAGGTGTCGGTCTACCTGGATGGCCGCCTGGTCGATCGTTTTTCCGCAGATGCCAACTGGCGCACGGTAACCGTCCCCACCGGTCAAGTCGCCACCTCCCGGCGCCATCGGCGCGTGGACATCCACGTGGCGCGCACCTGGGGCCCAGACCGGAAGGGGATTCGAGTCCGCATATGATCGGCCCATGCGTCGTCTTGGTCTGATCGTCCTTCTTCTCCTCACCTCCACGCTGGCCGGGTCAGCGCAGAACACTCCCCTCACGGTCCTTGAGGCCAGCCCTCGCGGCGAGGTGAATCAGCGATCGGATGCGAACGAGATTCGGCTCATCTTTTCCGAGCCGATGATCGCGCTGGGGCGTGCGCCGGCCAATCCGCAGATTCCGTGGGTGTCGATCACACCACGCATCGCAGGACAGTTCCGATGGTCGGGCACGACGATTCTCCTCTTCACACCGGACCCGGCGGCGCCACTCCCCGATGCCTCGACGTACACGGTGACGGTGGACGCCGGCGCCACCAGCGCGGCAGGACGACGACTGGCTGCACCATTCAGATTCCAGTTCACGACGCCCACGGTGCGACTCCTCTCGGCAGAGTGGCAACGCAAGACGGACAGATTTACTGGGCCGGTCACCATCGCGCTGCGGTTCAACCAGCGCGTGCGCCCGACCGATGTGCTCACGCACCTGCAAGTGCGACACGAGGCGCACGACTGGGAACCACCCACATTCAGCGAGCGTGAACTCGCCCGACTGCGAACGGGTGATCCTGCGGGCCTTGCCGCGTTCAACGCGAAGGTCGCGGCCACGCGCCGCACGGCTGCGCTCACGACGGCCGTGCCGGTGCGCATCGCGTCCGAGTGGAACAAGGACCGGTTCCCCGCCGACGACAACGTCGTGATGATCGAGACCACCACCGTGCCGGCACCAGGTGCCTGGCTCGAGGTGGCCCTCGACGCCAGGATGCCGAGTCCCTCCGGTCCCGCACTACCGGCCGAAGCCCAGTCGTCGCGCCTGGAACTCGACGACCACGAAATCGCTCTTTGCGCCGCCGGCGGCGAGCTCGCCCTCGAACCGCGGCCGCGTCGACAGGATGACGACGCGCGTCACCTCGACGCACGCCCAGAGCTCCGCCCCGCGGGTTGCGCCGGCGAGCGCGGCGAGCCTCACGAGAGCAACGACGCGCGGCGCGAACTGGATCGCATGCGCCAAGAACTCGCCGTC
>CAYZLT010000381.1:0-3645 GCA_964479175.1 uncultured Solibacteraceae bacterium | reverse complement strand
TCCTGAGCTGCTGAGAAATCGCCAGCACACGATGGGGCGGTACACGCTCGGTCAGAAGGGACCCACCGATCGTCGCCGCCGACCACGCAACGGTGAGCATCGGTGGTTTGCCGCACACGGTGAGCGCGACGTCTGCGCCTGAGCCGTTGACCTCCAGACCAGCCAACGCCTTCGCCGCAGTCGCCATCGCCGCCGCTGCGGTACCCACAACCCGATCGGAGGACACGCCGAGTTCACGCACCACCGCTTCCATGAGCCATATTTGTTTGGAACCGGCAAACACAAAGGGCCCAGTGGCTCCGGCCGCGACGAGTTGTCGCACCAGCGCGAGGCCCTTGTCGCCCTCCCACTCGCCTTCGGCGTGGGTGTCCGCGATCACGATGACATCGGCGCCGACGGCGGCAAGCGGATCGCCCACCCCGGAGAGCCGCGTGTCATACCCCTCGACCGGGCCGGTTTGCCTGATATCAAGCGCCTTGCCGGCGGCCACCGTCGCCGCCGCATCGATCAGGCGCACATCGCGCACGCGGGCCCGACGTGCAAGCGTGTGGGCAATGCCCGCTCCGATGGGCCCGGCTCCGAGGATGGCGACAGTGGACATGCCGCACAGATTCTACCGCCCATGCGATACTGGCGGGCGCCCATGATTCCCGCCACTGAAGCCCTTGAACGCCTCCGCGAAGGCAATCGCCGATTCCGCGATGACGGCAGGGACAGTGAGGCGCTGACCAACAAGGCCCGACGCCATGAAGTGGCGGAGACCCAGGACCCGTTTGCGATCATCCTGGGGTGCTCTGACTCCCGGGTGCCCGCCGAGATCATTTTTGACCAGGGACTTGGTGATTTGTTTGTCATTCGGGTGGCCGGCAACATCGTGGCCCCGTCGCAGGTCGGCAGCGTCGAGTTTTCGGCGGCCCAGTTCAGCACTCGACTTGTGGTCGTGCTCGGGCACACGCAGTGCGGAGCGATCACAGCGACGGTCGATCAGTTGAAGCGGCCGCTCCTTGATCAGTCGAAGAATTTGCGCTCGATCGTTGATCGTGTCCGCCCGTCGGTGGAGCCGTTGCTGGCCACGAACCTGCGCGAACGCCCAGATGAACTCATTCGCGAAGCCGGACGCGCGAACATTCGCATGTCGGTGAATCAGCTTCGTCACGGCTCTGAGATTCTTGAGCAGTTGATCAAGGACGAAGGCCTGCTCATCGTCGGCGCCGAGTACTCACTTGAGACCGGCAAGGTCGACTTCTTCGAGCTCGAGTGACGAAGGTCGTCGTGGTCTGTTCCATCCCGTCGCATCAGGACGCCAGGTCGCTCGACTCGCTGAACATCGCGCTGACCCACATCAGGCAGTCGCCGACAGACGTCGGTGTTCTCGCGCTGGTTGTGAGGCGTCCGCAGGTGGATGGGCGTGAGGTGCTGGCGGAGGCGGAACTGAACTTCGCCGACGGGCTGGCCGGAGACAGCTGGCGCCTGCGGAGCAGCTCGCGCACCACAGACGGGTCGCCACATCCCGACATGCAGCTCAATCTGATGAACGCCCGCGCGATTGAAGCGATCGCGGGTCCCGTCAAACGGTGGCAACTGGCGGGTGATCAGTTGTTCGTGGACTTCGACCTGAGCCAGACGAACGTGCCGGCGGGTACCCGACTGGCGGTTGGCGACGCCGTGATCGAAGTGACTGACCAGCCGCACACGGGCTGCGGCAAGTTTTCAGCCCGCTTCGGTCTGGATGCGTTGAAGTGGGTCAACTCGCCAGAGGGCCGTGAGCTCGGACTCCGCGGCATCAACGCGAAGGTCGTTACCCCTGGCCGCATTCGCCAAGGGGACACCATCCGCAAACACGCCTGACTTCGGAGCAGCCCGGCTGACAGCTACTTGCTCTCGACGAGCACCTTGAAGCCGCCGTAGGTCATCTTCTTCGAATCAAACGGCATGATCTCCGGGTCGAAGTTCGCGATGCGCGGATCGGCCATCACCTTCTTGTTCACCGAGTTCCGATGCGCCTTGGACTTGTAGACAATCCACGAGAGGATGACCGTTTCGTTCCGTTTGGCCTTGGTCAGCTTCGTGAACGAACCCACCCCTTTGACGGCGAGATCATCACCAGCCGTCTCGACATACGCGAGCGCGCCGTGGTCGGTCCACACCTTGTTCGCCTTTTTCGCCAGCTTTTTGTAAGCGGCAAGGTTCTTGGTGGGGATTGGAATCAGGAAACCATCAACATAGTGGGCCATGGGTGAATGGTAGACCAAATCCGGCACCAGATCTTTTCACAGGGAGACACAGCATTACTCTCTCAGAGCCAGCGACGGCACGACCTTGGTCGCGCGCCGAGCGGGGATCCAGCTGGCGACCAATGCGACCACCACCAGCGCCACCCCCGACATCACCCACGCGCTGACATCCCACATCGTCACGCCGAACAACATCGTTCGCACCAGTCGGACCGCGAGCACCGCGATGAGAGCACCAACGGCGAGGCCGGCGCCTGCCAGCAGCAGGCCTTCGCGAATGACCAGGGCCGTGATCTGTGTCGCGGTCGCCCCAAGGGCGAGCCGCACACCAAACTCACCTCGACGCTGAGCCACACCATGAGCGAGGAGTCCGTAGACGCCGATGCCTGCGAGGATCAACGCCATCGCCGCGAACATGCCAAGCAGCGTCGTCCTGAATCGCGGCTGCGTCACCGCCGCGTTTTTGACGTCGGTCATCGTCCGGAGATGACGATGGGCTGGTTGGGGTCCATGTGTTTCACCGCCACCGACGATTTCACGCCATGGCTCGGTGCCGTCGAACTCCGTGCCGAGCGAGATACGTTTGCCAATCACGTCCTCGCCAGGGAAGAACTGTCGGGCGAACGCTTCGGTTACTACCGCAACGTGTGGTGAGCCCTGGCGATCTTCCAGACCAAAGCCGCGTCCACGCCTTACTGGAATTTCCATGGTCGAGAAGTACGACCGTGTCACCGCGCGGAAGTTGAGCGAAATCCAGTCGGCCGAACTGCCTGGTGGCCGGCCCTGAATGTTGAAATGCAGCGTGCCACCCGTGCCGCTGAGTGGAAGAAGGGTGGTGGCGGCCGCGTTGGTCACGCCTGGAATCGCGCGGATGTTCTCAAGGAGAGACTCGACCGCGTTGGTTCGCACGTCGTGCGCCGCGTAGGTCCGCGGCGACAACGGCACTTCGGCGACGAGTACCTTCGAGGCGGTGAAACCCGGTGACACGTCCTGCAGACGGATGAAACTGCGCATCAACAGGCCACTGCGCACGCCTTGCACCATGAGCGTGTGTGCAGGGACGGCGATAAACGTCACGGCGCGCCCGTCGAGCTGAATGGCGTTGTTGAGGACGGTGTCCGCGCCCGCAAATCGCGACTGCCACAGGCCGCAGCTGATGACGGCCACCGGCTCCGCTCCCGCCTTGTCATCGTCTGCACCGAAGGTCCGGCCTTTTGAGCGGCGCAACCTGCAGCGTGTCGAACACATCGGCTGAGAGCATCTTTGCGGGGATGCGGACGGGCTCGTCCGTGCCGGTCAGATTCATTGTGAGATTCCGCATCACGCCGACGCGGTTGAAACTGGTGGTCTGATCGCGGAGGTCAGGGTAGTTGAGCACCGAGAGGGAGATGGGATTTGGATAACTCGGATT
>CAYZLT010000380.1:0-3656 GCA_964479175.1 uncultured Solibacteraceae bacterium | reverse complement strand
GGGTCACCACGAGGGCCAGTGTGCTCGACGAGTCCACCACAGACGCCGCGCCCAGTCGGCGGGCCCCCAGGAGCGAGCCGAGGAGTCGCCGGTCCGTGGCCGACGTCTGCAGCGCCGCTTCTTCGGTAATGGCTGCCGGAACCGCCCGATCCCAGGTGCCGTCGGGGCGTCGGGGCCGGGCCAGCAGACGCACCGTCAGGGCCCGCGTCTGCGCGCTGGCCTGGGCGTCAATCGCATACAGGTACTCGACGCGGTGACCCGTGGGGGTGTCGGTGATCGCCTGATCGGTGCGCAATCGGGCATCGAGGGCGGTCAGAATCTCATCAATCGTCAATCAGTCACCCTCAGGAGCAGGAACTCAACATGATACAGTGCCTCCATAGTGCTTGGTGCCGAGTACGCAGTGTTGTGTGCCCGCACCTGCGCACTCCGCACCCAGCACTCCAACAAACATGAGCACTTCAGATCGACTCCGCATTGCCGTATTTATTGACTTCGACAACATCGAAATTGGCGTCAAGAACACCCTGAACGCCGCGTTTGACGCCGGCCTCGTCCTGGAAGCGCTCAAGGAGCGTGGGGAAGTGGTGTCGAAGATGGCTTATAGCGACTGGCAACGAGCCGGTGGTTATTCGCGTGCCCTGACCCAACACGCCATCCGGATGGTGCAGCGCAATCTGACCCCGGGCGGCGACAAAAACGGGGCGGACATCAATCTCGCGCTGGATGCGCTCGAGATGGCGTTCACCCACCCCCACATCAACGCGTTTGTCATCGTGGGCGGCGACTCCGACTTCATCAGCCTGGTCGAGAAGCTGAAGCAGTACGACAAAAAGGTCTTCGTGGTCGGCGGTCAGCAGTTCACCAGCGGCATCATGCAGCGGAATTGCCACGAGTTCATCGCCTACGAAAATCTCATCGGTGTTGTCTCTGGACGACGAGGCGGCGGCGCCCGTGGGCCAAAAGCGGATCGTGCCGACCTGGCCGTGGTGATTCCACTCGTGAAACGTGCGCTCAAGGTCATGCTGGAGCGCGACGTCGATCCGCAGCTCGGACTGTTCAAGAGCACGCTCCTGCAGCTGGACTCCACGTTCAACGAACGCACCTTTGGTGCGGGCACGTTCCGTGACTTTGCGCAGAAGCTCGAGAAGGCCGGCGTGCTCCGTGTCCATCAGGGCAAGGGCGGCTGGTTGGTGGCGCCCGCCGAGGGCGTCTCCCTCGAAGTGACGCAGGGCGAAGCGGACGCGGCAGCGGCCGCGCCTGCCACCGAACCGTCATCGAGCGGGTCCGAACAGTCCCCGGCGCAGCCGCAACAGCCGCATCGTCAGCCGCGCGAGCCGCGGCAACAGCAACCGCAGCAGCAACCGCGCCAACCGCCGCAGCAGCAACCGCAGCCGACGCAGGCGCCGATGGCCCCGGTCGCGGTGATTGGTGGCGCTGCGGAGGGCATCAGCGAACTGCATCGCATCATTGCGGGCAGCGACATCCGCAAATGGCCGCTGTATCTGCGCCAGGTCAAACAGATCGTGCGTGCGCAGACACCGCCGTTTGATGAGCGTGGCTACGGCTTTGCGTCACTCGTGGACCTGCTCCGCGCTTCGCACAAAGAGGGCGCGTTCCGCGTTGAGCGTGATCGCCAGGGTGTGATTCGTGTGTTCCAGGCCGGGTCGGCTGGACTGATGGCACCGACGACCGCGACGAGCACTGACCATCCTTCGGCGTACGAAGAGGCCGGTGGCGATGCTCGCGCAGAGCTGGCCGAGCCCGAGGCCCCCATATCTTCTGCGACCGTCCAGACTCCTGCCGACGCACCCGCCACTGCGACGAAGAAGCCGACGCGCAAGCGCGCGGTGAAGTCGGTGAGGCCGAAGGCGGCGAAGGCCGCAGGGAAGCCGCGCGCGGCGAAAAAAGCAAAATCCTGACGTACAATGCCCTCTTCCGGAGGGCATTGGTCATGAGTCAGTTCAGGATGTCGATGGGGCGACGTGTATCTGCCGCAGCACTGTTGCTGGCGGTGGCGGTCACCACCCCGGTTCATACGCAGCAGAATCTTCGTACGCAGGCGGAAGAGTCCAACTGGACCATCTACACCCGTCACGACAGCATGATGACCTACCTGCGCGCGTTGCAGGCGACCACGCGCGACATGCGGACGATGTCCTATGGCACGTCACGCGAAGGGCGCGACCTGCCGCTCGCCGTGTTTGCGCGGCCGATGGTGCACACGCCGGAGGAAGCGCTGATCAGCGGCAAGCCGATTCTGATGTTCCAGACCAACGTACACGGCGGCGAGCGCACCCAGCGCGAGTCGATCCTGCAGTTGATGCGTGAACTGGTCACGCCTGGCTCCGAACCCAACAAGGCGCTCGACCAGGTCATCCTGCTCATCGCGCCGCAAATCAATCCCGATGGTTTCGAGGCCAGCCAGAACGGGCAGCGCGGCAATCTCTGGGGCATCGATCTCAATCGCGATTACATCAAGCTTGAGCAGCCGGAGATCGCGAATGTCGTGAGCCATGTGTACCACCGGTGGTATCCGCACATGATCATCGACGGGCACAACGGCGGCGCACGGCCGTACAACATCAACTACGTCACGACCTCGAATGCGTCAGTGGATCAGGCGCTGATGGATCTCTCCAATAACGAGATCTTTCAGCACGTGCGTACACGCAACGAAGAAGCCGGCCTGAAGGCGTTCTTTTATCCCGGAGGCAATGCCGAGTTTTGGCAAGGCGTGCCGCACTATCCACGCATCGGCATGACCTACGCGACGTTCATGAACAGTCTTGGCATCACCTTCGAATCACCGGCCCAGACGATGGAGACCGGCGTGAAGTCCGGGCTCATCAGCTACAAGGCCGTGCTCGAATGGTCGGTGGCCAACAAGCAGAAGATGCTCGACACCGTCGCCAACGCTCGTCGCACGACCGTCGAAATGGGCCTGTTGCAGGATCAGCAGGTGATGGTGGACATGGAGCAGGTGGATCACGACTTCACGGTGACCTACGAAATTCCCGACCCTGCCAATCAGGGGCAGTTCATCACCGTCCCCAACGGCAAACTCCGAACCAAACCCAGCGTCCTGAAATCACGCCCACGTCCGTACGCCTACGTCCTGCCTCGCGAGGCGGTGGCCGCTGTGTCGTTGCTGCGCCAGCACAACATCACCGTCGAGGTGCTCACCGAACCCAAGGCGCTGACCGTGCAGGCCTACGAACTGGACGACGTCTACTACCGCACTGAATACGACCATCAGGGCGCGACAATGGTGACGATCAAGGGCCTGCATACGATCGAACGGACGTTCCCGAAGGGCACGTACGTCGTGTCCACCGCGCAGATGCTCGGTCGTCTCGTGGCGCATCTGCTCGAGCCCGAGAGTGATGACAACGTGATCCTCTGGAACCGCATGGACGCGTGGCTGCCCAAGGCGCAGGTCCGTCCGGCGCCGGCGGGCATGGTGGGTGAAGCATGGCCCGGTCGTGGTGGCGGTCGTGGTGGCGGTCGTGGTGGCGGTCGTGGTGGCGCACCCCAGGTGCCGCTGATTCCGATCTTCAAGCTGATGAACCGGACACCCCTGCCGTCGGTCATTCTGCAATAACCCGAGGCCGTCACGCCGTCATGTGATTGACGCTGCCCATACAGTTCTAGAA
>CAYZLT010000379.1:0-3675 GCA_964479175.1 uncultured Solibacteraceae bacterium | reverse complement strand
CCTTACGCCCGCCTGGGAAAGGCCCTCGACTACGCCGCGCAGATTGCCGATGGTCTGGCGGCCGCGCACGCGCGCGGCATCGTCCATCGCGACCTCAAGCCCGCGAACATCTTTGTCACCACCGATGGGCGCGTCAAGATTCTGGACTTCGGGCTGGCAAAGCAGCTTGACCCGGCTCCGTCCAGTGTTCCGGACACCGTCACCGCATCGGGCGTGATCCTCGGCACCGTCGGCTACATGGCGCCTGAACAGATTCGAGGCCAGGCCGTTGACGCCCGGACCGACATCTTCGCGTTCGGGTGCGTGCTCTACGAACTGCTCGCGGGCCGGCGTGCGTTCACAGGTGATACGCCGTCCGACACGTTGAGCGCGATTCTCAAAGACACACCCGCTCCACTGGTGAGTGAGCCGACGGATCGAGCCATTCCGCCCCAGCTCATCCGCATCGTCGAGCGGTGTCTCGAGAAAACGCCGGAGGCGCGATTTCAGTCAACGATGGACCTGGCGTTTGCGCTCAAGATGTCGCCGACGTTGGTGTTTGTGGGACGACGGCCGGAGCAGGACGACAGGTTGTTCGTTCGCAGACTCGATCAGTTGGAGGCCGTCGCGCTGGCCGGCACCGCCGGCGCTGACAATCCCTTCTTTTCCCCTGACGGCCGGTGGATTGGGTTTTTTGCCGGCGGCAAACTCAAGAAGGTCGAGGTGTCCGGCGGCATGCCCGTCGATCTGTGTGATTCGTTCTTCAGTTATGGCGGCACGTGGGCTGCCGACGACACGATCGTCTTTGCCCCGGCAAACCCCGGGGGCGTCGCGCTCAGGCGCGTATCAGCCGCTGGTGGACACTCGTCGGTCTTCGGAACGTTTGGTGAGGGCGCGCGTACGCAACGCTGGCCCCAGGCCCTCCCCGGCGGCAAGGGCGTGCTCTACACCGAGCACTCGGCGCTGCGTGAATTCGGTGCCGCCAATCTCGTCGTCGCTGACATGGCGGGCGGGCCAGGCAAGATCTTGGTGCGCGGCGCGTTCTACGGACGGTACGTGCCGAGCGGTCACCTTCTCTACATGCAGCAAGCGACGCTCGTCGCCGTGGGTTTTGATCTCGATCGACTCGAAGTCGTCGGATCCGCGGTGCCGGTACTGGAAGACATCGCGTCGCATCCGAATCGTGGGTATGCGCGCGTGGAGATGGCGGCCGATGGCACAGTCGTGTACGTCCCTGGCGGATCTGCGACGGCGCCTACTGCGATCGATTGGATGACCCGAGATGGCAAGACGTCGGTGCTTCACGCCGGCACGGCGGACTGGGTCAATCCGAGATTTTCTCCGGACGGCACGCGGCTGGCGCTCGAAATTTCCGACAACGGGCAACGTGATATCTGGGTGTACGACTGGGCTCGCGACGGGGCGATTCGAGTGACATTCGACGCCGGTCAGGATCGCGGCCCCGTGTGGACGCCCGATGGCCGGCGAATCGTGTTCGCCTCCGATCGCGCCGCCGATCACTTGAGAACGATCGTTCCGCCAGGCAAGTGAGTCTCTCGGGTGCCCGAAGCAATCAACTCCACCTGTACGCGGCGGCCGGCCGCCAACGCCTCGGTGGTTTCGTATCGGCCGACCGGCCCGACAATGCCGTGCCGACGATAGTGGGCCTCAACTTCAGCAGTAGTCGTCACACGGGCCCGTGCCATCTCAGCCACGTGCTGGAGTTCGTGCGCCAACATGGCGACAAGGTCGTCGTCGGACGCGCGAGGATTGAGGAGGACCACCATTCGCCGGATGTCGCCGGATGCGCCCATGAGACGGGTCGTCCCACGCAGTCCCAGGGGCAGGTACGGATCCATCTGCACGTACGCCACCGCCCGAAGAAGGCTGACCTCGTCGACGAGTGCGCGCAATGACGCCGACCGGGCGAGTCCCCGTGCAAGGATGCGCTCGCCGCGTGCATCCAATGGCCGTACCGACGGGCTGACGGCCGGCACGGGGCCCTCCTGAGCGGACGCGGCGCCGACGAGTGAGAGAACAACGACGAGCGCGTTGAGAGTGTGCATGCCAGCCCTCCTGTGGGATGGCAGTAGAATTGGCGCTCGCGCTCAGAAGGTCTTGACGGTCTCATTGGGATCTCATTGGGAATTCTCGGTATTGAAGAACACCACATGCTTCGGCCCGTTTGTGCTCGATGAGGATCAGCGCCGGCTCTTTCGAGACGGCGACGTCGTCTCCGTGTCGCCGAAGGCCTACGACCTCCTGGTCACACTCGTGCATGAACGGCCGCGAGTGCTCAGCAAGACAGACCTCCACACGCGTCTGTGGCCGACGACGTTCGTCTCGGATGTGACACTGGCGGCGCTTGTGGCAGAACTGCGACGCGCGCTGGGGGATTCGAGCAAGACCCCGGCGTTCATCCGAACGTCACACGGATTCGGCTATGCCTTCTGTGCGGACGTGGTGTCGGGCGAGGTGGCACGACCCCCAGGCGAGCTGGTCCCTGGGGCGCGTCGGGATTTTCACTGGGTCGAATGGGGTTCCGGCGAGTATCGCTGCGAACTTCATGAGGGTGACAACGTCATCGGCCGCGATCCTGATGTGGTGGTGTGCCTGGATCTGCCCACCGTGTCGCGGCGGCATGCGGTGCTGACCCGGCACGGGGCCGAGGTCGTCCTTCGGGATCTGGGCAGCAAGAACGGCACGGCTGTCTGGGGAACGCGCCTCGATGCCCCCCAGGTGCTGGTCGATGGCGACGAGGTGCTTGTCGGCTCGGTCGCCATCGTCTATCGACACCCATCGACACCCGCGTCGACACTGACGGCCCAACGAGGGCCGTAGGCACTACCGCGCCAGGGACATCATGGCCGCTACTTGACCCACAACCGCGCGCGGATATCGTCGAACCAGTCGGTGACGATCGTCAACGATGGCGCGGCGTTATCGGTGCGTCCCCTGCTGATCAGAAACCGCGCCCCATCGGCCGTGACGTCGTACGTGCGGTCGGGAAACCCCACCGTGAGGTGGCCGGTGCTGTCGAAGATCACGACAGGCGCGCCGTGCGAAAAACCGGCGCCTGGCGACAGCGCTGGCACCGCCACCGACATGTATCGTCGAGTGAACGAGTCGCCGGCGACACCCAGGAAGACGAGCTCTCTCCCACCGCGCGACCAGACGGGCTTGCTGCCACCCCCCGACGAAATCCGCCAGTATCCCGCCGCCGTATCAGGGAAGGGTCTGACGTGGATTTCGTCGATCCTGCCGCCCTCTGTCGACTGATAGGCGATCCAGCGGCCATCCGGTGACACCGCGGCGTTGATCGGCTGCCCGATGCGGGTGGGTAGCAGCGACGGCAGCGACGCGGCGCCCGCGCCGGTCTTTGGCAGTACCGTCAGACGTGCGGAGGCCGTCCCAGTTGCCGGCACAACCCGCAGGAGCATTCCGCCATCGATCAGCACATCCAGAGGCCATTCGGCGTCAACGGTGTCGGTCAACTGCTCCACCCGGCCGGTGCCGTCCGCCGCGCGCCGAAAGACGTCCTGCTGACCGGTGGGATTCGAGCGGTACACGATCGACCGGCCGTCGGGCGTCCACACTGGGTATCCGTCCTCAACCGGCCCTGACGTCAGCTTGCTCATCAGCTTCGTCGAGAAGTCCCACAGCCACAGGTCGGCTCCAGCGCTGATCGCGACGCGT
>CAYZLT010000378.1:0-3701 GCA_964479175.1 uncultured Solibacteraceae bacterium | reverse complement strand
CCTCTCGTGCGGACTCAAAAAACCGAGCCGACGATTTGAGCATGCGCGCGCTTACAACATTCGGTACCCTATCCACATTGCTGCGACGTTCATCGCTGTGACCAGGGCGCACACAGGCCCAAAACGTCGTCCGGTGCTGGACGAGACGCCTGCCGCAAGGACGACTCCGGCCCACAACGCAGCCACATCCGTTGCCATAGCCAAAGCGTGAACAGAGTGATTCCATGTGGCGAGCGGGGCGAGCGTGACTGGGCCGGTCTCCGTACCGGCAACGATGCTGGCTACCTGCCTCATCAAAAACGCAAGAACTACGATCACCAGTGTAATTGCCATGGTGCGAAAGGCCGCAGTCAGCGTGGCTCGGCCGCGCCAGAACAGGTACATGCACGCGATGGTGACAATACTTATGAGGACGAGGGCACCGCCGAGGGAATCGTGAAGATTTTATGAAAGACGGGAGTGAGTCGACCTGGTTTATGCGTCGCCATGCACGCTCCTGTGCTCGAATTCCCTCGCTACACTCAAAGCTGGCGTAATGCCAGCGCCCGCTTAACGTCCGCGTTGAGGACCGACATGTCGGGAACGCCGATGTATTCGCGCTTGATGAGTCCGTCGTGACCAACTAGGAACGACGACGGCAGTGACTGGACCGGCGGAAACGCCGACATCGTCGTGGAAGTGGCCAGCAAAATGGGATAGTTAATCCCATATTCGTCCATGAAAGCACGAATATCTGGAATCGGCGCGTCAACGGTCAGTCCGAGAACCACCAAATCATCGGAGTAGCGCGCTTGCAGCCGCACTAGGTCAGGCACCTCGACACGGCAAGGGCCGCACCAAGGGGCCCACACGTTGACGAGGAGCACGCGACCCTTCGATTTGTCCAGCCTGACCGGTTGACCATCGAGGTCCTTGGCCTCGGCCTCGGTACCGACGCGGCCTGCGACCGCACTGGGCGGGGGCGGGCTGATCGCCGCGAGCCACCCCCACGCTGCGAGTGTGAGCAGGAGGACGACGAATCCGTCGTACCACTGAGGATGCGCGGCTCCCGATTGCGAGAACATTTCAGTCGACTCCCGTGAGACCGGACAGTGGCGACGTGTGGACAAACTGTCTGATGGGGCGCTCGACGGTAATCGCGACGACCAACAACACGACGACTGCAACACCGACAAGAGTGGTGAAGTCGGTCGGCTGCGCTTCGAACCACAGGTGTTGCATGTAGGTGCCGGCTACCGCTCCAGCGCCCAGGCCGCCGAAAGTCCCCCCAGCGACCACGAAGCCCGTTTCTTTCCAAACACACCTTCGCACGTCGGCGGGCCCGGCACCCATCGCATGCCGAATGCTCAGTTCCTGTCTGCGTTGTCTGAGCAGGATTGACACTGACGTATAAATACCAACCGCGAGAACGCCTGCAGCCGCCATCGCGAGTAGCGATAACAGCGCCTGTTGGGACAGGTATGGCAGTGTGGCGCGGCGAACGTCGTCGTTCACCGAGATCACGACTTTCGGCGCTCGCGCGCCCCACACTGCGGCCAGGACGCCGTTGACGGCGGCAAACTCACGGCGAGAATGGCCTCCAGCGAGGCGAAACAAAAGTGTCGAAGGATAGCGAGTTAGGCGGACGACCTCTGCTGTCGGATGGTCGTCGAACTTGTGATGAACCACGTTCTTGAATATGCCGATAACTCGCGCACGCTGCACGGGCGTGATTAGCAATTCCGAACCCACCACGGCACCGAACGCCGCCAACTGCCGCGCCATGGCCTCATTCACCATGACGACTTCAGAGGAAGGGTCGGACGCTGCAAATGAGCGGCCCGCGACGATGGGTGACCCTACCGTCTCCATCAGGTCGCCAAACGCGGCGGTGACGTAACACTCTATCGGGAACTCCGGAGACAACGCCGAGCGAATGGCGACGACTTCGTTTGCGGGCGACTGCATAGGTCGTCGGCTCGAAAGTGCCGCGCCTACAACGCCAGGGAGGGCTTTGACCTGCTGCAGGGTCGCCTCATATAGCAATTGGCTGTCGGACGTAGACAACATCCGCCCCTCTGCGGTCGCACCGAGGGGGGGGAGTAGCTGAGGCAGCCTCACACCGTAGAGGCGGTCGGGGTCGAACCCTGGATCAACGGAAGTCGCCCGAGCTGAACTCTGCCATGCAACTGCAGTCAGGAGAGTCAGAGCGACAGTGGCACCAACTTGGCCCGCCAGCAAGAACCTCTGGGCCGACGCACCCATATGAAACAGTCGCCCCGCTGTCGTTGGACGTGCTCGGGTCAACCCGATTGCCAGCAACACTGGCGCAGTTGACAGCAGCAATACCTGAAACCCAACCAGCGCCAAGCCGAATGCAAGGGCTCGTTCTCCAAGCCACGTGTCGCTAGCAATGTTCAATTCTGCTGGGAGCATCTGGATCACTAGTGGCGCCATCACCGGCAGAAGCAATCCCGTTGCGATCCCGCTCAAGGCCGCGAGAGCGGCGCCGTCCAAGACGGCCGGACGATAAGCTTGCCGCCAATTGGCACCAAGAGTCAGCCTCATACGGATTTCGTTCGGGCGAAGCGCCGAACGCATTCCTACGAGCATCGCCACCTGCACGCAGATCGAAACAACGACGCACAGCGCAGTAATCCAAAGGTACAAGACCGCCCTCGCGCCTTCTGGTTCCAAATGGTCAGCTAGATCAGTCACTTCGATCCCGGGCAGAGCCGCCGCCACATCGGCAGCAGTCGCTCCGGGCCGGAGCCGGGCGTAAGTGGGCAGCCCATCGATAATCGACACCGGAATATGGTCTTCCGTGACCCAAACGTTCGCACCGGAGGGCAGCGCAAAATCCTTCGGCATGACGCCGACGATTTCCCAAGATGAGGGTCGATATACCGTGCCGGGAATTGTCCCTGGAATGACCAGAGCACGACCGAAAATATCTGTTCGTCGTTCGAATACGCGCTCCCAGAGTTCGTGGCTGATCACCATAGGACGGGTGTCACGCGGAGACCGATCAGACTCGAGCAACGGTCGGCCGATTAACGGCTGGCCGAAGAGCGAAAAGAACGCGGGTGAGACTCGCACGGGCCGCAGTCGCCAGTGATCAGCAGCCTCGCTCCCTTCAAGAAACATCGGGTTGCCGGCCTGAACCAACGTGGACTCATCCAGAAGCGATTGCGATCGAATTTTTTCCGCGAGCGCCCGCCATTCGGCAAGTCGCTGTTTGAGAATCACCTTGCGCGGTGCATGCAAGTGGACGATGCGGTCAGCGTCCGGGTAGGGCAATCTTCGAAGCAGATAATGGTCAGTGACCGAAAACAACGTCACCGCAAGGGCCATTACTGTCGCATTGAGCAAGATTACACAGCTAACGACGGCCCGGAGACCGCGGAAGCGCCGCATGAGGGCCCGAAGATCTGTAATCATTGTGCAACTGTTCCGCAGAGGCCACGCAGGTTAATGATGTGCGGACGGTGACCGTCCGCACATCCAGTGCTTCTTCGCCGCCTACTGCGGATCAATCCGGAAAATAAATCCACTCGGGGATGTCCCGTCGGCTGTTGAAATTCAGCGGCGGCTCGGTTGACGGTCTCTACTATGCGACGTTCTCCTCGGCCATGACAAGGCCCAGCTGCTGATCACGGGCCCGGAGCGTCGCGACGAGCGTGGGCATGTCCGCACAGCCTTTCAGGCGACGAAAGCCCTTC
>CAYZLT010000377.1:0-3706 GCA_964479175.1 uncultured Solibacteraceae bacterium | reverse complement strand
GCCCTACGCCGCCCTCGACCTCACGTCAAGAACGGGGTTGGTCGAACGCTTACGCTCAACGCACACTCAATCCTGTCTGGAGCCCCGACTCGAAGTGGGTCGCGTACGCAAGCCGACTGCGGTCGATGTATCACGCGATCTTTGTCACCAATGTCGAGAGCTCGGCGTAGTCGTTGACGTAACGGTTTAATGGCGGCGGTTCGGCTGCCGACTACATCATCGACGTCCTTGGGCGCGACTTCGACGGCTACTTCAACAACGTCGCTGGCGATCGGTTTCCCTTCACAAGTCTGTCAGCCGGCATCTGGGGACCAAAGGTCATGATCATCAACGAGATGGCCGGGTCGGGTGGTGACTTGATGCCCTACACGTTCCGGCCTCGGGGGATCGGTCCACTCATCGGCACCACCACGTGGGGTGGCCTGGTGCACACCGCGGACACGCCCGGTTTCATCGATGGCAGGTCGATGATCGCCCGTCGCGACGGCTTCTTCACGCGCGACAACAAGTGGGCCGTCGAAAACGAAGGCGTCGCGCCGGACATCGAAGTCGAGAACTTTCCCAAGGACGTGATTGCCGGACGCGATCTACGCGTAACGTTCGCGTCGCTCACCGCTCCGGCGGACGGAACTCGTAACGCACGTTGACGACCTGAGCGCGGACGTCGGCGGTGACGTTGGGGCGAGCGCCGAGACGTCGGCGCTGTTGCAGTGGCTGTATGTGGGTGCGCCGGAACTCATCGAGATACGACGCGTCGAAGATTTCACCCTGTTTTAGCTTCCAGCGCTTTCCGAGATCGGCCGCATCTGTGTCGGGCAGGCCGACAAACTCAAGGGCACCCATGCGGAACTGCGGGCCTTCAGTGACCTGCACATCGAGATGCGCCCGGCCGGTGGTCTTGTCTCCGCGTGCGGCGATCGTCAACTGTGCCTGCACGTGGCCGACTTTTCCGTAGGCGCCGCGGACATCGGCGAGTCCGGCATCAAGCTCCGCTGTTTCTGCGGGCGCCCCGACACGAAGACCAAGCAGGCGGTCGAGGTCGGCCGAGGCCACGACCGCGTTTCCCGTCCATGTGGTGCGCTCCCAGGTGTAGTCGGCGCCCTCGGTGACCGGGACGGTCACACTCACGCCCTGGCAGCCCTGGTTGAGTTGCGCCACGGCTTCACCAACCGTGGCGTCCAGGCGCCCGCGACTGCGGTAGGTCCCCTCAAGTTCGCCGATGGTCAGTCCTTCAAGGGACACTCGCGAGTAGTCGCGACCAATGTGCGCGGCGACGGCAGGCGCAAATCGTTTCTCCCATGCCGGTGAGACACCATCCAGACGCAGGGCACACACGCGAAGGGCAGGATCGGCAACCTTGAACAGGAACTTCAGGACTTTGGTCCTGACGTGGGAGTAGGTCAGAAACTCTACGGTGCGATCGATCCCTTGAGATTTCAGAAACCGCTGCAGGGATAACACGACGAGGGCGTGGACGCCTTCGGTCTGCGGCAGCGTGCCGTCAAACGTGGGCACGTCATCAGCCAATGCCGCGTGCAATTGGGCATCAGAAAACCACACAAAGTTGTCGAAGAGCACCGGCACCTTCCATTCCGGTTCTTCGATCTCGAACGTGATGACAAGTCGATGGCCCGTCGCGTCTGGTGCGTACTTGTATCCGACCTTGGCGAACAACCCGGTGGCCGCCATGCGCGCGATTGACGCGTCAAGGTCCGCGACGGTGACACTTTTACCTGGCGCAAGGCCGCTTGTCCGCGTCACCTGCTCGACCGAGTAGCGCTTGTGGCCGGTGATGTGCACCACTTCAATAGGGTGCGTGGCAGCCGACTGCTGGGGTGGCGCAGCGGACAGGGTCGTCACTCCCGCGCCGACCACAAGAACGAGCCGGGCGACATATTGCATGGAAGACAGTCTACGGGAGCCGGCCTCCGCTAAGCGTTCGCTGCGCTCACTGCTCCGGCGAACAGCCTTCGCAAAGCCGCTCGGACAAAGCTCGCCAGGCTGGTGGTCTGCGATACGGGACGGTCTGGCAACGCAACCCCGACGTACACCTTGAAAACACGTCTGAGAAGACACTGTGCTCATCGGCACAGACGGCGGTGCGGACTGTAGTCCACACTGCCTCCGTGCTGTTTGACACGTTCTCGGCCCGCTCGCTTCACCTTGCCAATCGTATGGTGATGGCGCCGATGACACGCAACCGGGCGACTCCCGAGCACACCCCGGACGCCCTGATGGCGACCTACTACGGCCAACGTGCGACGGCGGGGCTCATCATCACCGAAGGCACCTCGCCGAGCCCCAACGGCCTCGGCTACCCACGGATTCCAGGACTGTACGACGCGGCGCAAGTCGAGGCCTGGAAGGCCACGACGGACGCTGTCCACGTCCAAGGCGGCACGATCTTCGTGCAGTTCATGCATTGCGGCCGGGTGGCTCACGTGGCTAACCTGCCGACCGGTGCCGAGGTGCTGGGGCCTGGCGCGACGGCCTGCCCGGGCGAGATGTACACCGACACCCTGGGCTTGCAGCCGCACAGTGCCCCGCGCGTCATGACCGAGACCGATCTGGCCCGTGTCGTCACGGAGCACGCGGCGTCAGCCACGCTGGCGCTCGACGCCGGCTTCGACGGGGTCGAACTGCACGGCGCGAACGGGTACCTGATCGAGCAGTTTCTCAATCCGCTGATCAATCAACGCACCGACGGCTATGGCGGCAGCATCGACGGCCGCAATCGTCTGGCACTGGAGATCGCGCGCGCGACGGTGGGCGCCATCGGCCGCGATCGGGTCGGCATCCGGATCTCGCCCTATGGCGTGTTCAACGGTACGGGGGCGTTCCCCGACGTGCAGGCGCAGTATCTGGCCCTGGTGGCGGGCCTATCCTCACTGGGCCTGCTCTACATCCACCTCGTCGATCACTCATCCATGGGCGCACCACCTCTGCCGGACGACTTCACGCTGGCACTGCGCGACGCCTTCACCGGGCTGTTCATCCTCTCGGGTGGGTTCAACCATGGCAGTGCCGAACAGGCCCTGCGCGAGCGGCGCGCCGACCTCGTCGCTTTCGGACGCCCGTTCCTGGCCAACCCAGATCTGGTGGCGCGCATGCGACAAGATGCGCCGTTCAATGCGCCGGACATGGCGACGTTCTACGTGCCCGGCGCGAAGGGCTACACCGACTATCCCGTTCTGACGGCCTGATTTACACGAACTCCACGAACCCTGAAGGACGACGACACTATGGCCTACCAAAGCGTGAACCCCAACGACGGCAAGTTGCTCAAGAGCTTCGAGCACATGAGCCCTGCCGAGCTTGAGACGTCGCTGGCTGCAGCCGAGACGTGCTTCCAGACCTGGAAGCACACGAGCTACGCGGAGCGCGCGGTGGTCATCAACAAGGCGGCGGCCTTGCTACGCGCCCATGTTGATGACTTCGCCACGCTGGAAACGCTCGAGATGGGCAAGCGCATCAACGAGGCGCGGGGCGAAGTGACATTCAGCGCCGACATCCTGTCCTACTACGCCCAGCATGCCGAGTCCTTCCTGGCGCCGGTCACACTTGACCCCCAGGCCGGCGAGGCGCACATGGAAAGCTCGCCCACGGGCGTGCTGTTCTGCGTCGAACCCTGGAACTTCCCGTACTACCAGTTGGCCCGCGTGGCCGGGCCGCAACTGATGGCCGGCAACGTACTCGTGGTCAAGCA
>CAYZLT010000376.1:0-3728 GCA_964479175.1 uncultured Solibacteraceae bacterium | reverse complement strand
ACATACCGGTCCTCGATCGACGTCGGCATCTGAATCCGCCCCGCAGGCAGGACGGCGTGTTCCGTGTCCGGCCACAAGGCCGCCGATTGACGACTGAGCTCGAAGACCGTGCCGAGTTCGAGACGATCCGGCACTGGCGGCGGGCCTTGGCTGTCCGCGGTGACCGGAGGGCGTTCGCAGGTGGGATCCACCAGCACCGCGTCGATGCGGACTGACCGGGGCACG
Source organism: uncultured Solibacteraceae bacterium (assembly GCA_964479175.1). Classification (GTDB taxonomy): domain Bacteria; phylum Acidobacteriota; class Vicinamibacteria; order Vicinamibacterales; family SCN-69-37; genus SYFT01. Next base: position 3,503 of record CAYZLT010000376.1, on the reverse strand, counting down.
AGGATCGCGTGGGGGGCCTGGCGCAGCAGGTGCCGGGTGATGGCCACCTGTGGTTCGCGCGCCAGGCACACGTTCATCGTTTCGGTGACGATGACGTCGGGTGTCAGGTGCGCGGGGATGGTCCACGTCGCGGCGTCCGCCTGGACAAAGGCGTCCACTGACGATGCCAGGCCGATATTCCCGATCAGGGTGCGGACGGAGTCGATGCTGCGCTCGTGGACATCCAGCAAGGTGAAACGCGCGACCTGCGCCGGCAACGCGGCCATGGACGGCAGCGCGATGAGCGCCCACGGGCCGCAGCCGGCGTAGAGCACCCGGACGGGACGTCCGGCCACCACGCGCCGGGCGTCCTCGATCGCCAGGGCGAGTCCTCGCGCAAAGGTGTACGTGCGTCGGTAGTCGCGCGCGCACATGGCGGCCTGCGTCGGAGACACCGCCCAGCCGTCAGGCAGGAGGCTTTCGCCGGCCGTGATGTCGTCCGCGCGCCGAAAGGGAGAGTGGCGTTCGAGCAACGCCTCAAGTCGTGCGACGCAGGCCGCCGTGTCCCCGATGAGCGACTCCGGAAGGGACAGCGGCGCGGTGATTTCCGCCAATTCGTTGTCGTCAGGCTGCAAGGGGCGAAGTGTACGACGAAGTGTACGACGTGTTGACAGACCACGCATGAGTGGATGAGACTGCGCTACGTCCCGGTGCCTGTTCCCGACGTGGAGGTTTTTGACATGGATGTGTTTCTCGGAATGATCACGCTGTTCGGTTTTGCCTTTGCCCCGAAAGGCTGGATGTTCTGCGCCGGGCAGTTACTGCCGGTGTCGTCAAACGCCGCGCTGTTCTCGCTGTTGGGCTCGACCTACGGCGGCGACGGCCAGACGAACTTTAATCTGCCCGATCTGCGCGGCCGAACCGCGATTGGTGTGGGCCCCGGCTCGGGGCTGTCACCCAATCAGCTCGGTCAGAAAGGCGGTGTGGAAACGACCGCCTTGTCGCTGGCGCAGATGCCGCCGCATAGCCACGTCGCGAGCGCCGCGTCCACATCGACGTCCACGTCGATTCTGTATGCGGAGGGCACGGCGGCCAACGCGTTGAATCCGAATGGCAACATGCTCGCGTCAGGGCTGAACAACTACGCGACCGAGGACGCACAGAACAACCGCGCGATGTCCTCACAGGCCGTGGCGACCACGACCATCACGAACACTACCGTCCAGATCGGCCCGGCGGGCGGCGGCTTGCCGTTCAGCACAATGCCACCGTACCTCGTGCTGAACTACTGCATCGCCGTTGAAGGCCTGTTCCCGTCGCGTAACTGACGAGGCCCCGGTCATCTCACTCACAATCGGCGCCCTGGTGCCGTCATCCCGGATGTTCCCCGCAGCCGGCCAGAATTTTCTGGCCGGCCTGCGTGGGGCACTTGTGGAGGCCGGCGTCGCGCATGTACTCCATACCGAACCGGTCGGCGTGTGCGGCGACAAGGACGTGGTCGCCGATCGCATCCAGCGTCTGCTCCTGCAGCAGTCCCCAGACGTCGTGACGGGCATCATGGGGGCCGGCGTCCTCAGGCAGGTGCACACCCACTTCAGCGACGCCGACACCCCGTTCCTCGTCAACGACCTCGGCGGTGATCCCCTGATGACCGGCGGCGCGCGCAACCCGTGGGTGTTCGCCAACACCCTGCATCTCTGGCAGAGCATGTACGCGCTGGGCGAGTGGGCCGCGCGGACGATCGGCCGCCGCGCGTGCGTCGCCGCGGGACTGCACGAGGGGGGGTACGGCATCGTGCACGCCTTCTGGCTCGGATTTTGCGACGCCGGGGGCGGCGAAGTGCTGGCCACCGAGGTCACGCATCGTGACACGGCCGACGACGATCCCACGGAGCACGTGCGGCGCCTCGCGGCGCTCGAGCCCGATCTGGTGATGGCGTTTTATGCCGGCCGCGAAGGCATCTCGTTTGCGCAGACCTGGTCAGCGCTCGGTCTCGCAGGACGCCTCCCCCTGCTCGCGTCGCCGCTGATGATGCATGACTACTGGCGGCCGAAAATGCCGGCCGAGACTCTCGATGGTCTGCGCACCGCATGGTCGTGGGACACCACTGCGCGTGGCGAGGCGCACGACCGCTTCCGCCTGGCCTGCGGGGTGACGCCTGGGAAGGAGCCGGCCGTGTTCACGCTGCTGGGCTACGAGACCGGGCAGATGCTCGCGGCGGCGCAGCGGACGACTGGTGTCGAGCTGACGGGGGGACTCGCCTGGCGTGACGCCCTGTCGGGCGTCTGCTTTACGTCGCCTCGCGGCGATCTGCGGGTGGATCCCGACAGTGGCGAGGTGGAGGCCGGGGTGTCGCTATTTGAATGGCGCCTGGCGGTGGACGGACAGCCCGGTCCGGTTCGTGTGGGGCCGCTGGCCACGACCGCAGCGTGCCTTGCCGCGTACGCGGCCATCAAGGCCGGCGACACGCGTTCGGGGTGGTTCAACCCGTACCTGGTGACCTGACCGGGCAGGCGGTACAATGTCGCACAACAGGCTCATGACGATTACGCCGGACACCACGCTCACGCGTTCCACAGACATCCTGTACGCGCAGGTTGGCGCAGACGAAGGCGTGATGCTGAGCGTCGAGCAGGGGAGCTACTACAGCCTCAACCCCGTCGCGTCACGCATTTGTGCACTGCTCGAAACGCCCATCACCGTGGCGGAGATCACCACGCGGCTGTGCGAGGAGTTCGACGTGGATGCCGGCACGGCAGACACCGAGGTGCGCACGTTTGTGCACGCGCTGGTGGCCAACGGGATCGTCTGCGTCAGCGCGTGATCCGTTATCGGCCCGGATTCAGATCGGTGGAATACCCAAACAGGCGGAAGTCATCCGCGTAGGCCTCCCGGACCATATCCCGCAACTCCGCGTCGTAACAGTCGCCATACGGGGGCGGATGACTCGCGTTGACTGACGTCAGCCCAGACAACGGCAGGCCCACCCTGCGGCAGATCACGTCGAAGTGGTCCTGCAGCGTTTCGTATCGCGCGATGTAGTCGACCAGAGGTGTGCCGTCGGCGTCGGTGACGTACCGGGCCTGGGGCAGGGTCCAGCGGTTTGGGGGGGCGGTCAGGGTCCGTTTCAGCAGCCCCAGCGGGTCACGCGACCACGCGGGATTCCCGCGGTGATGGAAATGGACGTAGGAGACAAGACGCGCGTACGGATTGCGGACCGTGCAGAACGTGAACAGCTGCTCCCACAGGCCTGGGACCAGGAAGGGACGTAGTTCCTGGCAGGTGAGGTGCCCGTGGCCAATGCGCGCGAGTGGCTCGATCGGAAACTGTTTTTTTTCGAAGAGCCCGCACTGCTCCCAGTCGTGGGGGCCCAGGCTGGGACGCAGCGCCACACGAACGGCGTGCGTGGCGGTCTTGGGAATCGCCACGAACACGAACTTGCGCGCAAACGAGACAATCACGCGGTCACTCTGGGCCTTCGAAGACCTCGAAGATCAGGTGAATCCGGTCCAGTGGTCCGGCGT
>CAYZLT010000375.1:0-3731 GCA_964479175.1 uncultured Solibacteraceae bacterium | reverse complement strand
CGACAGGGCCGCGTCGGGCTTTGAGATGCCACGCAACCAGCTGACCTCGGCGCCAGACTTGGCAAACGGCCCCGCGAGACCGAACCCCATCGCCGCAGGCAGCCATTCATCAACGAGGCCCGCGATCTCGTTCGACGTGGCCGCCGCCTTGAGCATCCGGCCGCGAGCCGCCCACTGCGCCCCGACCGTGGCGCCCGACATCGACAACGTCGGAAACGACTGGCCGACGATGACGAACATCCCGCCAAGGACGAGGACAGCGGTCGGCAGCAACAGCCCCGTATCGCCGAACTTTGACAGCCACACGAGGAAGACGACAAACCCGGCCGTGCCGACCAGGAGCGAGACGACACCCGCCATTGTCATGCCACGACTCGCCCACTCGCGCTCAGGGTCGACAAACCCCGCCTCGCGCATTTCCTGATGCGCCGCCGCTCCGAACTTGCCGTGCGCGGCAAACAAGCGCCGCTGTGCCTCCTTGAGCGACAGCCGGCCATTTTTCATGTGAGCCCGCAGGGCATCGATTACCGCGTCTTCATGGGGACGCAGACGCAGCGTGGCGGTGTCGCCCGTGTGCAACACCACATCAAAGGTGCGCTTCTTGTCGTCCACCCCAGACTGCGACGTCTCCTCGACCCGCAGTACGTTCCGCGCGATGAGATCAAACAACGTCGCCGACATCTGGCCAATCCCCATCCGAGGGCGGACGTGCTGTATGCCGGTGCCCAGTCCTGGCGGAAGCGAGCCATGGGCGGCGGGAATGGCGGTCGCTGTATCGATCTTCGGTCGGTGGTACCGCAGAAACATCATGACGACCATGCCGATGCCCATGACCACAATCACCAGCGCACCGATCAGGAAGGCAGGCGCGAGTTGCCGGCCGCGATCGTCATCCACCTGCCAGAGCGGCGGGATCGCCGACAACTGGGACGCGTCGAGCACGTCGGTCAGGATGGCCGTTTCGTTGGGCTCCAGATTGGCCTTGCGTGCGACCCAACTCCCGTCGCTCTCCTGCAGCCACGCCCACCCTTCGGCCTCCATCGCCGGCCCGCCCAGCGAGTTCACCCCGGGCGGCACGCGCCACGTGACCTGTGCGTTTGAGATTCGATACCGATGTCGGGTCGGCAGGATGTGCCACGCGAGATTCGCCCGACCATTGTTGATGTGGACTGCGCCCATCGCGCGAAACTTCAACGTGAACTGATGTGTGGCATCGGTGGTTTCCGGAAACCGCCAGAACACCTGCAGCTCGCGTCTGCGATGCCGGATCTCCGCCTGGCCTTCGTCCTCACCCAGCGGCAGCACCCGACCGTCCATCAGCGCCTCGACGTCCACCAGGTCGTCCACCTGCCGGGTCGGCACCCGGCGTTCCACTTCATGAAATGTGCGGTCGGTGAACCTGAATGTGATGGTCTCCACGACGTCGAGCGACCCGTCGGGCCGCAACGTCAGTGTGGTCTCAACACGCTCACCGTGTAATTGCCGCGCGTTGGGCTGTGCGTGTGCAGCCAACGGCCACACCACACACACCAGAACGGCCAGACCCAGCAGGAGGCGCTTTGACATGCCGCCATTGTACAGGCGGCGCGTGATTCAGAAGGGCTGTCGACCGTTGGTCCATTTCACCATGATGGCCATGATGGCCATGATGACCATGATGACCATGATGACCATGAGGGTCATGAGGGCGAGGGGTGGACAGCCGCCTGCGGCGGCTTCCCCGAGTCTTCTGCACATCCGTGATCGTCTTCTTTATGGCCCCTCATGGAGCTTCATGGTGAAGCCCCCTTCGTGCACGGTGGCTGCTTAGATCGCTTCCCATCGTCTCGCACAACGCCGCGCGAGCAGGAAGAATACCGCGGTGAGGCCGAACAGGACGGCCACCTGCGGCCAGAGTTGCCAGAGCGGCGCTTCGTACCAGAAGACCTTGAGGTAGCCGTCCAGCGCCCACGCGTTGAACGTCACGAGGCCAACTTGCTGCATGGTGTCGGACATCATGAACCGCGGAAACATGCTGCCGCCCATGGCGGACATCGCCAGAATGATGATGGTCGACAGCCCCGACAACTGCGCACGCGAGCGACTGAGGGTGGCCAGCACCAGACCAAATGCGGCGGCCGCACTGGCCGTGGCGATCGTCATCAGCAGGAATCCCGGCAGGTGTGAGGCCAGCGGGAGCCCGAACACCAGCGCGCCCCACGTGAACATCACCGTGAGTTGCGCCACACCGATCAGCAGCAGGAACACCCACTTGCCGACAAGGACGCCGGTCATCCCGACGCGTGATCCGATCAAGCGGTCCAGGGTCCCGGCCTCTTCTTCGTCCAGCAGCGCTCCACCGGCGCCCGCACTCGAGAACAACAGAAACATCACGCCAATCCCGGCCGCGTAAAACGACACCATGTTGGTGTCGCCACCCTCCGACTGCAGTACGTTGATCGTCTCGATGGGCAGCCCCATTTCGACCGCGCTGCTGTCGCTGCTGTCTGACGGTAGCGCGCCGCCCGACTGCTGCCAGTCGTCGAGCACCTTCTTCTGCTGTGGCGTCATGGCCCCGCCGACTTTCTCGAACATCGACATGCCCTCGGTGGCCATCGTGACTGGCGCGGCGGTGAACGCCACCTTCTGCAGCAGCCCGGCGACCACCTGCGGCGCGACGGGATCGGACACGTCAGCGAGCAACAGGACCTTGACCTGCGGCGCCGCACCGGTCGCGGGCGCAAACATCGACACGCCCCCAACCCCCTTCGGCAACACGACCGCCACGGGCAGGTCTCCATCGCGAATGAGGCCTTCCGCGTCCGCGCGTGTGAGCGGCCGTTGCGCGTCGCCGTCGGCCACGGTGCTCGTCACGCGAAGCCCCCCTTCCTTCCCGAGCGCCTCGACCAGCGTGCGCGAGTAGTCGGTCTGGTCCTCATCCACGACGGCCACGCGCACGCGGCCCGTGGGATCGGTTTGATTGCTGAACACGAGTGCAAAAATCGAGAAGAACATGATCGGCAGCAGGAACGTGAGCGTCTGCACCACACGATCCCGCTTCAGGGAGATCCAACCGATGCGCAAGAGTGTGAGCAGCATTACTCCCTCAAATCCCGACCGGTCAGGCCAATAAAGACATCCTGCAACGACCCACGCTGGATCTCGACGGACTCACGGGGTACGCCGGCCGACGCCAGCGCCGCCAACTGTCGCTCGACATCGTCGGCAGGCGCCTTCACCACGAGGCGCACGGCCCCCATGGCCTGGCGCGACACCGCGAGCAGCTCGTTCAGCGTCCCGCTGGCCACGATCGCGCCGTGATCGATGATGACGATTCGCTCGCAGCGTTTTTCGGCTTCTTCAAGATGATGGGTCGTGAGGACGACGGCCACGCCCGACTGCTGCAACGACGCCAACATCTCGTAAATCCGCTCACGACTCTGTGGATCGACGCCCACCGTCGGCTCATCGAGTAACACGATTTGTGGCGAGTGCAGGAGCCCAATCGCAATGTTCAGTCGGCGCTTCATGCCGCCAGAGAAACGTTTCACTGGTTCCGTTGCCCGGTCCTTCAGGTCCGACCACTCGAGCGCCCAGTCGACGCGTTCGCGCAACGCCGAACCTTTCACGCCATACAGGGCGCCGAACACTTCGAGGTTCTCGCGCGCGGTGAGCAAGGGATATACCGCCAGTTCCTGAGGCACGACACCGATGTCAGGATCTGCGCGGCATCGCGGCGTTGAGAGCGGCTG
>CAYZLT010000374.1:0-3737 GCA_964479175.1 uncultured Solibacteraceae bacterium | reverse complement strand
ACGGGGTCCGGGGGTCCAGGGGTCCAGGCGTCCAAGGGGCCAACGGTCCGGGGGCCGGTTATTGGGGTGGCGTTTCCGCGTGAGGATTACGTCGCGGCACTGGAGCAGGCGGGAGCGACGGTGCGGGTGCTGACGCCAGACAGAGACACGTTGCCCGATGTACTCAACGAGTTGGACGGCGTCTTGCTCACGGGCGGCCCCGACGTTCGGCCGGCTCACTATGGCGCGACCACGACACACCCGACCGTGGAGGTCAACGACGAGCGTGATGCGTACGAACTGCCACTCGCCAAGGCGGCCCTACACGCTCGTCTGCCGCTGCTGGCAATTTGTCGTGGCGTGCAGGTGCTGAATGTCGCAGCCGGCGGCACGCTGGTCCAGGACCTGCCCTCGCAGCGGCCCAGTGCGATCAACCACTCGCTGGTGGATCCCCGGACGGCCATCGCGCACACCGTGCACCTCACCAGGGGATCACATCTGGCGTCGGTGATGGCCGACCACGTGGGTGCCGACGGGAGCCTGCCCGTCAACAGCCGTCATCACCAGGCGATCGACCGCGTGGCCCGTGGGTTTACGGTCGCGGCCGCCGCGCCCGACGGCACGATTGAAGCGATCGAGGCCGCCGCCGGCACCGAATCAGGCTTCTGCATCGGCGTCCAGTGGCACCCGGAAAATTTTTATCGCACGGGCGAGTCGGCCGGGCTGTTCAACGCCTTTGTCGCGGCCGCGGTGTCCAAGTAGCGACGAAGTTCAGTTTCACAGGGGGGCCCTGAGGGCCGGGCATTTTCAGGCCACGCGATCGAAGACGGCCACACATTCCACGTGCGGTGTGTCAGGAAACATGTCCAACGCTTCGAGTGACGTGAGCCGGTACCCACCCGCCAGCAGGCGATTGGCATCACGCGCCAACGTCGGTACGTCGCAGGAGACATACACGATGCGGGGCGTCTGCCACGTGAGCAGCCCGGCGACGACGCCCGGCGACAGCCCGGTGCGCGGCGGATCCACGATCACCACATCAGGTTGCACATGCGGCGGTGCCGCCACTGCCGACTCCACGCTGACGGGCCGGGTGCCGAGGCGCTCTTCATACGGCACCGCATTGGAGGCCAGGTCGCCTGCGCTGGTGGGATCGCCTTCAATCGCCAGACCCGACTGTCCGCGCGCCGCAAGCGACACGGCAAACAATCCGACGCCGGCGTAGAGATCCACAAACCGGCCCTCGGCGGCGGCCAGCACCCGGTCCAGCAACGCGCCGACAAGAAAACGATTGCCCTGGAAAAACGACGCGCCTCGACGCGTCCAGGTCACCGACGGTCGTCCGGCGGCGGCCGTCCCGGGCAACGTGGCACTGTGATCCACGAGTTGATCAGCGCCGGCCGCGAGGAACTCGCCCTTCGTCGCCTGCACCACAATGCCCGTGATGCCGTCGGGCAGCGTGATCCCCATGAAGGGATCCAGGCGCGCCTTGTCATGGACCGCGCAGGTCATGACGCGACTCGCACCATCGGTGGTCTCCGAAACGAGTATCGATGTGCATACCTGCAGGCTCGTCCCAAACACGCCGTGCAGCCGCTCAACCGCCGCCATCGTCTCGGCGCTGAGTTGGCCCGTCGGACCCGCGGCACACACCGTGTGGGACCCCTCCCGATAAAATCCCAGCGCATTTTTGTCGACGTGCAGCCGTGCGCGCAGGCGATAGCCGGTGTCCGGCGACGGCACCACGGTCACTGGATGCTCAAGCGGTTGTTTGGCAATGCGACGGAACGCGTCGGCAATGATCTCCGCCTTGAGGGACAACTGCCGCTCGTAGCGGATATGGGCAAACGTCCGGCCGCCACACAGCGGGTCGGACGTGACCTCGCGCCGATCGGGACTGGGTGTCAGCACATCGCGCACCTGTGCCCACGACACCTCGCCACGTTTCCGGGTGATGACCGCGCGAACCCGTTCACCCGGAAGTACGCCGGCCACAAACACGACGCGCCCCTCGTGGCGGGCCAACATGTCGCCGCCGGGTACGGGTCGTTCGATGTCGAGTTCGATCATGTAATGCCTGCAATTTCTGGTAAGCCAAAATATCCACGGACGCCGCGATCGATCGTGACCGCAATCGCCTGATCCCACGCGTCGGTCGTAAGCCGGCCACGGAACGGCTCCAGGTCACGCTCGGCGTCCTGCCGAATCGGCGTCAGCGCCTCGGGCGTCATGGCCTGGTGTGCCGCCGTCATGAGGGCCCGGTCCAGGTCGGGCAGCGGCGCGAGATGGCCCTCACGCGCGGCCCCGCGACTGCCCTTCACGGCGTCCCTGATGATCAGGACCTGTTCAAGCACCCGATGCACGTCATCCCGGAGGATGTCCGGAAGCTCGAGCCGACTCGCCGCCGACATCAGGCGGTCAACGGCGCGGTCCAGGTCACGTGTGGTCACCCGTCTCGCCGATCCACTCCCACGATCAGCCTGTGTCTGGTCGGACGCACCGATCGCGTCAGGCGCAGACGTCGCGCCGACACCGATGGCGCGCCGCCATGCCTCGTAGACTTCCCGCACGTCGGCCTCACAAAACTCGATGCGCAGCGGTCGTCTCGCCGCCCCGGCTTTATGGCGCTCGGCCTTCTGCTCGATGCCGCGAAACACCGCAGAGATGGGCACCCCCTCCTCCGCCCATTGGCGCACCAGCATGAAACCGGGGCCGACGATGCGGACGAGATGGCCGCCATTGACACGGGTCAGATGGGCCTCCACCTGCCGACAGTAGTCGCCGATGTCATTCACGCGTCAACATCTCCCACACCACTTCTCCAGAGACAAGACGTGTCTCAGTCTCGGTGCCGGCCCGGCGCACGCGCAATGCACCGTCCTGATCAAGTCCCATCGTCATCCCGCGATGTTCACCTTCATAATCGCGCCACCGAACAGGCGCGCGGTCGAGCCCTGCCTGCGCAAGTGTCCGCCATTCATCAAGGACCGCAGTGGCCTGGCCCGACTTCAGTCGATCGACGTTGCGATCCAGTTCGGCAAGCGCGGCGGCGACAATCGCCGCGCGAGACAGGTCCTGACCACATTCCTCGGCGATCGACGTCGCGCGATCGGCGATGTCGGCCGGATAGGCTGATCGCTGCAAGTTCATGCCCATGCCCACCACGACCGCATCGGGCACGGCACCGGTGGTCCCGAGACCCGTCGCCTCGCACAGGATGCCGGCGAGCTTGCGCCATGGGCGTCCGATCACCAAATCATTCGGCCACTTGAGTTCGACCGGCAGTCCCGACAGACTCCGGAGCGCCGTGGCCAGCGCCACGCCGGACGTCAGGGTCAACAACGGCACGTACGGCGCCAGACCTTCGGTCCTCACCACGACCGACAGATACATGCCGGCGCCCGGCGGCGACCACCACGTGCGCCCCAGGCGCCCTCGCCCCGCGTCCTGGAGATCGGCCAGCACCGCCGTGCCGTGCGGCGCGCCCGAGGCCGAGGAGGAGGACCGGTGGAGAAAGAGCGAGTTGGAAGGTTCCGATGGAAAAGGGTACCCGGACGCCTTCAAGAAAAGTGATCGCGAGGACGGAGGCGAGGAGCGTTCCGAGCAGCGTCGAGACGAGGCTTTCCTGAACGAGCGAGAACAGGATAGACCGACGGGAGAACCCGACCGCCTGCAGCGTCGCGAGTTCCCGGATACGGGAAGAGAAAGCGGCATAGAGCACATTGATCCCCCCGAAGACGGCACCGGCGGAGACCAGA
>CAYZLT010000373.1:0-3743 GCA_964479175.1 uncultured Solibacteraceae bacterium | reverse complement strand
AATTCCCGAATGGCCTGAATCGCCGCGAGTCCGTTGATGCCGGGCATCTGCAGGTCCATCAGCACCACGTCAAACGTGTGTGACCGCACCTGCGCCACGGCCTCCGCGCCACCCTCACACTCGATCACGGTGTGCGGGGAATTGGAGAGATACGCCGAGACCACCGATCGATGTTGCGCCGAGTCGTCCACCACCAGCACGTCGAGGGGGCGGTCGGACTCCGATCCGAGCCCACGTGGCAGGGTCATCACAAACGCGGACGTCACTTCTTCAATGACGGCATCATCGTCGCCCCGCCAGGCGATGACGCAGATCCATCGGTCCCGTTCGGCGTCATGTTCGTCGAGGCGGAGGACGACCGTGCCGTCGGTGGCTGCGCCAACCACGAGGTCGAGGGTGTTGAGCAGGATGCGCCGCAGCGCGGCCTCGTCGGCCTCGACCCAGCGCGGCATCGCCGCCAGGTTGGTGGCCGCCACGTGGACACCTTTGGCGTCGGCCGCAGGCTGGACCTCGGCGATGACCTCGATGATCAGATGTGGCAGATTGACCGGCTCAGTCATTGTTTGCTGGTGGCGCCACAATATCAGCGGATTGGTCCGCTGGGGCGTCCGCGTTGACCGGCCTCAGGCGTGCCTGCCCGGGACCCGGCCCGGAGCCGCCAAAGTGGGCGCCTCCGGCGTCAAACTTGACATCCCCGGGGGGCATTGACAGCATCACAGGGGATATTCGGTGGTAGGTGACGTGTTAAAGAGAGTGTGTTCTGTTGTTGGCCTCCTGGCCATGGTGACCCTTTCCGGCTGTTCGGAGCTTGGCCCGACCGCGTCCCAGGGACCCGGGGCCGCCGCGCCGATTTCAGTCGAAGAGTTCAAGGGAACATTGCCCCTCAAGGGGGTGCTGTTTTATTCGTTTTCCGTGGAATCCATCGGGCAGCAGACGTTTCTGACGCTGGTGGACGCCAGAGAAAACGGCGTGACCACTGAAGCGCTGATCACCATCGGGCTGGGAACCCCCCGAGGGACGCAGTGTGTCGCAACCAACGTCCGGTCCGTGAAGTCAGGCGGGTCGCCACAAATCAGCGGCACGACCAATCGCGGCGTGCACTGCGCTCTGGTTTTTGATCCGGGAAACCTCACGAGCGAGGCGACCTTTCACCTCAACATCACCCGGCCCAAATGATGCGTTCCCGTTTCACCCACGTCGCTCGGATCGCCCTGCTGGCGGTCGCCGTTGTTGCGCAGTCCTGCAATTCAACGACGGCACCGGACCTGGCCGACAGCCAGATCACGCCGCCCTTCTTTACGACCCAGACCTTCGCCGGCACCCTGACTACGAGCGGGTCGTTGTTTTATTCAATTGTGGTCACCCAGCGCGGGCCCGTGAGTCTCACGCTGGCCGCCGTGCAGGCGCCCGGCGGCGGCGCCCTGACCACGCCCGTAGGCATTGGCATCGGCACTCCCAAAGGCACCGGCTGCCCACGCACGTCGTCAGTCGTGACACCACCCGGATTGGCCTCGCAGCTCACCGTGACGTTGAACCCCGGCACCTACTGCGCCGCGGTGTATGACGTCGGCAATTTGTCCAGCGCCGCGAATTTCGCGATGCGCATCACGTACCCCTAAATCATGAAATCAGTCCTTCACCTCAAGTCCCTCGTCCTCGCGCTGGCGCTTCTGACGACGGTTACCGTTGCCGGATGCAGCGACGAGGACACCCCGACGACCCCGACGCCTCGCACCGTGGAGCAGGTCACCTGGTCCACCAATCTCGCGACCGGTGGCGCGACCTCACGGTCGTTCAGGACGACGAGGAACGGGACGGTGAGCATCACGTTGCAGAGTCTGGCAGGGTCAACGACCCTCCGGGCGGGGTTGGGCGTCGGGATTCCGCTGGGGGATGGCACGGGGTGCGTGTTGAGCCGCTCGGTGGAGACCACCGCCGGCGCGACCGCCCAGCTTGAGCTGAGCGTTGATGCCGGCAGTTATTGCGTACAGGTCTACGATCCTGGCACGCTGACCCAGCCGGTCGGATTCACGCTGTTGCTGGTCTACCCGATCCAGGCAACGACCTAAATTCGAAGCCGCGAGGCGAAGCCATCCGAGGCCGGGAGCGATTGGCGAAGGATGCCCTTCGACTCCGCTCAGGGCATTCTCCATGGCTCCGGCCCGCCATGAGCGAGCCGGAGGCGAGTCGAATGGCGGAGAGAGAGGGATTCGAACCCTCGGTAGAGTTTCCCCTACACACGCTTTCCAAGCGTGCTCCTTCAACCACTCGGACATCTCTCCGCACGAGTGAGGCTCTCTATTGTAGCCGGACTTCGGGGCCCCGGAACCCCTGGACTTCGAAGTACACTGTTTCTTCGCACGCCGGACCGCGGTTCGGACCCTGTGCAAGTTCAGTCGGCGAATCGCGTCAGGGCCGGAAGGCAGCAGCGCTCAGTCGATCCTGGGCTGTGCCGCAGGTCATCCGGGCCGCGGTCGGGCGTGCGCCCACGCCACGGAAACCGCTTGACGCGACGTGGTACGCTGCCGTGAAGCTGCCCGACCCGCACCACATCGTGTCAAGCGCGTTTCCGTTCAAGAGATGACACACATCGCACTCGCTCGAAAATGGCGGCCTCAGCGGTTCGAGGACGTGATCGGCCAGCGCAGCGTCGTGGACACGCTGCGCAACGCCATCACCTCCGGTCGCCTGGCGCAGTCCTTCATCTTTGCCGGCCCGCGCGGTGTCGGCAAAACCACCACCGCCCGCATCCTGGCGCGCGCGCTCAACTGCATCAACGGTCCCACCGGAGATCCCTGCGGCACCTGTGACGCGTGTGTGGAAATCTCCGAAGGCCGCGACGTCGACGTCATGGAAATTGACGGGGCCACCTACACGGGTGTGGACGCCGTGCGCGAAGTCATTGTGGAACCGCTCTCGATTGCGCCGATGCGTGATCGGTATAAGGTGTTCATCATCGACGAAGTGCACCGCCTCTCGAAGAACGCCTTCGACGCGTTGCTCAAGTCCATCGAAGAGCCGCCGCCGTATGTGAAGTTCATGATGGCGACCACGGAACTTGATTCCGTGCCCGCCACCATTCAGTCGCGCTCGCAGGTCTTTGAACTCAAGGCCCTGCCGTTCACCTCCATCCGCCAGCAGTTGGCCGACGTCGCCTCGCGCGAAAACGTCGTGATGGACGATGCGGCCGTGGCGCTCCTGGCGCGCGCCGCCGAAGGCAGCATGCGCGACGGCCTCAGCGCCCTCGACCAGGTCCTCGCCTTCAGCGGTGACCGGGTCACGGCCGACGATGTGAGCAAGGTGTTGGGGCTTATCGGTCGCGACGTGCAGTTCGACATCGCCGAGACCGTGTCGCGTGAGGATGCGGTCGGCGCGTTGGCCCATGCGGGCAACGTCGTGGACAACGGCTTCGATCTGCGTACCGTGTGCCGCGAGCTCGCGCGCCTGATGCGCGACCTCATGGTGGTGCGCATCGACGGCACCAGGGTGAGTGACCCCGACATCGCCTCCGAAGACGAGCGCGACCGGATGCTGGCGCTGACCCAGCAATATTCGCGCGAGGATCTGTTGCGGTCGTTTGATTTGTTGTCGACGACCGAACGTGATCTCCGCACCTCCTCCCAGCCGCGCCACACCTTCGAGATGGCGCTGCTCAAGTGGATTCACCTGCGCAAGCTCACACCAATTGAGGAACTGCTCGCCGGTGGCGTGAGTGCGCCACGCCCGCACCCCGCACCCCGCAC
>CAYZLT010000372.1:0-3750 GCA_964479175.1 uncultured Solibacteraceae bacterium | reverse complement strand
CAATTAACTGGCCCTCTGGCATTCCCGGTACGGTTCAATCGGCCACCCGCCGTGGACCGTCTCGGGTTCATATTACTTCTCTAAAGACGAAGTAACATGGTAGCCTCTCGCCCCATGGCACCTGAACGTCTGGGCGAGTTCGAGGAATTCACGTTGTTGGCGGTTCGTGCGCTCGGGGAGTCCACCTATGGCGTGCCCGTCCAGCAATTTGTGGAGCAGACCACCGGACGGCGTGCGTCCATCGGTGCGATCTACGCGGCCCTTGATCGACTCGAGACCAAAGGCTTCGTGCGATCGATCATCGGCGAACCGACGGCCACGCGGGGTGGCAAGCGAAAACGCCTGTTTTCCGTCACGACCGCCGGTATCAAGACCGCCACCGAGTTGCGACGGGTGCGCGAACAGATCTGGAAGACCATCGAGGAGGCGCAATCGTGATGCCCACGGTGCCACGGCCCCCTCGGTTAGGCCGTCTGCTCCTTTGTCTGTGTCGCCTTGGTGAGAGGCGAGACGACGTTGTCGCGGACATGTCAGAGCTGTTTGCGGCCCGTGTGGCATCGCGGGGCGTGCGCGAAGCGCGCAGGCGATTCACGCACGATGCGCTGAGCCTGCTGCTGCCATCGCGCCGCAGTGTGACATCAGGACTAGGCGCCGATCTGCGGGATGCCGTTCGGGCGCTGCGCCGCACGCCCCTTCAGACCGCCTCGCTGTTTTTCTGTCTCCTCCTCGGCACCATCCTCACCGTGGTCATGTTCACGGTCGTCAACACGCTGTTCGCTGGCGAGTTGCCGGGCATCAGAGACCGCGACACCCTGGTGAGGCTGACCGTCCAGCACATGACCGCGAACGGCGAGTACAGCGGCGATCGCCGGTCCATCGCGTTGCGGCACTATCTACAACTGCCGCCGACGTTACCCGGTGTTGCTGCCATAGCCTTCCAGCTTGGCTCCAGCGCCACCAGCGCATCTGTCAATGGGACACCCACGCGCGTGCGCGCCCAGATTGTGAACGGCGACTTCTTTATTGCGCTGGGAACGCAGCCGGCGATCGGACGAGTGTTGCAGCGCAGCGACGATGACACCAGCCGCCCACCGGCGGTCGTTCTGGGATACGACCTGTGGCAGCGTTCGTTTGGCGGGTCCCTCGACAGCATCGGCCAGACCATCGGAATGGGTCCCCATCAGTATCAAATTGTCGGCGTGGCGCCGAAAGGTTTTGGAGGCATCAGCGAAGTGCCGTCGTACAGCCTCGGCGGCGGAGCACATGACGCGGCCGACCTGTGGATGCCGAAGGCCCACGCCGCGTGGGGCAAGGACGCGGTGGTCCTTTCCTGTGGAGGATGCGCCGGTGGCAAAGTGGTCTTTCGCCTGGCCTCAGGCCAACCCTCCCGCGCAGTGGAGCGGGAGTTGGAGCAGCGCTTCTCAGGCTACGCGCTCGAACCATTCAGGCTGACACAAGCAGGGACCGATGCGGCCGAACTTGTGGGCGGCGTGGCGTTGCTCATGACCGTTCCTTTTCTCGTGCTGGCGATGGCCTGCACGAATGTCGCCGGCGTGCAGTTGTCGCGCGCGCTCCGACGGACGCCTGAGTTGGCGACCCGTGTCGCCCTCGGGGCCACGCGCATTCAGCTCACGCGCCTCATCAGTCTCGAAACAGCCGTGCTGGCTGTAGGCGCGGGGCTTGCGGCATGGTGTATCACGTGGCAGGCCCTTCGCTGGACCGAAGGCCTGCTGCCGGTCGCGATCATGACTGACTGGCGCGTGTTTGTGTTCGCGCTCGTGACGCCTCTGGTCGTGACACTCATCTCCGGCCTTCTTCCGTCGTGGCGGGCCACCGGCTTTTGTGTCCTGGATGGGTTGCAGCAGGGTGCTGGTGCAGGAGCCTCTGTGCGTGTTACTCGACTGCGTCGAACGGTGCTGACCCTCCAGATTGCGTTGTCGGTGGCATTGCTTGGTACGTCACTCCACCTGGCCCGCGGCGTGGCGGCTGCGCCCGCCGCGCTCGCACAACCCCAAACAGACGTGCTCACCGCATCACTTCGCCTGTTCGAACTGGGCTTCACGCTGGAGCAACGCACCGCGATCCGCGTTGAACTCGACCGGACCTTGCGAACCTTGCCGGGCGTTGGGGTGGTCGGCTTCGGAGAAGCCCTGTTTACCCAAGTGAACTCCGGCGGTGGCGCCGTCGCCCACACCCGACTGGTGTCCGATGAGTGGTTTGATGCGATTGGGCACCGGATCCTTGCCGGAAGGCTGCCTGCGCCAACCGAGCGTGATGCCATTGTGATCAACGAGACGATGGCCGCGCAGTATGGCGGCGCGCAGGCGGCTGTCGGCCGGACGCTGAAGGCGCAGGCGCTGTCATCTGGTGATGGGCGGGCCACCCTCCACGAGGCGACGGTGCTTGGCGTGGTCGATGATGGCTACGAACGTGTGGCCTGGGGGCATCCGGTGGCGGTGGCGTATGCGACGGCGTCCGTCGGTGAACCCGTCGACGGGTTACAGACGTTCTTTCTGAAAGGGCCAGGGGCATCGATGGCTGAAAAGCCGGTGCGCGAGGTGCTCGCGCGCATCCATCCCCAGCTCGCGCCCTATGAAATCGGCACGATTGCCGCGCTGGTGGAGAGGAAGTTCGCAGCGGCGCACCTCGCGGTGACCACCCTCGCGGTCATGAGTGTCGCCGCCTTGCTGCTGGCGGCCGTCGGGCTGTTCGGGGCCATGTCACAGTCGGCAGCTGCACGCATGCGCGAATTCGGCGTCAGGCTTGCCCTCGGCGCCAGACCAATCGACATCGGCCGTATCGTCCTGCGCGAAACGGCGTGGGTCAGTGGATTGGGGCTGCTGATCGGCCTGTTGGTGTCGACCGTTGCCGCTGCGGGCATTCGCAGTTCGATGCTTGCGACGGCATCGCCGGTCGACCTCGTGCCGGCGGCGATTGTGGTGGGCGCGGTCGGCGTCATTGCGTTCCTCGCAGCGCTCACACCAGCCAGACGAGTGATGGCGATTGATCCCGTGCGTTCCCTTCGCGCAGAGTGAGCAGGGCCACTCGGCCCACTACTTCCGGGTATCGACGAAATCGAAATCAGGGATGCTCGACAAGCCATAGGCGCTGCAGGCCAAGCCGTCCATCGCGGCAAAATCCCTCGACCTGAACGCATGTCGGAGGCTGTCTTGCCGCGCATCTTCACTGCATAGGACCACACGAAAAAAAGCGCCATGCGCGAGCTGAGCAGCCCGCCGAGGACCTCAAGATCCCAGCCATCGGCGATGACAAAATAGAGATTGTGGTGCGGATAGAACTCGCCTTTGTCGAATGCGACTTCGTTCGCGCCAGCGATGTCTGGAATCAGCAACTGTGGTCGAGAGACAAACTCTGGATAGACACGGTCGATTGTCTTGAACCAGCCCGCTTTGTTGCCCTTTGAAACATGCCGACGACGTACTGCCTGTTCATTCGTACGAAGGTATTCCTTCAGACGTGGATAGTCCTCCAACGAGATCAGGCCATTGTCGTCTGACGTGTTGATGACGGCACGACCAGCGTCTCGTATTTTGCCGGAGCGAATATCGTCTCTCATGACGAGAGGGACCAAGCGACTCGGTTCAATGTCCGCGTCGACAGGGACGATGTACACCGAATCGCGTCCGGTCGCCACACCGATTCTGACAGACGCGCGCCCCGCATGCTCCAGCGGCGAAAACCGTTGTTCCAGAGAACGCAGGATCGCGAGATGTCCAGCGTCGGATAAGG
>CAYZLT010000371.1:0-3763 GCA_964479175.1 uncultured Solibacteraceae bacterium | reverse complement strand
GGTCAGCCCCGCGTCCTGGCACGCCTGCGCAAAGTCTTCGTTCTCGGCGAGGAACCCGTACCCGGGATGCACGAGTGTCGCGCCCGAACGCCTCGCGACGTCAATCAATTTGTCGATGCGGAGATAACTCTCACCGGCCGGCCCCTCACCGATGCGGTACGCCTCGTCCGCCAGACGCACATGCAGCGCCGTGCGATCGGGCTCGGCATACACGGCCACTGTCCCGAGCCCCATCTCGCGACAGGCCCGGATGACGCGGACGGCGATTTCGCCGCGATTGGCGATGAGTACTTTCGGCGCGCTCACAGCGGGATGTTGCCGTGTTTCTTCGGCGGGTTTTTGTCGCGCTTGTTGTCGCAACTGGCCAACGCCGCAATCAGTTTTGATCGCGTGGAGCGAGGGGTGATGACCTCGTCCACAAATCCCCGCGAGGCCGCCACAAACGGGTTCGCGAATTTCTCGCGGAACTCGCCCACCAGTTCCGCACGACGCGCCACCGGATCAGCTGCCTGCAACAACTCGCGGCGGAACAACACGTTGACCGCACCCTCCGGGCCCATGACGGCAATCTCGGCGGAGGGATACGCGAAATTGAAATCCGTCCGGATGTGTTTGCTCGCCATCACGCAGTACGCCCCACCGTAGGCCTTGCGCGTGATGACGGTGATCTTCGGCACGGTGGCTTCCGCGTAGGCGTACAACAACTTGGCGCCGGCGCGAATGATCCCGGCGTGTTCCTGTCGCACGCCCGGCAGGAATCCAGGCACATCCTCGAAGGTGATGATGGGAATATTGAACGCGTCGCAGAAGCGCACAAACCGCGCGCCCTTGACCGACGCGTCGATGTCGAGACATCCAGCGAGCACCTTCGGCTGGTTCGCCACAATGCCCACCGATCGCCCGCCGAGCCGCGCAAAGCCGGTGATGATGTTCTGCGCGTAGTGCTGGTGCACTTCAAGAAACGCCGCGTCATCCACCACCAGCTGGATGAGGTCGTGCATGTCGTACGGCTGGTTCGGCTGCTCCGGCACCACCCGATCCATCGCGTCATCTTCACGGTCACTCGGATCACTGGTCGCCACGCGTGGCGGATCATCGAGGTTGTTGGACGGGAGATATCCGAGCAGTTCGCGAATGAGCAGGATGCACTCGCGATCGGTGGGCACCGCAAAGTGCGCCACGCCACTGACCGCGTTGTGGGTCATCGCACCACCAAGTTCCTCCTTGGTGACCTCCTCGTGCGTGACGGTCTTGATGACATCAGGCCCGGTCACGAACATGTAGCTCGTGCCCTCCACCATGATGTTGAAGTCGGTGATCGCCGGCGAATACACAGCGCCGCCGGCGCACGGGCCCATGATGGCGGAAATTTGCGGGATCACACCCGAGGCCAGCGTGTTGCGCAGAAAGATATCGGCGTAGCCGGCCAGCGACAGGACGCCTTCCTGAATCCGCGCGCCACCCGAGTCGTTCAAGCCGACGACCGGCGCCCCCATCTTCATCGCCAGGTCCATGACCTTCACGATCTTCGCGGCGTTGGTTTCCGAGAGCGACCCACCAAAGACCGTGAAGTCCTGCGCAAAGGCGTAGACGGGCCGGCCGTCCACACGCCCGTGTCCCGCGACCACGCCGTCGCCCGGCACCATTTCCTTCTCCATGCCGAAGTCACGGCACCGATGGGTGACCAGTTTGTCGAACTCCTCAAACGTCCCCGCATCAAAGAGCAGGTCGATGCGTTCCCGCGCCGTCAGCTTGCCACTGTCGCGTTGTTTGCGGAGCCGATCTTCGCCGCCGCCCAGTTCCGCCAGCCGCTCAAGAGCCGCCAGCCGTTCCTGCGGAGTCGTCACTGCTTGCCCGCCTGCGCCTTCGCCCAGTCGGACAGGAACTTCTCGAGCCCGATGTCGGTCAGGGGATGTTTGAAACACGCTTCGACCACCGAGGACGGGCACGTGCACACATCCGCTCCCATTCGCGCGGCTTCGACGATGTGCATCGGACCGCGGACACTCGCCACCAGGATTTCCGTGGTGTAGGGATACGAGTCGAAGATCTCGACGATCTGGCGAATCAGCCCCATGCCGTCCGACGCGATGTCATCGAGGCGTCCCACAAACGGGCTGACGTAGGCCGCGCCCACCTTCGCGGCAATCAACGCCTGCGTCGCGCTGAAGATCAGCGTCACGTTGACGCGAATGCCCTCATCGGCCAGGATTTTTGTCGCACGCACACCCTCGCGGGTGAACGGGACCTTGACGACCACGTGAGGGTCGATGGTGGCGAGGTCGCGACCCTCTCGGACCATGCCCTCCCAATCGGTGGCCACCACTTCGGCACTCACCGGGCCCTGCACCACATCGCAGATCGACTTGATGATGGCGCGGGGATCCCCGCCTTCTTTGGCCATCAACGAGGGATTGGTCGTGACGCCATCAATGATGCCCAGCGGCATCATGGCTTCGATTTCTTTCAGGTTGCCGGTATCGAGGAAAATTTTCATTGGACCACCACAGGGTTCGTGAGCGCGCCGACGCCTTCGATGGAGACCGTCACCGAGTCACCGGGCACAATCGGACCAATGCCCGAGGGTGTGCCGGTGGAGATGATGTCGCCTGGCAGCAGCGTCATGATTGACGTAATAAATGCGACGAGTTCGGGAATCGTGAAGATGAGTTCGCGTGTGCGGGAATCCTGCCGCAGGTGTCCGTTGACGTAGCCGCGCACGGCCAGGTCGCGGCCATCGAGCCCGGCGGCAATACACGGACCAATGGGCGCGAACGTATCAAACCCCTTGCAGCGCGTGTACTGCCCGTCCTTGTTCTGCAGCTCACGCGCCGTGACGTCGTTGACCGCAATGAGTCCCAGAATGTAGTCATTGGCCTTGTCGAGGGGCACACGATGCGCACGTTTCCCGATGACGAGACCAAGTTCGGCTTCATGATCGATCCGTCCGGCCCAGGCCGGGGCCTGAATGGCCTCGCCCGGCCCGATGACCGTCGTGGACGGCTTGATGAAGAGGAGCGGTTCGGCCGGCAGCGGCTTGTTCTGCTCAGCGGCATGGTCCTTGTAGTTGAGGCCCACACAGACAATCTTGGACGGCAGCACAGGCGCGAGCAGCGTGTGGCCCTCCGGCGCAATCGCGGCCCCCCTGGTCCAGGTGCCGAACACATCACCCTCCACCAGATGCCACTGGCCTTCATGCTCGGCCGCGTAACGTGATCCACCCTCGTAGGCAATTCGATACAGTCGTGTCATGGTTCCCGTCCCGTCACTCTGGTTGGCGCGGACGGCTCGCTGCGATTGCCCGCACGATCCACCGCGACCACCGCATAAATGTACTCAACACCCGCGCGGACGGTGGTGTCGACAAACTCCGTGGCGGTCACCACCGCGGTCGTCAGCGGTCGCAGTGTCGCATCCGCCCCTTCGCCGCGCAAGATGTGATACCCCGCCAGGTCCTCCGCCGTCACGGCCGTCCACACAAGGATGACGCGTCCGGTGTCGCTGGCAATCACAAGTCCGGTGGGCACCGCGGGAGGGAACGTGTCCTTGGCCGTCCAGCAGATCGGACCGGCCGGCGCACTCTCAGTCGAGACTGCGGCATCCACCTGCACCTGCCGAATGGTGAAACAGCGTTCGACGCCGAAGGTCACCGGCGTGGACCAGGTGCCCGTGCTGATGGGCGTCGCCTGCACGGCTGTGGCCGCCTCGACGCCGTCAGCGGTGGATTCGTAAATCATCGCCCCCGCGCCGACCGGCGACGTCC
>CAYZLT010000370.1:0-3786 GCA_964479175.1 uncultured Solibacteraceae bacterium | reverse complement strand
TCGTGCTACTTGTGCGTCCACGCAAATAAAGTTGCAACTTTATTTCCCTATAGGCAAAATAAGTCATGTCCTCTGGCCGCAGTCTTGTCGAGCCGATCCGCGACGACCTGACCACCAAAATGGTGTTGTTGGCCGGTCCCCGCCAGGTCGGCAAAGCCACACTTGGCGACCAGTTGCTCGCCGCCGATTCGTCCGGCGCCTACTTCAATTGGGACAATCGCGACGACCGACGCGACATCCGGGCCGCGCACTGGCCTGGCGGGGGCGGTCTGGTGGTGCTCGACGAACTCCACAAGTGGCGCGGATGGAAACGCTGGCTCAAGGGTGAGTTCGACAAACATCGCCGCACCACCAGATTCCTGGTCACGGGATCGGCGCGGATGGATGTCTTCCGCCACGGGGGCGACTCCTTGCAGGGTCGCTATCACCACTACCGTCTGCATCCCTTTTCCCTGGCCGAGATGGAGTCGGCGCGGCGTCGGACGATTGAACCCGGCGCGCCGCTGCAGATCGGGCGGGGGGATCGCTCCGCACTGGATGCGTTGCTGGCGTTCAGCGGCTTTCCCGAGCCGCTTCTGGCCGGAGCCGTGCGAACACATCGCCGATGGCAGAAGGACCGCCTCGACCGCGTCTTTCGCGAAGACGTCCGGGACCTTGAGGCCGTTCGAGACCTCGCGGCGATCGAGAATCTCGCGGAGATGCTTCCAAGTCGGGTGGGCTCGCTCCTCTCGCTCAACGCCCTGCGCGAGGATCTGGAAGTCAGTCACCGCGCGGTCACGCACTGGATTGACGTCCTGGACAGGCTGTACCACGTCTTCCGCGTGCGCCCGTTTGAGGGACGAAAGGTCCGGAGCCTGCGTCGCATGCCCAAGGCCTATCTCTGGGACTGGACGCTGGTGCCCGACCCTGGTGCTCGATTCGAGAACCTGGTCGCATCACACCTCTTGAAGTTCACCCACTACCTCAGGGACACCGACGGGCACGACGTTGACCTGCACTACCTGCGAGACCGCGCCGGCCACGAGGTGGATTTTCTTGTGACCCATGGCGGGCGACCTTGGTTTGCCGTGGAGGTCAAGCTGGCCGACACGAACATCGACCCAGCCATCCACTACTTTCAGCAGCGACTCAAGATTCCGTTCGTGTTTCAAGTGGTGCGCGACGGCACACGCGACTTCGTCGAAGGCACCGTCCGGTGCCTGCCTGCCGAGCAGTTCCTGACTGCCTTGTGCTGAGCCGCCAGGCGTCTGCCGCTCCTCTACGGAGCCAATAAGCGGCCCCAGCCCGGACCGTGGCAGAATCACCGTGTGCCAACGTCGCCTGATCTTCCGGACTGGGAGCGGTTGCTCGCGGCAGAGCGCCATCTTCAGCACTTGCTCCCGGGTTCTGTCCTGGTGGGCGGCACTGCCGCGGCTATTCATGTCGGACACCGTGTGAGTCTGGATGGCGACCATGTTCTGACGGACCTGCGCGAACGCTTTGATGAGGTCCTCGCGACGCTTGAACACGCTGCCGGCTGGCACACCTCGCGTGTGCAGCGTCCGGTTGTGATCCTCGGTCAACTGGATGGTGTGTTGACCGGTGTGCGACAACTTCGTCGAACGGTTCCCTTGGACACCGAAGAGATCTCCGGACTTCGAGTGCCCACCTTGCCCGAAATGGCCCGAATCAAGGCGTGGCTCCTGATCACCCGTCACACGGTGCGCGACTACCTCGATACCGTCGTCCTCCTGGAGCGGATCGGAGAGTCTGAGATCACAGCCGCGCTCCGCGAGTTCGACTCGATCTATGCGCAGCCAGGTGGTGCATCCCCGCTCTCTGAACTGTCAGAGCGCCTGGCGACGGCCGCGCCAACCGATCTGGCGACGATCGACCTGCACTCGTACCGTGGGTTGTCTGCTCCGTGGAACGATTGGGAGCATGTCGTCACGCGTGGCCGCCATTGGGCGGTCGCCGTGGCGCGTGTCGTTCTGGATGGTGAGCCGTGACTTCTCCGCTTGACCACTCGTCGGCGCTGTGGAATCGCACACACTTTGATTGGCGGAGCGATGAAACACTCGCGCAAGTGCTCGACCGAGGAACGTTGGCTGACTGGCGGATGGTGTACCAACGCGCGAAGGTTGATCCAGCGTTGCGAAGCCGAGTGCATCGCCTGGTGCTGACAGTCCCTCTACCGTTGCCGCGATTCTGGCTGTCCGCGCTTGTCAGCCTTGGGGAGCCCGTCGACGTTGCAGTAGCGGTGCCGGATTATTACTCCCACTCGTCCGTGTAGCGGCTCACTCTGCCCTGAGCGTTGTGGCTGGGTTGATGTGCAGCAGACGATGGAGAGTCCTATCCATCAGCCCTCAGCGCTCGCACGGGATCGATTCGGCTCGCGGTCCTGGCTGGAAACCATGCCCCAAGAGTGGTGATCGCCAGGACGGACACCGCAGTGATCGCCCACACCGCGGGATCGAACGGACTCACTTCGTACAGATGCGCTCGAAGGAACCGGCCGCTCCCAGAGGCGATAATGGCTCCCAGCATCAGGCCGGCTGCGACCGACGCCAGTTGTTCTCTGATCACCAGGCTGAACACACCGGTCCGGGTCGAACCCAGTGCCATGCGAACGCCTATTTCTCGAGTGCGCCTGGCCGTTGACATCGCGACCAGGCCGAGCACGCCCGCGGTCACCAGAAGTGTGGCCGTCACCGAAAAGGCTGTTGCCGCCGCCGCTGAGAGGCGCCGAGTTCGAATGGAATCGGCCAATGAGAGCGTGACCGGCGTTAACGACTGAACGAGGACATCCGGATGGCGCTCGGCGAGCACCGACACAATAAAATTGAGCGATGGTGCGTTGGTGTCATCAAATGCCACGAAAAACCGCATGCCAAATGTGGATGGTAGTGGAGGAGCGTAGAGCGCAGGCGTCGGCGGCCGGTCCAGCGATTCGAACCGCGCATCGCCGATGACGCCCACGACCTCGTAGTCCGTCCGCCCTCGCCTGAGTCGCTGGCCAACGGCAGGCTGCCCAGGCCAAAACGCCTTGGCGACTGATTCACTCACAGCGAGTACCGGCGAACCCGCATCCAGCTCGGCATCGCTCGGAACGCGGCCGTCAAGAAGTCGCACACCAAGAGCGCTGAATCCGCCGCTTCCCAGCCTGACTTCTTGAGCAACGGTCCCTGGCAATGCCGTGTCTGGTGTTTGGAACGATGACTCGCCAGGCAGGCCTTCGAGAAATGGTGAGACAAACGACCCGGCACCGGCGATGCCAGGAATTGTTCGCAGGGTGTTGGCGACGTCGGTCGTCGACTGCCTGCCCGTGATCTCGCGGTACATCACGTCGAGTGTGGCGGCCCGATCCACGCGAAAACCAGGCTGGTTGGACCACGCCCTCGACACGCTCGTGGCAAAGAGGAATCCTGCCAGCACAAGCAGGAATGCCAAGTCTGTTTGGGCTGCCACGACCAGTTGTGGACCTCGCCTTGTTCGTGAACCCGCGACGTGACTGGTGTCACCAAGCGCGGGACTCGCAGAGGAGAATCGTGTGCGCGCTGTCGTGATTGCTGCAGCGCAGATGGCCGATGCGGCTGCGACCGCCACGGCGAACGCGGCGACCCGCCAGTCCAGTGCCGGTTCGTAGACCAAGTTGATATTCTCCGGAAGCAATGTCAGCGTCACGCCAACCATGGGACCGATGAAGGCGACACCGGCGAGACATCCTGCAGCGGTCAGCACGACATGTTCAAGCAACACTTGTCGGAAGATCCGCCGGCGACTGCCGCCGAGTGCGCGGCGGAGTCG